>CAZION010000019.1:0-62750 GCA_964540865.1 uncultured Victivallis sp.
GCGCAGACGGAGAAATACGTCTACATATTCGAGTTTAAGCTCAATCGTTCCGCAGACGAGGCCCCGAAACAGATCCATGACAAGGAGTATTATCAGAAGTTCCTGAATTCCGGCAGGGAGATAATCCTAGTTGGCGCGAATTTCAGCACGGAAAGCCGCAATATCGGGGAATGGAAGTCTGAATTCTTGACCTGAATCCCTGTCATCGCTCAGGATAACTGCCGAGCTCTTCATCCGAAATCTATCTCGACGATGTCCAGCAATACACCTCAAACAGAAACCGGCTTGCCCCGAAAATCAGATGGCGTTTGATTTCTGATAGTTTTTCATTTCTCGTAAACGAAAACATCTTCTGGAGAAGCATCAAATATCAGGTTTAGAAACATGGTGAATCTTCCGTGGGCCTCCATGATTATCAGTAAGCTCCTTTTCCTCCGATCACCGCCGGTATAGTCAGCACCAGGATTTTGATGTCCTGCCAGACGCTCTTGCTTCTGATGTATTGCTTGTCCAGTTCCGCCTGTTGTTTGAAGGGAATGTCGCTTCTTCCGGATATCTGCCAGATGCATGTGATTCCAGGTTTGACATGCAACCTTTTTCTGTCCTCCAGGTTATATTCTGCGACCTCCTTTGGAATTGGAGGTCTTGGTCCGACGAGGCTCATGTCGCCCTTGAAGACATTGAAGAGCTGCGGTAGTTCGTCTATGCTGAATTTTCTGATGAAAGCACCGATCCTGGTTATCCGCGGATCTTTCTTCATCTTGAAGATCACCCCGTCTTTCGATTCGTTTGATGCTGCGAGCTTCTCCTTTATCTTTTCGGCGTCCACGACCATGGATCTGAACTTGTAGAATCTGAAATGCCTGCCGTCCAGTCCGACACGTGCCTGCGTGAAAATGACCGATCCTTTTGATTCCATCCTGATAGCCAGGGCTAGCAATGCGAAGAACGGAAGGAAAATGATTAGCAGGATTCCCGATATGGCAATGTCCATGAGCCTTTTGATGAAATATGAGGATTGGACGGTGAATGCCCAAAGCATTGTTTTAAATCTCAAAGAAAACCTGGGACCGCCTTGGCCGGTGGAGATCAGGCGTTCCATCATATGGTTTCTGTCCTCAATTTTTTTCTGCATTTTTGACCTCCATGAAAGATTTCCATTTTATGACCCTGAATACGAAAAGAGGGTTTCCGATTATGTAACGTCTCCACATCCTGCCAGGTTCCTGTTTGAGCCTGTAAATCCATTCAAGCCCGAACTCCCGCATCCACTTTGGCGCCCTCGGTATTCTTCCGGAGAAGAAGTCGAAGAGTCCGCCGACGCCGATGCAGACCTTGGCATTCAGTTCGTCTGAATGTGCGTCAACCCATTTTTCCTGATGAGGTGCGCCGAAGGCCACCATGAGGATGTCGGGCGCCGCCCTGTTGATTTCACATATGACACGAGCGGATTCCGTTTCCCTGTTGAAGTAGCCGTCCCTAGTTCCGACAACCCGGATCCCCGGATAAGAAGTCTCCATGTTCTTTTTCACCGTATCCGCGATTCCCGGCTTTGCTCCGAGCAGGTATATCGAACGTCCCTTTTCGGCGCAAAGTCTGCATATGAACGGGAAGAGATCTGTGCCGTTTACATTTTCGAGCAGGGGTTTGCCGATGATCTTGCAGGCCAGATTTAGTCCTGAGCCGTCCGGAAGGACGGCATCAGCCCTGCAGAGTGTCTTATGGTAGGAGCTATCGGAAAAGGTCTTATTGAGGCAGTCCGGATTTATGAAGAATATCTTTTTCTTGGAATTCGAACTGATGCTGTCGTCAATCATCTGTACGGCATCCTTCATGCGGGTGTTTTTGAATGTGATTCCAAAAAGGACTATTTCAGGGAAGTATGCATTGTTTCCGGATCTCATGAGCGCGGCGGGAATGCTTTTCAGGATGAGTGAGATGTCTCCGAATAAATTTCTCCTGAATACGTATTCCCATTCCGTACCGATTCTGCCCTCGTGTCCTATTTTTCCGCTCTCTCTGATGAACCAGAGGCTGAATATTCCGGGTTTGTCGCGCATCAGATAGGCGTTTTCAGGGGTGCTCTGTCTTGTACCATATTCTTTGATTCCCACACCGACCAGCCCGATTTTTCCTGTAAAGGCGTAATAGGACAAAGTACCATTTCTGATATAATATCTTTTAGAGGAGAACATCAGGAGCTGCAAAGGGGCTCCGCCCATGCCATAGACGGTGCAGGTCTCGAATATCCTTCCGCCTGTCAGAATTCGGGTGACAGTCTTGCATATTAGTATGGGCAGTGTGGCAACAATGATTAAAACGGATGATAGGGCGATCTCTACGCTCCTGTATAGGACTCTGTTGAACAGTGCAAGCAGGGAGGAGGCAGTCTTCCTCATGGAGGTCCGTTTGTTTTCGCTCTCCGGAGCGGAAAACCGCGATTCAAACCTGTTGAAATCATTTTGGATTTTTTTTGTCATATGCCTCGATAATGCCTTTCACATGTCTTTCCCAGTTGAAAAGCTTCAATTTATCCAAGCCTTTAGCGGACATCTGAGATGCCAGTGTTTCGTCATCCAGCACACGTGTCATTGTTTTGGCGATATCTCCCGGGGCTGCCGGATCGAAGGTGAGGGCTGCGCCTTCGGCGATTTCCGCCAGGGATGAGCAGTCCGAACATATGCAGGGAACAGCGCAGGCCATGGCTTCGACAAGTGGAATTCCGAATCCCTCGAAGAAGGATGGGAATGCGTACAGTGAGGCGCAGCGGTATAGCTGCGGCATGTCTTTGTATTCGATGAATCCGGTAAATATGATCCTGTCCTTCAGTTTTGATTTTTCCGCATACTCCCTTACCTTTTCGGCGCCGGACCACATGCTTCCGGCGAAGACGAGCTCATATTCCCCGGAGAGGCGCGGATCGAGCAACTCGTAGGCCTTGATCAGGTTGAGATGGTTCTTTCCGGGATGCTCTATCCTGGATATGTACAGGATATACTTGCTTTTGATTCCGAATTTAGCCCTTATCATCTCCTGTTCCCTGGGGATGTCTGCACGGTAGATACGGTTGTCATAGCCGTTGTAGAGGACGCTGATCCTGCCCTCCGGAATTCCGCAGAACGATACAGTGTCGTTCCTAGTGCTTTTGCTGACCGCGACAATTGCGCTGAACCTGTGCAGGAATCGCGGCACGACATGCCTGATGTAGAACATTCTGAGGAAGTCGTATTTCGCCTTTATGTGGAATTGGGAGAAGTCATGCACTGTTCCGACGGAGAATATCGGGGATCTGCATATGACCCTGCGGTTGGCGGCAGGGACGAACAGGAAGTCGTATTTTGAGAAATCCAGGGTGAATGGCATCACGAAGAGATGCCAGAGCATGTTCACGAGCGGTTTTGCGAAGAGGTTTGAAACCTGGATGTACTCCGCGGACGGGAAGCGATCCGCCAGCAGCGGCATGTCCTCTTGAAGAGCAATGACTGTCACCTTGTGATACTTCAGCATTTCTTCAAGGGTGTTGAATATGTAGTTCGATATGCCTGATTTCCCCTTGTCTAGTGGCATGGCTGAATAAAGTATTTTCATAATTCAAATCTCCAGGCTTTTTAGGAAACCATTCAGAAACGATTCATCCGAATAATCTGAACGTACCATCTCCAGGCCTGCGGCTCCCATCTTGCGCATCGTTTCCTCGGAGCCTGCCAGTTTGTCGATCGTCTCCGCCAATGCTCGTATGTCTCCGTGCCTGACGAGATATCCATTATTCCCGTGGCTCAGCCATTCCGAGACACCTCCGACGTCGAACGCGACCACTGGCCTGGAATGCGACATGGATTCTATTCCTACGAGTCCGAACGGTTCCTGCCATCTGCACGGCATTACCGTAGTGTTCGCCCATTCGTAGAGGGCGCCGATCTCGGAAACGCGGCCGATGAATTCCACGCTGGAGCCGAGTCCTAAGTCCGAGACCATTTTCCTGAGCATGTCCTCGTCGTTGCCACAACCCGCTATCTTCATCCTGAACTCGGTTTTAATATGCGCCGCTGCCGTTAGAAGGAGGTCGACCCCCTTTCCGCGGATAAGCTGCCCTACGAAAAGTATCCTGAATGGGCCACTCCTTGTGTTCTCTGTGTGATTCGCCTTTGAAATCTGCACCGGTGGACGTATTTTGCGGATCCTGTCAGGGAAGAATCCGTTCTTTATTAGGTTTGTTCGCATGAAGTCGGAAATGACAAGGGATCTGGAGCAGTTTCTCACCTCTTTGAGCAGCTTGAGCCGGCTGAAGGGATTTATCGGGGATAGGTGTCCGGAGACCTTTGACAGTATTCCTGAGCACAGCGTGCATGTCAGCAGGCCGAACGGCAGGTTGCAGTTTATTCTTCCGATCGGGAAATACTTGTGTCTTCTTATGCAATAGTAGTCGTGATCGTGAATCACTGCAACGGTCCTGAAACGTCTGTTCAGTTCTGATAGGAAGGCCGCATCTGTGGTCTTGTGGACCACCACTACGTCCGGTCCGGTTTCTGCGATTTCCGCAAGTATTTTTTCATCGCACGTGTCTGTCCCACGGATCCATCTTTTGGTGAAAATATCTTTCTGCGGTCCGGAACCTTCAACTTCGAAGAGCCCGAAGATGCTGTGGCCGTTTTTTTTCAGGATGGCGGAAGTGTCATACAGAAACCTTTCGATTCCACCTACTATGTCGCTGTGCTGGCTTGCCATAAGGATTTTCATGTCTTCTCCATGTAGTCTTTTCTGCCCCGGTAGGCGTAATATCTCTGGAGCATCCGGTATACGGCGCCGTAAGGCATATCCATGATAAGCCCGTTTTTGGCGAGATAGATGAAATCCCTGGATGATTCGGCGAGCAATGGAATCGCGAATCCCCTGAGGAAGCTTGGGCAGTTCGCATATATTCTTCCTTCCGCCAGCCCTTCGTTGTAGAATCTTTTCTTGACTTCGCTCAAGGTATAATTGTGGGAATGCTCAACCCTTGATTCGGGCGCATACGCGATTTTCCAGCCATGCTCCTTGATCCTGAGGGACCATTCTACGTCCTCTGAATATTTTATTTTTTCGTCGAAGGGATCCCGCAGGACTATTTCCTTTCTTGCGGCGCTGCTTGCCAGTGAAAAAAAGTGCTTCCATCTTGCTGACACTGAACCATCGCCAAAGGCCCTGGTGTTGTCTTTTGCGACAAGTGGTCTTGCATCCGGACGAGGGATCTGGTTTGCGAAACTCGCACCAATTTTGGAGTCATTATGGAACGGGGCAATCAGGTTTTCAAGCCATTTGTTGTCCAGCGGTATGCAGTCAGAATTGTTGAACACGATTATTTCCCCATCGCATTCCCTGACGGCGGCATTGAGGACTTTTCCGGGAACATATTCAGAGGGGAGTATCTGCTTTGACTTATTAGGATTGTATTTACGGACAATCTCGTAGGTGCCGTCAGTGGAGCCGGAGTCGACATTGACAAGTTCGAAATCATTGAAGGTCTGCGACATGATGGACGATAGGGTTCGTTCGATATATCTGATATCGTTCATGGATCTCATCAATATGCTGACACGTGGTGCTGGCATGACGCTTTCCTTATTTTCCGAGGCTGTTCATCATTATTTTGAAATAGTCTCCCACCCACTCCGGGTGCGGATCCGGATCGTCGGTGGAGAGGAATGTCGCATTTGAGTCCTCATGTTCGGGAGAGTATCCGTGCATTCCCGGAAGCGCCTTAAGCCCCATGTCGCACGGCTCTATCTGATATCCCGGATCCATGAGCAGGATCATTTCACCGTACATGTTGTCGTGGAAGTCGATGCCGTATTTTATCTTTTCATCCTGTGAGACGATCTTTGAGTGCGGGATTCCCGCGGCGAGTTTTGTTATGGCGGCACGTGCATTGTCGCCGAGGAACCAGAACCTGCCCATGGTCGAATCATAGGTCGCAACGTAATCCTTTCCGTGCTGTAGTCCGAGAGCGTCTACGGCCTTCATCACATCGACAACGCCTGTTTTAGTAGTCATCCCGTGATCTGAAACCACGCTGATGCTGAAATCATTGTAGTGCTTCCCGGCCACCTCTGCGATCTTTCTGATTTTCGAGGCATACCATTCCAGTTTCGACCCGACTTCCTTTCCCGACTTGGTGACCATGTGCAGCAGGCCGTCCATTGCGGCCGTATACAGGAATGCGAAACGTATGTCGCCCTTCTCGATTTCGTGGATCAGCGCAGCGACATTCTCCTCTTCGCTCAGACGCCAGTTGGAGATGTGGTATGGAATCTTTTTCTCCACGAGCCTGTCAGCAAGATTTGGAACTGGGTGTAGTCCTCCCGGAACGAATATGTCCTTCTTTTCTATATAGTCGAAATAATGGATTTTGTCGAAAGGCATAGCGTACATTTCGAAATATCCGGTGTAGCCGTTGAGCTTGGCTACGACTTTCGAGAGCATGTGCCTGAGGCGCCATCGGCTCAGTATGGATTTCGGGAGCTTGTGCAGCATGAGCTTGTGGAAAATGGTGAAAGGCGAGTTCTCCGGAGAATAATAATAGAAGCTGAGGTGTTTGTGGACTACCGGAGGCTCTCCGGTCAGGATCGTGGGGATTGCCGTGGAGGAATAGCCGAACTGCATCTTGACTGGCCGCCTGTAGGGCAGGAGATCCGTGAGGAAATCCCTGTCCTTTATGATTTCCCAGCCCATTGCGTCGATGAACATGAAGATGTCTATGCGCCTATTCATTTTTATTTGTCCCTGATTTGAGGGTTATCAACACTATTTCGGGGGGGCAGTTGAATCTTGCCGGGACACCGCTGCTTCCTGCGCCCCTGCTCGTATAGCCTCTTAGTTTGCCCTGAGTCCAAGAGCCTGCAGCCAAACTCCTCGGTATTTTCGACTGCAGAAGAATGGGCTTCCCTGGGATTGGGCAAATCTGACCCCCGTGTGTATGCCCCGCCAGATAGAGGCTGAACCCCGCCCTTTCCACGTCAGCATAGAGCTCGGGGGAATGGCATAGGAAGATCTTGAATGCTTTATTTGGGACTCCTGCAATGGCCTGGCTGATGTCGTGCGAGCCGTAATAGTGGCAGTCGTCAACCCCGCAGATGTAGATCTTGGCCCCGTTCCTGTCGATCGAAAAATTCTCGTTTATGAGCATTCTCACCCCGGCAGCGTCGAGTTCCTTCGCAATCTCGTATTCATCGTGGTTCCCGAGCACTGCTGCGACCGGTATACCTGTCTCTGAGAGTTTTTTCACGAAGGATCTCATCCTGTCGCAGACATTCCTGGTGTTTCCGCAGTTGTAGAACCTGTAATCACCTCCGAAGAGGCATATGTCCGACTTCAGAGGAAGGGCCTTCTCCAGAATCTTTTCCGGAAGATCCGGTAACCCGTCAATATGAAGATCGGTGATGAGGAGAATCTTGAAACCGTCGAATTCGGGAGGCAGGTTCGGAAACTCGAATATCTCCTCTGTCACAGAGATCTTCGTGGCGTTCCTGAAGCCCTTTGCTTCGAGATTTGACCATTTCAGGAAAAGCCTGACGCTCTCCACGAACATTGAGATGTTCATGATATGGAACTTGCAGGGCGTGTCGCCTGTGAGGATTGAAATCCTGGACTTCAGTTCTTTTATTCTTCTTTTGTCAGAGACAGTCCTCATTTCCCTTTTCCCCGTTTAAGAATCCTTGTCAGCCTTACAATCGGACCGTTGAAACACCTGAGTCCGAACTTGTGTACGAAGAAGCTGTTCCACTCGGAGCGCACATCCCTCCTGACACCGGCCTTGTCACAGATTTCCTGCAGTATTTCAATCATCTTCCCCCTGTGCGGCCTGAATTTTTCCAAGGTTGCATTTCTTATTTCATCAGGAGTTATGCTGATTTTCTTCATAGCCTCGACTCCCTGGAGAACCGATTCAGGGGTGTCTTCAGCGAAATACACATACGCCTTGTCGAACATGACATCCCTGCCTCCGATGTTGGCTGTTGAGACGGCCGGTATTCCTGAAAGCAGGTACTCGGCGCTTACGAACATGGCGCCTTCCTCGGCGGACAGACAGAGCCCGCATGACGCCTGGCATACGTTTCTGGAAATGAAATTTGAGAAGACCTTCCTTTTCCATGTAGCGTTCGGAAGTATCCGCATGATTTCCCGGAAATGCCCTTCCTCCTTCTTCGAATGGTCGCCTATGAGCAGAAGGGATTTTATATTGGATGCGAGGTGGTGGCGCTTGAACGGCGTGATCCTCGCTACGTAAACGGCGTCATATTTCCTCGGGAGCCTGAGGGCCGCATATCTCCTTTCATCGAGAAATGCGTTCTGGTGGCAGAATTCCGCCCTGAGTCCGGTCTCCGAGATCAGGTTCCTCTCGTGTTCGGAATTACAGAGGAATATCATTTCACAGCCGGGGGAGATTTTTTTTACGGCTTCCGCTTCGGCGCGCACCTCCTCCGCCCTTTCCTTCGTCTCGCGATGCCACCCGAACTGGAAAATCGCATGGAAGCTGCGGCCTCCGAATGTCCCGATGATATCGTCCCTGTGTTTCTGGAAATCCTCGAAATAGCTGATGATGACGGGTGGATCCCTGAAGATAACGTATGCCGGCAGTGAATTTCCGTCAATCATCTTCTTGATCAGCTTTGCTGTCTTCGCAATCATATTGCACCACCTCTGTTAGCATATAAAATCCAAAACTCGAAGCACGAAATTCTAAGCAATTTCAAAATTAGAAGTTTAAAAAATATCAGACATTTGAAATTTCTGTTTTATTGTTTCGAATTTCGATATTCGGATTTCGAGTTTGGGTTGCGGGCAAAACCCGCATTAGCGTCTTCTTCAAGCCTGTATATCTGGATTCTGCCTCTCTTTGTATTGAACTCCTTGAGACGTACCATGCCTTTTATGCCGTTGTCGAATACATTGATGATTTCCGGATTCGCCAGTTTGACAAATTCCTCATATATGATGAGGATCTTCTTGGATTTAGCCCTCATGTCGGCTGGTATTTCCGAAGGCTTGTCCGTCCAGAGGCGCGGCCAGGCCCGCCTGTCCGCCCAGAAGCAGCTTGACAGCACATAGCCATAACCATCGCCGCAGATGGAACTTTCCACTGGCACATTCTCAGAAATCCATTTCCCTATTTCCCTGTGATAAGATCTCAGTTCTCCACTTCTCCAGGCGAGGACCGGGATGAATGGCAGAAGCGATAGCAGCAATATGGATACCAACGCATATTTTATAAAAGGCCTGCGCATGTTTTCGGCGATATATTCTGAAAAAAGCCATGCGCCGGCAAGTCCTGTGATACTGAAGGCGACAAGCGACAGTAAAAGCATCCTAGGTTCGACTTGCAGGAACGGATAGACCAGAAGGGGGATTAGCCCTGCAAGCAGGAATACCGCGCCTGACCTATTTCTTCCGAGCAGGCTAGAACCGAAAAGTCCGGTGAAGGGGATAAAGAGCAGTACTGGGGAAAAGAAAACGCCAGGCATCCTCTCAGCCATATAGAATAGGTTTTGTCTTAAATGCCTGAACAGGCGCATCGCAGTGTTTTCCGACGATTTTAATGACTCAGGATTTACGGCGCCATAGGTCTCTTTTGCCGCATTCCTCCAGTCGATCTGTTCAAGATAGACCTTTTCCACGTTTGTGAATTTCTGGAAGATGCAGGCCTGACCTGAGATGCGCTCATTAACGGATATGTAAATCAATATTGCCAGAGCAGAGACGGTGACGGTAATCGCCATGCATACCACCTTGCGGCGGAGCTTTTGCGTCAGGATAAGTGCTATTAGCGCCAGCGCCATTATGAATGATTCGTTCCGGACGAGTGAAAATGCGGCAATTGAAAGGCCGAGGATTGTTGCGCCGGCATATCCGCAAACGCCTTCTGAAATCCAGAATGCAGCAATGCAGACGGCGCAGAGAATCAAGAAAAGATAAAGTGATTCGGAGTAACCGTTCACAGAATATTCGATCAGCCTGGGGCTGAGCACTGTGAAAATGGAGGCGAGTACGGCCGTGGCCTTTCCGAACGCCTTGCCTGATGCCAGATAAACTGGAACAACCAGTAGGACTCCAGGGATCAGGGAAGATAGCATCATGGCATTCACCCCTTTAAATCCGGCAAACATGAGCATCGCTTCGAAGAAGGTGAAAAGGCTGTGCCAGAACCAGTCGACCTCTTTGAAATTCCCTGAGGCTATTCCTGCGGCCGTCCAATAATAGTTCACAGCGTCGCCGTAAGCCACTGGCACCGTCATGAAGAATATTATTCTTACTACGGCGGCAGTTATGATCATGCATATGAGGAAGCTCCATGATATCCTGAATCCTTCCATCCAGGATTTGCCGACGGTCTCCCTGTATTTCCTGACGGCCTGCGTATCGAATACTCCAAGCTTGTATCCGAGAAATGTCACTGCCATCGCGCACGCCACGCCGGTAAGCCTGCTGGCGTTGATGTTGATGAAGCCACCGATGCCTGCGAGCTCTGAAAGATATCGCGAAGTGAAAAGGAAGATGGAGGTGTTGACGACTAGACCGAGCATTGAGACGGTGAGGAATCCCGATATCTCCGATGCCGATGTCTTGGACGGAGCACCTCCGCCCGAAGAGAAAGACCAGCGCTTGTTCATGAAATAGGAGTTGAGCATCGCCATGCATGCCGCAAATACGGAAATCAGCAGGAGTCCTGACTGCCCTTCCGGCCTGAACAGCCAGTAAAGCAGATTTACGAAAAGGAAGTCTATCGCAGTGTTGAGTCCTCCAACCACCGCAAATTTAAGACCCTGCAGGAAAAATTTTAGATTTTTAAGGTTCATTGATGAAACCGCTGTGCTTCCTTCTGATTCTGAATATTGCAAGTAGCATTTTCATTGAGTCCTTGAGGGGATTCACTTTGGAGCCTTCCACCTCGTGCCAGTTGACCGGCACCTCGACTATCGCATAGCCGTAGAGTTGGGCAAGATATAGAATTTCCACGTCGAACGCCCAGCCCTTCTCAGATGACTTGGAAAAGAGTTTTGCGGCGACATCATGTCTGAACATCTTGAATCCGCACTGGGTATCCCTTATTCCCGGAACCGCAAAGAAATTGACTATTTTATAAAATACCATACCCATCATAGCCCTAGCCGAGTTCCTGCTTCTTTCAACGCTTTCCGAGCCTGCCTTCCTGGAACCGATGAGTATCTCGTGTCCTTTTGCGGCAAGCGGCAGGAATTTCTCCAGTTCTGAAATCGGGGTGGCCCCGTCTGCGTCCGCGAAGAGTATAAATTCACCGCGAGCCTCCAATATGCCACGCCTGACCGCGGCGCCCTTTCCTTGGTTCGGGATCTGCCTTGCGATGCGGATCCTGGGATCCTTCGAGGTGAACCCTTCGACAGTGGCGACAGTGGCATCCTTGGAGCCGTCATCAACTATGATAACTTCGAATTTCTCCTTTTTTGAATCCATATATTCCTGTACGTCTTTGAGGAAACCGGGAAGCCTTTTCTCCTCGTTGTATGCCGGAATGACGATGCTGGCTAGTATTCCGCTTCCGGAAGGGGATGAGGCCCATCCGCCTTCGGGACGTATGCTTGCATGGATTGCGTAGGCGAGCCCCGGGCGGAAGAAGTCCCTCAGCGCGAATTTGTATCTGGCAAAATATATTGGTGCTATTACAAGCGCTGGCAATATTCTGACAGCATGGAAGAGAATCATGAGTTGGAGGACTCCGGGTACTGACAGGAACGGAATTATGGAGAGTTCCGCGAACCCAAGTGCGAACGGTAGCGGAGATGTCGCAAGTAGGACGGTGAAACACGAATATGCAATGAAGCTGTCGGAAGGGCAAAGAACGCCTCTCATCGCGTATGCGAATATGCCCCCCTCCAGAACCATGGCAAGCAGATTCATGGCACAGAGCGGCAGGGACCTCTTTGAAATGAAGAACATTGCGGCAAGCATGGGCAGGAAGAGAAACATCATGATGAACAGGAATATCTCGGCGTGCTTCATTGCTGCTGCTGCAGCGATCAGGGCAAAAGAGGGGATGATTACCGAGAAGACATCCGAGTTCATCCACTCTTCGGGCTCATTCTCCGTGGAAGTCTCCCTCTTGATGAATTCCAGTTCCATTCCGCTGCCGCATGTCAATGGGTTGAACAGTCTCGCTGCTTCAGTCACGCATTCGAATGAGAAGGCCTGATGCAGAGTGTTTTTACTTCCGAAGAATACCTTTCTTGCCATGGTTCTTAAGGCCAGACCCAGCAAAACGGCGAGCAGGAAAAAGGCTGTGATCAGAGGTAGCCCTGCAAGCATTCCAGCTCCTGGCCTGGCCGCGAAATACCAGAGAGCCGCGAGCGCGGCGAGCCCTGCTGCAAGCAACATCAGATACGCGACGGTGAAATTCACCCTATTTTTTTTCATGGCTGTCCTTTCCGTTTTTTGATTCATGTGTCTCGGCTGCTGATACGCAACCGTCCCATGGTCGTCTGAAGCATAATAATAAGGCGCATATGAAAATGGCCAGATTGACAAAAGGATAGAGAGGTAGGATATGCTGGAAGTTCCTGAATCTGCTCAGACAGAAAATTCCGTTGTTTGGACAGAGTCCTCCGATTGCTGAGGCGAGCCCGTACACCGTATTTTCAGGGATCATCAGAGCAGTTACAAGAACCATCATGATTACAGATGCTGAAAATCCACCTTTCTTCCAGTAATATGGGATTCCGGCGAGGAGGAACGGTAGCACGAGGACCAAGTCGTACAGGCGGTGGTAGGATATGATCATGGTGGAACTTGCAATCAGAAGCATCTCGGGAATCCCTAGTTCCTTATGTCTTGTGCGGATGATGACAAGAAATGTCGCGACCAGGACTGAAATCTTGAGGGCCGTGCGCAGCGCGGGGATGGCGATGAGATCAGCGTGAAGCATGTTGTAGCCGCTTTCGGCATACGTGTTGAAACCGTGGACCATCTGGCGGTTCATTTCGTAGTAGTAGCTCATATATGCTTCAGTGAGGCTTCCTCCTGAAATCAGAGGGAAGAGTCCAGCGCTCAGGAAGATGCTGAATCCAATCACGCAGATGGGAAGACCGTTCCTCCTGATGAGGATGACAGGTGCGGAGACAGTGATCATCGAGTATTTCATCATTGCCGTCAGGCCCAGTAAGATGCCGCCCCTTATCCTGTCTGAATAAAACAGCACGGTGCACAGTATGATACTTGCGACTGTGCAGATCTGGCCGTGGCGCAGACATGCGATGAACGGGGTCGAACCCAGGAAGAGCAAGATCAGTATCAGGGGGAGGATTTCCCCGGAACGGATCTTTTCCGCCTGTGTTCTCGTGTTTTCCCAGAGTCCGAACCTGCCCATGACAATAAGCATCAGGACGATTCCGGCAATAATGTTGACTGCTAGAAAAACATACTTTGCAGTGTCTATTCCGAACCCCATCAACGGAAGGAATATCGGTGCTGCGCCAGGATAGAATATCGGCGCCTCCACCCAGTTCCATACGCGCAGATTTGCGATGATGAAGGGATTATCCCCCCTGAGCATTGCCCAAGTCATGTCGTAGTATGCCCGGAAGTCCACAAATTCAGTTGAACGGGCCACGAAAAATATCCTTAGTCCCGCCAGACATGCCAATGGAACAAAAAGCAATAAACCTAAATGGTTCTTATTTTTCATTTTTATATCCATATACCTTGTAGACAATATATCCATCATTTTCATAAAAGACATTTTGTGTATTGAGAAAAGCCCGGTTTGCTGAAATGAAGACCGCCTGCGCCCTTCTGTCCAGGAAAATGTATGTAATCCTGTTTTTACTTAGGAATTCTTCAAGCCCTGAGCTGTCCCCGTCCAGGATTTTTCCGAGCGCCTCCTTTGCGCCAGGCGAAGACTGCTGCTGACTTGCGCATGCCATCTGCGCCCTTGTGAAACGCAGGAGGCAGTTGGATTCCTCCAGGCTTCCCATGATGACATCGCGGAAGTCGAGAGGTGACATCGCCCTGTACGCGGAGATCCTGTCTCCGATAAAGAAGTATCTCTGGTCGCGTGAGAGTGCCTTTCCGGCATTTGCCGCCTCCTGGTAGATGAAGGTTGGAAATGTTCCGATAAAGAGCGCAACGGCGATTATCCTCGAGGCAGGGCTTTTTTTCCAGAGCCTCATCAGGAACAGGATGAAAAAGAATGATAGGGGAATGATGATCCCGAGTATGAATCTTCTCGAGAAGGGGAACGGCGAGTACAGGAGCAAGGTCTGAAAGACAAGCCAGAATCCCAGGAACCTGAATGCCAGATCCATCTTCTTCCTTTCAAATGCCATGAGAAGCGCCAGTTCGATGAAACCCAGTGAAAGAAACCCGTATCCAGCGAGGATGGTGTAGAACGGCGGAGACTTGTTCACATTCTGATCGGCCCAGATGGAGAAACCTGGATTATGTTTCAGGACATAGTACTGGTATGCTGTTCCGGCGAGAAGTCCTGCAGCAAAGAGCACGTATCCTGCAAAGACACGTGGTTTCCATAGGGCTCTCTTTTCAATGCGGAACATCACCATAAGTGCAAAAGATATCATTCCTACAGGGACGATGTCGTAGCTGTGAGAAAGCGCAAGGAAGAAGACGGCCGCTGCGGAAACCGCCAGCGGAAGAATGCTCTCCCTTTTTTCTGCAAGCCATATTCCTCCATATACCAGGATTATCATGAGGTAGCTGGAGATGAACAGTGGGGAATAGATTGCAGAATGCCATATGGTCATTTCCGGCATCCAGAGGTCACCGCTCACAGATGTCATGTTCACCTTGTCAATAGATAATCCCTGCGCCATGAAGGCGATCTTGTAGACGACGCCGAATCCAGATCCCATCCATGCAGCGCAGACTCCCGCTGCTGCCGCAATCTGGTCCTTTACGAGGCTGAGGAAGAGTCCCGCCAGGAAGAAGCAGACTGAAACTCCGAATAAATACGAGAACAGCACATATGAAGATTCCATAGAAAGGCAGCTTATCCTGGAAAACCATCCTATTGCAAGAAAAGTGAAGTTGGCGTATTCCCTTTCATGCACTATGCTGCATGGCGCGTTGATGAATAGCAGAAAGCCATCCCGAGCCTGGCTGATGAACGAAAAGTATATGTTCTGATCGTGTATGTTTTCAAGGCATCCCGAGAAATACGCGCCGCCGCGCAAGAGGCCGAGCAACGATGGGAGGATGGTAATTGCAGGGAGGCCTAGGATCAGTGCGATCCAGAGATATCCTGACCTTCCGGAAATTCTTTCTGGCTCATTCATTTTATGTTTTCCCTCTCATCCGCATTTTCCGTCTGGTCCAATCCGGCATCGTGCGAATATTTTTTTGATATTATGAAATGGGCGTAATTCCTGTTCTCCCTGCGGAAGAAATGGAAATATTTGCATATTTCGTTTATTATTGAAAGGCCGAATCCTCCTTCGGCCATGCGGGCACAACGCTTCGGATTCTTGTCTGCGAACGACCATTCGCGTCCGGAGTCCGTGACCACTATGACCGCATCTTCCGGGGTAAGTCTCATACGGAAAGAGATTTCCGAATCGTTTTGGAGCCGCCCGTGCCTGACAATGTTTGAGAGGTGTTCCAGGCATATCAGCCTGACGGCACACGCTGGCTCTTCTTCCCAGTTGTTGCCTGCAAGGGTTTTTTCAATCCTCTCACCCAATGCCGATATTTCCTCCAGATCAGGCTTCAGCAATTCATTTACGGCAAAGTAATCGTCACTGATAAATCTGGCTGTTATTATTGTTAGATCGTCGTTATCGCAGTAGAAGCCCTTATCGCAGAGTGTGCGGATGATTGCCGGGGCGGGAATCGTGCATTTGGGTGAACACAGTATTTCCGCTGATATTGATGCAAGATCCGATATCCCGCACATTTCGCCCGAGACCCTGTTCACCGATTCGATGAGTCCGTCTGTATAGAATACCAGCGAGCATCCTGGAGGCGTAGTCATCCTAGTCTCATCCGCCCTAGAATATGTCGTCTTCTTCATGAATCCCATTCCTATGGGGACGCCACCTCCGGCTTCATCCACCTTGAATTGTCCTTGTGCGTCGACCATTATTGGTGGAGGATGGCCGCAGTTCATGCACTGCCATGAATAATCGGCAGGATCGAATATGCCGATGAAAAGTGTGACATAGAAGTCCTTTGATACCGCACTCAGATACCTTTCGCTTATCTCATTGCATATCATTGCCGGTCCATATTCGGAAAAACTTTCTACCGCATCAGATATAATTGCGTTCACCAGGAAGGATATCAGGGCGGCTGCTACGCCGTGACCGGTTACATCACCTATGTACACGCATATTTTCCCATCCTTCATCCGGACTATGTTGAAAAGGTCCCCCCCTATGCTCATCACAGGCTTGTGGAAGGAATGCATTTCGCATGTGTCGCTGAAGAAAGGATCCGGGCGGAAGATCTTTTTCTGCACGGAGCCGGCGATATCCAGATCTTCGGATATCCTATCCTTCCACCGGTTCAGCTCAATGTTGCTCTTTTCCAGATCCGCCATAAGTGCCGCAGACCGTTCCCTGAGCATGTAGTATTCGATAGCCTGGCGTAAAGTTAGCTTGAGCTCTCGCGGTTCGTTGAGAGGTTTTGAGACATACCTGTAGATTTCATCCATATTTATTGCGTCAATGATGATTCTGAACTCCGAGTCCCCGCTCAGGATTATCCTGACTATCTTAGGATATTTCTCTTTGACCTCTTTGAGGAAATGCAGTCCGTCTATTTCCGGCATTTTCATGTCGCTGACTATGACATGTATGGGTTCTGTCTCTAGGATGCGCCTAGCCTCCTGCGCGGAGGTTGCGAAGAATTTCCTGTATGGCTCCCTTAGCAGGGAACGTTCAAGGGAGTTAAGGACATTCTTTTCGTCATCTACGAAAAGAACAGCGTTGTCCATGGCTGGTTCGGCAGAATAGGTGTTATTGTTTTCGTTCATGATGGAATGGATTCCTTTGTTTCTTCTGCGGCTGGTGACTCCGTCTCTCTTCTGATGGGGAGCCGGACGAGGAAATCGGTGCCTTTTCCGTACTCGCTCTCTACAGATATGTTCCCCTTATGCTTCACGACAATGATGTCATATGAGATGCTGAGTCCGAGGCCGGTTCCCTTTCCAATCTCCTTTGTCGTGAAGAACGGTTCGAAAACCCTGTTTTTTATGTCCGGCGCAATTCCGGGGCCGTTGTCGGAAACCTTGCAGTACACATACTGCGAGTCATGCCAAGTCCTGATCTTGATGATTCCATTGCGATTCCCTGGAGCTGAGGCGATGGCCTGGGCGGCATTTACGACGAGGTTTAGGAACACCTGGTTGAGCTGTCCGGGACAGCATGATATGTCTGGAATCTCCCCGAGTTCAAGAATGATTTCGGCATAGTATTTATAAGTGTTTTTAGCGATGACAAGGGTATCGTTGATTCCGTTGTTGATGTTGTATGCGATCATTTCACGCGCACTGTCGGATCTCGAGAAGTCGCTCATGCTGCTGGATATGTCGGATATTCTCGCGAAGCCTTCCTTGGATTCCTCGGATATCTTTTCAATGTCGTTGAGCAGATAGTCCAGGGAGTAAGCCTTCTCCTTTTCCAGGATCTTCCGGTATGCCGAATCGAATCCTTGTCCGCTAAGGGCTCTTTTCTCCTTCATGTCGGCGAGCAGTGCCCTGTATTCGCCAAGTAATTCCCGGAAGATTTTGGCGTTCTCCACCAGACTGTCGAAATTAGTGGCTATGAAACTTGCCGGATTGTTTATCTCATGGGCGATACCTGCTGCCAGTTGCCCTATTGAAGCCATCTTTTCTTGGAGGAACATTTGGGTCTGCGTTTCCTTGAGCCGCTTGGTTCTATCCTCCACCTTCTCTTCAAGCGTATCGTTTATTTCGCGCAGCATCTCCTGGTTATGGATCAGCGCGCTTTCGATCTCCTTTCTCTTGGATGCGTTAAGAAACACATCCTCTAGCGCCTGCAGCAGGGAGATTTCCCCTTCGGGAGGATTCCATGGCCTTTCCACCGTGGAAAAGCATATGAAGCGCTCAAGTCTGTGTCTCCAGGCCAGCGGCAGGATCAGGAGAGATCTGACCTTTTCCCCTTCCAGAAAGGAACAAGTTCCTTTCACATATGAAGGAGGATTGCCAGTGTCTGGAATGCATATATTATTGAATTCCAGGATGTTTTGCATCCACCATGAACCGGTCTCTACCGAGGTTGTCCTTCCGGCAGTTTTCTTAATATTAGAGTTTTCATCTGAAATCCATTCATTCTCGCATTTCACTGAAGAATTATCTTCTGATAACGCAAAGATACGTATGGCATCTATGGAAAGATGTGTTCCTATCGAACCGAGTGAGAGGGAGATCGCGGTATCCACCGAAGATGAGTCTATATTTATGAAATGAGCGGACATCCTGGCTATCAGATTGGCAGTTTCGGAATTCCTTTTAAGTTCCAGCTCCGCCTTTTTTCTTTCGGTGACATCGTAACTTACCCCCACCATCCTGTACGGGTTCCCCGAATCGTCTAAGAACGCCTTGGCGGCGGCGATCAGATATCTTGCATTGCCTTCCGGCAGTTGGATTTTAAATTCGTCACTGAAATAGAGTTTATTTTCGGTGGAGCTCCGTAGTCCGCGTTGTACGCGCCTCCTGTCCTCCGGATCTATCATCTCCATCCATGCCTTGATAGTGGACGGAGAATTCAGGGAATCCACGCCGTATAGGTTTTTCATGCCGTCATCCCATATCAACCTGTCGCTCGGGATATCCCAGTCCCATACGCCGATGCCGGCGGATTTGATTGCAAGATCCAACCTTTCGGAAAGTCGTCGTATCTCCTCCTCCGCATTTTTCCTCTGCGTGATGTCCGTATGAGTCCCTATCATGCGCAGGGGATTGCCTCTGGAATCTCTGTCTATGACCATGCCCCTGGCAAGAATCCAAATATAGTTTCCAGACTTGCCAAGCATCCTGTGCTCGCTAATGTAGATATCTGTAATGCCGGAAAAATTTGATTTCAAAATGTCCTCTACTTTTCTCAAGTCATCAGGATGAACCCTTTTCTTCCATTCGGAAAAGTTGTTTGCGAGCTCATTGTCTGAGTATCCGATAATTTCTTTCCAGCGGCTTGAAAAATACACTTCATTTGTAAGGGTGTTCCAGTCCCATACTCCGTCTCCGCTTCCCTCTATTGCGAAAACCCATCTTTTTTCGCTTTCTCTCAAGGCTTTCGAAGTGAGGCTTATATTCACTATGAAATAGCCAAAGACAAAAACGATTATAAACAATGCGAACAAGAACAGCGAGGAGACTGTCACAAGGACGCGATATACCGAGGAAAGAACCCTGTCCCTGTCAAGGGAAACCATGATCCATCCCTTCTTATCTCCTGTGCTCAAGGGTGAAAACGACGAAATGAATTCCATATTTACGTTATCCACCCTTGCCTTGTTTTCGATGGTTCCATCATAACCTTCCCCGACATCGGTGAATATCTTAGCCCTTGCCTTGGATTCAATGCTGAACAAGGAGTATTCAGTTTTCTGCGAATGGCTCATTTCGAGCATTTTGCATGAAGGGCTCATATAGAAAATCCAGATGTCCGGATCCATCAGAGAGAGGGCCTTCATTTTTTCGCCCACGAAGTTCCTGTAGTTAACTTCTACTATTACATAATAGAGCAAATTCCTGCCATGGTCATAATACGGGATCTTGAGACTGTCTACTATATTGTCCTCGGAAACAGGTTCGTACTTTCCATAGTCCATGATTTCGGAAACCTTGAAGTAGTTGTCCTTACCGCAAGTCAGTCGCCTTCCCTTCATCTCAGGAGACAGAATCCAGAGCTGTGATATTATCTCATGGTGCAATGAATATAGCTTGCGCAGCGGGAGTATGTCTTCTGAAGATATTTCCCTGTTTTCAAGTATTTTGGTGAGGGGCACATAAGAGACCTTGAATCTCATTTCATCTTCGAATCGCGAGTAGCTGAGTTCGAGATCGCTTCTGAGGGTGGACACTAAAATCTTTGTCTTGTCTTCAGCTCCTCTGATTTCGCGCTGGAATGCGGTATTCACGAAGTACACAAGAGTCAGAACCAGGCTGACTATGCCAGCGAGGGAGAGAAGCAGGTTGAAGTGCGTGCTTCTGAAAAAAGTCCTCTTCTCTTTTTGTTCGTTTTTCATTTTCCAGTTCCAGTTGTTCAAGGCAGGAAGTGTACAAAGATCCAGTCCAGTTCGGGCATTCTCGCTGAATAGACATCATATTGCACATCTCTTGATAGGAAAACAGTCTTCTGTAGCTTTTTCTCGATAAGGCTTGTGCCGAGTTGCCTTATGTTTTTCTGCCGCGACTTGGTTATGTTGTACGTTTGCTCCATGTAAAGATCCTTGTCCACCGCCTGCATGTATTTTGGGGATTTGAGCGGAGGCATCTGCATTATGGACATAGCCTTGTCGTTTGCGGACACCAGTGTTCCGGATTTGGTGAAGATCGCATATATGGCAGGATCCTTTTTCAGGAATCTAGATGCTATTGATTCTACCGTTATGTCAATCCCGCTGACGCCTTCCAGTCTGTTATTGTAGTAGACAGGGGCTATTGCGGAAACTATCCACCCCCTGCCGGCTGGATCTATGTAAGGCTCCTTCACCCATACCCCCTTGCGATCCGGATTATGGGCCTGGTCTGCAAGATAGTAGAAGTTGAATTCCGGTATGTTCATCTTTTCCTGGTACTGCGAAAGCACATCAAACCATGGGTATATCCTGTTAAGACTGTTCCTGTCATTATAGTAGACCTGCACTGTTTCGGGGTAGTCAGTACATATTTTCTTAAATTCCGCATCAAGGGGTTCCGTAAAGTATGCGACTTTCGCAACATCATCATTTATAGGCACATAACCGGATATAAACAGTGCAGCTCCACCATCATTTGAGGGCTTGTAGAAAACCCCATTGGATGCCGTTTTATAAACAGTCCTGTCGGATCTTGCCGCAAGTTCATCCTGTCTTCCGTAGAGTCTTTCCGTTTTCATCGCAAGCAGTTCCACCTCCTGCCGTATTCGTTTCAGATCCGAGTTGATGAGACCAGACGGGGTAATGACATCGGCTTCCCGCCGGCTTTCCTTTTTGCCGGAATCAGGACACCCGGCAGCAAATGAAAGAAGTATCGGAACACACAGAAAAGCAATCGCCTTTTTTATAAATCCATTCACTTCAGCCCCCTTTTTTCCGGACAAGTTCACAGAATGCTTTTTCATAAAGAGCCGTAAGATATTCATAGGTGTATTTCTCCTTGACAAGAGCAGCCCCCTCATCCGCCATGCGTTTCAATTCATCTTTTCTGGCATAAGCTTCAGCCATTTTTTCAGCCAGATTCTCAGCCGAGCCTTTCTTGAAGAGGAAGCCGTTCTTTCCATCTATTACTAGGTTCGGATCGACAACGTCGCTCTGTATCACAGGAGTTCCCGACGCCCAGGTCTCTACGACCACTGCTCCGGAATTCATGAAACGAACTGGAATTAAGTGTATGTCGGAATGCCTCAGCCAACTCAGTACTTCACTCCTGTCCACCATTCCAGTGAAGAGAACCCTGCCATCCATGCCGGACCGGGAAATCTCCTTTTTCATACCCTCGGTGAACTCAGGTTCATAGTCATGCCTGCCCACTACGACAAGCCTAGTGCCCGGAACATCCTTGAATCTGCTGCAGAAGGCTTTCACGGCAATATCCTGCCCTTTGATCTGCGAGACCCTGCCAAGGCAGAGGAATACGAAATCGTCCTCCGGAATCCCGTATTTCGCCCTGCATGAAGGCGACTCCTTCAGATATTCATCCATGAGTACTGGTACGGGCGAGTAGGAGACATTGTTGTTGAACCTCTTCAACAATGATATTTCTTTATCGGCAATTGCGAATATCTGACCCAGACCGCTGAGGATTTCGGCATCCATGCTCTTCACACGGGTCTTCTCAAGGATATCGTCCGGAACCTCGCCTTTCTCTTTGATGACCGTTGCATAGTCAATAAAATCAAAGAAGCAGCCGACAACCGGGATCCCGCGGAGCTTCGCCGCAAAATATGCCAGCTTGTTGTTGTAATTGAGAGCTGGGAAAAACATTACAATATCATGGCCCGACAGCATGATCCTTGGAAAAATCGATGGGCACAGTGTTTTGGTGGCTATGTTCGGATATTTGCCTGATGGGTTAAGTATATCATACATGCGTATGACTTTGAATCCGTCTAGTTCTTCACAAGACGGACGGTCTATTCTTTTCGGACAGTAGACTGTCAGGTCATGGCTTTTTGCAATTTCCCTGGCCTGGAAATAGATGTTGGTTTCAGCTCCGCCCACTTCCGGATAGAAGCGATTTGTGACTATCGCAATGCGCAGTCTTCTTTTTCCTGAATCATTCATAGTCATAACTCCTTAATTATCAGTAATCAGTTGCCAGTTCTTAACTCGCATGTTCAATTATTGGTCAATTATCCCTGCTCCTTCTGGGCCTTCAGCCGGCTGAGAATGCGGCCTGCTCCGGAAGCATCCACCAATTTCCTTATATCATCCCTTTCGAAATAGAAGAGGGCCCCGGATGCAAGATAAAGCACAAGTGAAACCGTTGAGGCAAGCGCCAGCCTGAACAGATCCCAGTCCTTGAACACGTGCACGAATACAGTCAATGAACCAGCGGATAGCGCAATGGGTATAAGCAGTGGCAGATAGACCTTCCTGAGGAAGTATGAAATTCTCATTTTTGCGGATTTCGCAGAAAGGGGGAAGACTACAAATACGCTCACGATTATGTTCGAGATCATGCAGGCATATGCGGTGCCGAGCACCCCGTATGGCTTCACGACGGCCGCGATGAGCGCGATGTTGAGCGCAGCATACGCCACATTTATTACCGCCTGCTTGCGATGCCCACCCGCCATCAGCAGGAATTTGCCCTGCGTACTTCTGAAAGCTACACCTATAAATATCGAGACAAGCATTACGGACGTGACACTGACAGCAATGCTGTCGTCGACTTTCAGCCATATCTTAAGGATCTGAAGTGAGAGCATGTAGAATACCACGAAGAAGAATCCGGTTATGAAAGCCGAAATCTTTGCGCTCCTCAGAAGTATCCATCTCAGCTTTTCAAAGTCTCCCGACTTATACAGGGAGGCCGCCATCGGTCCGAGCGTGGCCTGGAATTGGGTAGTAAGTTTCTCCATCATTTCAGGGAGCCTTGTTCCGACCTGGTAAATACCGACAGATCCCATCCCCAGGCAGATTCCTATGATTATCCTGTCTACTCTGGTAATGAACATGTCGGCTACCGTGCAGATGTATGAATAGACGCTGAAGGAGGTCACCTCTTTCAATCTCTTCATGTCAAAGAGGAAAGGTGATATCCTGAATCCGGGAAGCACCTTTATGATTACCGATATCATCACGAGATTGGTTAAAAGATTCAGGACTGAACTGAAAATCGCGATGCCGAGAAGGGAATATCCATTGCTGATGAGGATGTATATGCCGGCCAGGTTCAGCAGAACATTCACCGTCAGTATGGCGTTCCTGATGTCGAACCGCCTTATGCCTGTCAGGATTTCCGGGAATATCCCTGTAGGAAACACTGCCGCCACGCCGATGCCGAAGACTGCAAATGAAATTTTCAGGTACCTTATGTTTTCCGCCGAGTCTGTACCAAGGTTGAATATCCTGTCGAGGTAGTAAGCGATAACCAGGGAAGCGATAACTATGACAAAGGAGAACGCACAAAATAGGGACATCACCGTCGATATGATCTTGTTGAATACGTGGATTCCGTCCTTTACGTCTGTTTCCGCAGTGAATTTCTGTATCGCCTGCCCGAATCCGAAATCCAGGAAAACGGAATAACCGAAGACAGCCCAGAGCAGACTCCAGAAACCGTAGTTGCTTTCGCCTAGCCCCAGGAAAAGAATCCTGGTCATGAACACAGCACATGCGATTCTCGCAATGAGAAGCGCGTAGTTCGTAATCGTTCCTCCCAGCAGTTCTTTTGCTATTTTGCCCATTCTGTCAACCTTTGGAAGTTAGAAGTGAATCAATTAAGTCCTTCAGATGTATTTCCGGAAATATGTCAAGCCCGAATGCGGATTTCACCGTGTAGCATACACAGAAAAGCAGGAAGAGGGCAAAGAGCGACAAGATGATAGCACAGCCTATGCCGAACATATTCATGGCGCACCCCGCCCCCTTGCCTTTGCCAACGTTTCTGTTCTCATGTTCCATGTGCCTCCTCGCATTCCGTGAGTGAAGCACTTGTCTCATCTTCATCCTGCAGCTCTCCATCCGATTTATTCATCTTCCGGATGTGCGTCATTGCCGATATAACGGCGAATACCAGCATCAGCTGATAGAAGTTGTTGGTCTGTTTCAGCACCCATTCGAGGCTAGATTCCAGATATACCGAGAGCAGCCCCCCGGCCAGGCCTGCTGAAAAAAGCACGAGCTCTGTTTTCCGGTATTTGAAGAAATTCACGATGTTCATGAAGTAAAATTTGAGGATGAAAAGCAGGAACACGCAGAGATTGATCCATCCGGTTTCTGCTGCGACAAGCAGGTAGACAGTTTCAACAATACCCTCCTTGAATTCATCATTCTTTCTTTCTATGTGATCACTGTAGGAGTAGGGCGGATTAATCTTTATGCCCCAGTTGTTCAGGCCGATCCCAAATGTCTTGTCGTTTGCCATCTTTACGGCGGCCTCCGCCAGGGAGATGCGGGTAAGCTTGGACTGTTCGGGCGCATTTGTGAACCTCTCTATGATTGTATCCGCGCTCTTGATGAGCATGGCTAACCCGCCGATGAAGATCAGGGACACGATTGCGAACTTCTTGAATGTAGCTCCGTTTATAAGCGAGAAAATAAGCGTTACTCCGCAGCCAAGGCCGAAACACATGAGCCCGGCCCTGGAAAGTGTCGAAATAATGCATGCCGACCCCATGCCGAAGACTGACAGTATGAATATTGTTTTAAGAGCTGACATCTCGGAATTCAGCAGCCAGGCGAAGATGATCGTATTGAATATCGTCATGTACATCACAAGTGAATTCTGGTGAGGAAGCGGACCATTGGTCTGAAACAGGTGCATGCGGTATTTCTGGTCAAGGACGACCAGGAAAATATAGATGATCACCGCAGGGATGAATTTAAGCATCGTCATGAGCTCCTTCTCCCCTGAAAGATAATTGCACATTATCCAGTAGAACAGATACATCCTGCCCATCTTCCACAGTTCGAAATACGAATAGATGGACTCTGCGGAGTTCGCAATTGAAACCGCACTGAAAATGAAATACAGGCCGTATATGAATGTGCCGGGAGGAAAAATCATCAGCTGCCTCTGACCTCTCCTCGACACGACCAGATAGAAGAGTACCAGCATCGCCATGTCAACAAGTGTTACCTCGAATCCTTTTGCCGTTCCGCGATAGTCCTCCATAGAGACAAAGTTGATATGCACAAGGAGACTGCAAGTAAAGAATATCGCCACGAAAAACACCGCGTTCTCGATCCACTTCTTCTGCGATGCGAGCAGGCATAGGACTGGAATCCCTATGAATAGGAAGGAAAAGAACGCGATGTGCTTTAATTCCATCCCTAGTTGCCTCCGCCACTACTACTGCTGGAAGGAACCGATATGGTCATAGCACTGTTTCCAAACGGCCCCGCCATCAGGTTCAGCAGCTCGAATGTCGGCATGATTTGCCTGATTGCAGTGTTATATTGGGAGAACGGGCCCCTTGGGACAAACAGGATGTCATTAGGCTTCAGAGGGAAATCTCGTTTCTTGCCTCTCATTACATCGTCTATGTCAACCACGTAGACTTTCGGAGCTGCCGAAAGGTTGCCTCTGACCACCAGGATGCTGGGTGATGATGAATCAAGCAGTCCTTTCGCATATGTCATGGCAGTCACCGCGGTCATCCCCTTCTGGTAGCCCAGATGGGTCGCTTCGTGGACATCTCCCAGTATGAATATCTCAGAATTAGCTGAAGATGGAACATATATGTAGTCCCCGTCCAGGATAGGGATGTTGTGGAGCTGATTGCCGCGTGTCACCGCCTCGATAAAATTTACAGGGAGTATTTTGCCGTTCCTGGCTACGAACGCATTATCTAGGTCGGCAAGCTCGACAGTCTTGCCGTCGAACTCTCCTGTTGGAAATCCTTTCGCTATCGCAAGTGCATCTGTCAGACGGGTAAGTTTGGTTATCGGATAACGGTTCGGATTCCCTATTTTTCCTATTATCGTGTAGGTCGAAGACGATATTTCAGTAGGAATGAGAGAGCAGTGCGGATCCCTGATATACTTCTTTAGCTTCTGGTCTATCTGCGCCTGCGCATTGGAGATTGTCATGCCGGCAACATATACAACTCCGGCAAGGCCTACCGATATGCCTCCGTCAGGCATGACAAGAAGTCCGTTCACGTTCAAATCCTCGTTGTCATACACTTTGAAAGAGAACTTGTCGCCGACCGATATCTTGTAGGTGTCGGTCTTGACTTTCTGCAGTTCCTCCAGCTCCTTCTTGATCTGTTCATCCAAACCTGGAGGTGACGGCAGGGTTTCAACCTCCGGTCCCAGGGTTGATGCGTAAATAGCCCCCTCTGGAATATTGCACCCGCACTGAAGAAGCATACCCGATAAAAGGAGTAGAAACGCAACGGCATAATAAATTTTATACATGGCAAACCTCATGATAGTGTGAAATAATCGTTATCTACACAGTTGAGTACACCGCCCATCCTGGCAGGTTGCTGCTTTTTCAGGAATTTCAGACAGGATAGAACCTCGATCTTCCTGCACTTCCTGAACTTCATCGTTAAAATGAAAAGATCGGACTCCTTGCATATCTCCGCAAATAGCCTGACATTGTTCTGGAATTCAAAAAGTTCCCAGAAAATGATGTCATATGAGTCCTGGGACTTGATGAAGGCGCGTAGTTTTTCCTCGTCGAGGGGATAGGAGAAAGTTGAATCGTCAAGATTGAAGTATCCCATCGAAAGTCCGGCATCAATTTCAACCGGGCTGAAATCTTTGAACTCAGCACCCTCATAAAGGAATGGATTGATAAGGCCGGGAATCTTCCCTTCGGGGTGCACTGCATTCTCAACCTTGCCAATCACCAGCACTTTCTTTTTCCTTGACTTCAGTATCCTGGTGCATTCAGAAATGATCATGCTTTTTCCGGTTCCGGGGCTCACGCCTCCAAGGACGATGAACGGTGTTTTCTTTCCGGCAGTCTCCGTCTCTATGCTCTTGAACACTACCTGGAATGCGGTGTTGAAAAGAGATACGTTGACACGATCCCTGTCAGGAAGGGTTCCTAAATTGAGTATTTTGAATATTCCCGAGATGTCGTAGCCGGCCTTTACAGTCAGATCCAGAAGCTCCATCCCAAGGAATATGACGGTCGCCCCAAGGAACATGAGCATTCCAATGGCTATTACGATCATCTTCCTTTTCGTACTGTCCGGATATGGAGGAGGGGTTGCCGGTTCCATTATTTTTATGTCCAGGCTGTTGGGCTTTACTGATAGCTCGGATATCGCAATCATTTGTTCGATCTTGGTCAGGGCCTGCTTTTTCTGTTCAAGCGTCCTCCTGATCTCATTGTATTTCTCGCTGATGGAGGAAATCCTGTCCAGGTTTTTCCTTGTCTCCTTTGTTTCAAGCTGATAGGTCTCGATGTTCTTCAAGGCGGACTTCAGGGATGACTCCGTACGCATCGATTCCATCTCGAGATCCTTCTTCGCCTGGTTGCTGCCAAAGGTAACATGGTCAGGCTTCGGCCGTTCCCCGTCCTCCGCCCTTTTCTTCAGGGCATCTATTTCGCTCTTTATCTTCTTGACCTTCGGATTTTCCTCAGTGAACTTCTGCATCAAGGCGTTGAGCTCCTTCTGCAGATCCTGCATTACTCCAGCCTCTGGAGGTGTTATGACATATGAGATCTGCACCTCCGAAGACATCTGGGAGATGGCGAAACGGAGATCCTGCAGCCTGATTTTCGCCGTCTCCGCCGCCGCTTTGTTTTCGAGGAGCTTGATCTGCATGTCGTTTAGCTTCTGGAAATTTATGTTCGTCTCGGCATCTATTGAGGAAATCTCGTTATCTAGAAGCACTTTTCGAGATTTATCCTCCATCTTCTCAATCTCCTTTTTGATATTTTCGGCAGAGCTCCTGTATTGATCGTTCAATTTTTTGGCCGAACTTTGCATCATTTCCGCGTATGACTCCAGGAACGCCTCGGCAAGCTCGTTTGCAATCGCTGCTGAAGTATATCGGTCCTTGTCCTCGGCGACTATCGTGAAGAGAGTGTTGTTCTTCTGCTTGACGACCTTCGTCTTCGCAAGAAAGGCGTCAACCGAAATATTCAGTTTCGTATTTTTGATGACCTTCATGATATTGGTCCTGATCCTTATCGATTCAATTACCGTGTTGATATCTGGTGGATCGTATAGTGAAGGTATTTCTTTTTTCAGTTCAGGCGACTGTGGAAGCCTGTAGAGGACGCAGGTGCTGGTCCACTTGTCCTTGATGAATATCTTTGTGCATATAGTAGAAAGCACCAGGCCTGCCAGGCCGGCGGCAATTATCCATATGAGCCGTTTGAAAAGCGTCACCCTGAGTACGTCTGGGGAAATCTTCAGGAAGTCCAGTGAGATCTGCGGCTCATTGTTGTTTTGGTTTTTTTTATTTTCCATTTCAGCTGAACCTTTCCCAGAGGCCTTTCAACCTTGCAAACCTTGTTTCATCATCTGGGTTATCAGGCATTTCGCAAAGGAGAGCGTCAATTTCCGAAGAGTTGACGTCGGCTCCAAGGAAATAGGGGATTGCTGCAAAAATTCTGCTGCGTGGGTGCTTGATAATCCTAGAACCGCTGAAACCTGCACCGCCCTTGAATTTTAGGATGTTGAGAACAATGTTTTTAAGTCTGCTCTTCGGTCCAGGTTTTGGAGTCAGATCTGGAAGCCGTGAGGGTAACTGTGCAAATGATTTTATATCCTCCCCGCATATTGATGACGCTACAGGAAGATAGGCTTTCAGCAGCAATTCGGTTGCTTTCCTGAGAAGTTCTGTGCATTTATAGCGATCCGAGGGATGGGCTGGAGGGGAAAGTTTGTAATGTATGGATTGCGAGTAATACTCGCAGAGTTCGCTTCCTGCTGCAATCAGATCTACCGGGGCAAGCATCTTGAAATTCTCTCCCCGTTTCACATATGACGAATCATATTGGCTTTTCAGTATGAGAAATGTGTCTCCGGAAGCCATCACGGCTTTCCAGGCGTTCCTTTCGATGAATTCCAAGGCTGCACTGTCAGAACCGCAGTCACGAAGCTTCCTGGAAGCGAGAAGAAGACCCATTCCCCTGTTCATAAGGAGACGCGCGGCCTCCGCGTGGGGCATGTCCTTTATATCCCATTCCGGAATTGCGTCGAAAACATGTTCGTCACCCCAGAGCACCATATGCCCTTTTCTCCCCTCGTACCAAACCATCTCGTAGTCTAATCTCCTGAGTTCGGAGGCGTTCTTGAGGGGGCTGAAGTCCACTTCTATCCCGAATTCCTTTGTTAGCCTGGTGGAAAGTTCCCTGAATTTTTGGTCCGTCTCCTTTTTTTCCGCCATTGATAGGCCATTTGACACCACGAACATGTCGTAGTCGTTGTAGAGTCTTTCCATACCGTCGCGGATTGTCACCCCGCCTTCACCGCGCCCATAACCTCCGCCGAGGATTATCGCGGACAGATTTCTCTCCCCTATCGTGGCGAGTGCGGCAGAAACGAGAGTTTTCATATGGGCGTCGATAGTCCTGTCTATCTCTTCGCTGCCGAACACAGTGTATCTTGATCTGCGCATTTAAGCCTCTTTAATATCTCTTCCTCAATCCTGATGACGTTTCTTTCAATACCATCCTCGCCATGGAGCACAATATCCGATTTCTCGGCGCAAGGACTGACAAACTTCCTCTGTGCTGGTATCACAAATCTGTAAAATTGCGTGGAAATGGAATCGGAATTCCTGCCTCTTTCACTGGCATCCCTATTCATCCTCCTCCTGAACATCGTTTCCTCGGAAACATCAATGAACACCTTCAGATCAGCCAGAGCCCTTATATGCTCTGAACAGAGGATGAATATGCCTTCCGCCAGGATGAGTTCCGATGGTTCGAGCATCTGTCCGCTACATGAACGGGAATGGGTCGCAAAATCATATTTCAGCTCCTCTATAGGGTTGCCCATGAGTAACTCGCCTAGGTCGTCGGCAAAACGGTTCTCGTCAAGCGCCGCCGGATCGTCGAAATCATAGCCGCGGTAGAATTCCTCGCTCCTGCCGGAAAGATCCCTGTAATAGTTGTCCATTGTGACGATTGTCGGTTTGAAATTGCCGAGCCTTTCTGCAAGTTTTCTCGTCAAGGTGGTCTTGCCGGACGAGGAGCCGCCGGCAATGAGGACAAGTCTATTCCTTCCTTGTTTTTCGAGTTTCAACCACACAGTCTCCTGAAAACCGAGGCTATCACAATTTTGATGTCTAGAAGAAAGGATGAATTATAGCTGTAGTAAAGGTCATGTATAAGCCGCTCGTCGCCGCTACGTGGAATTTCGGGCAGGGAGTCGCCATAGCTGAAAACAGCCGGATAGTATCGTGGAAGCTCCTGCAATGTATTCCGCCCATCCTCATCAGCGCCTGCAGGATAATTGCCGGCGATATACATGTTCCCTTTCAGCGCTTCAAGAAGATATGCGAACTTGTTAAGGGAAAGCCTCCTGAAAAGAGAGGGAATCACTCCGGTGCCGATATCGTATCCTTTTAACGTACAGCAAGTCTTCCTGTCAGACGCCATATACTGGAAAGACTTCGGCTTGAGCTTCCCGGAAAGTTTCAACAGGAGAATCATCGGGATGTATAACGGAAGCAGTAGCAGTAGGATTACAGATGCACCAAGTATCGATCTGAGCCATTTCAGTTTGACAAGAACATCCGGCATCGCATCCCCGGAAAGGATGAAGTCGTCATGGAATGCAAGCAGTTCGCCTGTTTCAGGATCTATTAGATGGGAATGCCTTACGATTCTGTTTTCGATGTCAAGATCCTGTCCGACATATGAACCGTCGCAGATTATGGAATTTTCTACAACAGTCCTGTTGTCGATTATCACGTTAGAGCCGATAATCACGCCGGGACCGATCACACTCATGTCCCCTATCTCAACATTGTCACCGATCATCACCGGCTTCTCTATCCGCGCAGTCCTGCTTATCGCCACATTCTGTCCGATGTGGATCCCATCCTCGTTGTTGTAGCCGGGTAGCACATAATCGCCTCTTTTCTCCCTGAGTATCTCGGAGTTGATGTTGAAATAGTCTTTAAGAGATAGGAGAGGCCTTATTCCAAAACCTGCCTCTCCGAAGGTCATCGTTTTCAACGGAACATTCCTGGCATTTGCGGAGAATATCGATAGCTCGCATCTTCCGTCAGCACAACTGAGTCCGATATTCCGTCCGTCGAAGAACGGGTATTTCCCGTGTTTGATGGAATAATCGGCAAAAACAGGGCCGGTGATCAGGAGGATGTCGCTGTCGCCTATGAAGTCACTGTTCTTTTCCATCAGATCCTTCACGGAGTCTCCGAAGCGTTCAAAACCATATGAAATTGCCACCCCCCACTTCCCTCCGTCGGAAAAGTAGTTCTCAACCTCATATCCGGAGTCGTCTATTAGCATCCTTATCTCGCGTGCACCTGCGGAAAAACAGAAATCGACAAGGTATTCGCCCCATGGTTTATTGACTATCTTCAGCATATATGGGGAGACGCCGACTTGGATTCTGTTAATCCAAGGACACATGCCGTTTCCGATGGAGATAATGCATTTCATCCGAATTTTCCCCTGGCAGCTCAGGTAGCCTGTGAATATGATTTCACTGCAACGTCAAGGCTGTCGAATATGTCGCATATTTTATGGATCCTGGTGATCTCGAAGACCATCCTGGTCTTCTTCTGAAGGTTTGCCACCTTGATGTTTCCACCCTTCTCGATTGCACCCTTGAGACAGGCGACAAAAGCGCCCAGGCCGGAGCTATCTATGAAGTCAACCGCTGAGAAATCCATGACGTAGTTGTTCGAAGTACTCTGAATTTCCGAGAAACGGTTCTTCAGATTCTTTGAATTGGAAGCATCTATCTGACCGCTGATTGCGATCACCGTTACAGAACCATTCTGACTAACCTTTATGTCCATGATTCAGCCCCTCATTTAAATCTTGAAATGCCAAAGGTGACGTAAAATTCCGACCCTGTCATCGGTATGTATTATCCTATATCGATACCTAAACTAAAGCCAATATAACATCTCTGCCACAAAAGGGCAAGCCCGGTAAATATCCTGTTTCCACTCAGGCCATATGTGTCAAATCCCTGCTGTCAGATTCTTTCCGGACTTGAATCTTAGTTGGGTCCAATTCCCCGACCCTTGGGTCGGCTTTGATTTTCTTTTGTTATAAAGAATCTCCAGCCCGCCGTGAGGCGAGGGCGGGCGTCCGTAATACCCGTTGCTTGCAGCGGGGATAGGATGCCCGTCAGGAGATTCTTTATTTTTCATATAGAGGCTTTGATTTCCATCCATGATGTAAAGCAATGTGATAATTGGCGTGTCCAGCGTTGTCACCAAGGACATACCTGCAAATGCGACCGCTGTCGGCATCCCTGCCAAAGTTATAAAAGAGCGCAACGACCGCTCGGCCCAGCAGTGAAGCTCCAGAAACTATTCGGGACAATTCTTCCGACGCAGTAAGATGGTTATTGAATGCTTCCTTAGGTTCCATTGCCTTCCTATTACTTTAACTTGATATGAAATGCATTAGAATTACTGAAAAGACTGTTGACAAATTCTTGTCTTGATGTATAATAAGACATAATAAGAGACTGTGCTCGGAGGTGTGTACCATGAAGAAGATAATCTGCTTGCTTGGAATGATCTGTGTTGTTGGAATTTCCTATGCTGATTACGAGGAATCGATCGGAAGTTTTCAAAATTCATCAGACAACAGGATCGCCGTAAGGGCCTCTTTAGGGGTGCGATATGCCAGGCCACTGAGTCCTAAGCAGATTGAGGTTGGGATTGGGATGAGTGTGACCGGAGCTGCAGGGAAGGCGGCCGCATACAGGGTGATAAGTGACAAGGATACCGAGTATGCCTATGAGAAGTTTGTATCACCGGTAGAGGCAACCGTTAAAAAGGAAGTTGAGGTTGAATCTCCTGAAGGATCCCCGTTTTCACTTTTTGAAAAGACAACCGCTGTCCTTGTCCTTCCATCTCCTATGAAGGATGGCTGCAGATATGATGTTGTCGCACAGGGCGTCAGCGGTGAAATGGTTACCGGCGCGCACACGTCCCAGGGATTCGTATATAAAAGCGGAAACATTCCGCCTGTGCCCCTGAATTCGGCTGACCTTGCGGTTCTAGGGTTGAGGAATGCTGAGCCTGTCGGAAACTGTGTTGTAAAGCTTGAATTCGGTCCAAATTTCTCAGTTAAGAATGCCGGTAATCCTGAAAACTACAGGGTAAACATCGGAGGAACTCCTGTCAAGATTGTGAATTTCGGAAGAATTTCAAAAATTGACACATATCTTCCTGTCGGCTGGCCTTTCTCAGCGATTCCCATGCATGAGATTTATCTCCAGCTTGCATCACCTTACAAAGACGGAGATTTGATTAAGATAGAAGTTGACAACTCTGTGACGAAGGCCAATTCCACGGCAGTGATCAATTTTGACAGTGCCAAGACATTTACAAATTCAATAAAGGTGAACCAGATCGGCTATCTGACTGATTCTCCTGTGAAGATAGCGTATCTTGGAAGATGGATGGGCTCCTTTCCTGAGTTGAAAAAAGCATCTTTGGTGACAGGTGCAGAGAAATCGGCAGGCTCTGAAATGGACTCTTTCTGGAACGCTTTGCAGAAAGCCAAGTCAAATACCGATTCTGAAGAAGAGAAGGATGAGAAACCTAAATCTGCTGAAAAGGGCAGCGATAAGACCCCCGCCGTTCTCAAAGCTGAGATGGGGCCAGCGCTTGCATTTGAATCAGCTCCCGAATTCAAAATAATCCCTGCAGCCGGAGGAGATCCAGTTTTCACTGGAAAGGCGAAACTTATTCATCTGTCAGGAGCCATGGATGAGGGCATTTATAATTTGGATCATTCTGGTGAAAATGTTTATGTTCTCAACTTTACAGAATTTAAAAAGCCCGGACGATATATCATTTCCGTGAACGGGGTGGGGCGGAGTCTTCCTTTTTCAATAGCGGATGATGTATACAGGAAGGCCTTTGAGGTACAGGCATACGGCGTTTTCGCACAGCGTTGCGGTATCGAACTTAAACCTCCATACTCCGATTGGCGCCGCATAGCCTGTCACAATAAAGGTATCGCAGCGACAACCCAGATCAAAGGTGAACAGCACAGCATCAGGGATGATCTGCCTAAAAAGGCTGTCATGCAGAAAGTCCCTGCTGGCAAGGATCCAGCCCTGGAAAAATTGGACAAGGATCCGGCTCTCATAGCGCATTATCCTCTTGACGGTGATTTCAATGACATTTCAGGAAACGGCTTCAATCTTATCCCCTACGACAAAAAACAGAAGTTTTCAGACGACAGTGAAATATCAGTCGATAATAAGGTTTACGGCCCGACAATGCCTGGTGCAGTTAATGGGGCAAAATGCAATATTCCGATTAAAACTGAAAATGGTCTTTCCATTTCATGTTGGTTCAAAAAGGATTCCAATAACGAGTTCCATTCGACAATTTTTGGATTTGGAGAGTCTAAATTCATGGCTCCCAAAATGCTGGTCGGTGCCAATTGGGGGATTATTGTAGGGAGCGTCAATAAAACCTCTGGTGAAATCAAGTTTGAAAGGATTAACGACGGCAATTGGCATTATCTGGCGCTTGTTGTGAACCCGCAAGGCACTGCATCCATTTACTGCGACGGGAGTTTTGCTGCCTCAGGCAGTTCCTGGTCTGAAGCCGGAACTGAATTTTCCCTTGGCGCAATCACCGGGAAGGGGGCGGGCAATGGTTTTTTTGACGACTGTCGCATTTATTCCAGGGCTCTTTCCGCAGAGGAGATAAAGACGCTCGAGACCAAACGTCCGGGTGAAACTCCCATGATAATCAAGGCTTCCGGCGGGCACCATGATGCCGGAGACTATAACCCGCGTTCACATATTGAGGTCGCCCAGAAACTCATGAACGCCTATGAAATTGCGCCGAAAAAGTTCTATGACGGGCAACTGAACATTCCTGAAAAGGGCAACGGGATTCCTGATATCCTTGATGAAGCCTCTTGGGCCCTGAAGCTGTGGATTGAAATGCTGGATGAGGACGGAGGCGTGCGTAATGGGACAGAATCAGCTGGTGATCCGAGTTTCATTCAAACGGTAGAACTTGATCCGACCGGAGATTACGCCTACGCAAAAGACGCTCCAGGTTCCTATACATTCGCAGGTGCCATGGCACAGGCTTCCAGGATATGGAAATCGCTTGGCAAGGCGGCGGAAGCCGATGAGTTCCTGAAGAAGGCCGTGAAAGCGTATGAATGGGCCGATAAAAACCCTTCCAGGCAGAAAACCCCCTCCCTTCAGGCCAGAGATTATCTTTCCCCGAAGGCCTATGCATCCGCCCAGCTTCTCCAGACGACCGGAGACCAGAAATACAACAAGGATTTCATGAGCGTATGCGTGTGGTCAAAAAAATTGGATTCCGATATCGATATCTACGGCCTTTACGACCAGAGCCAGGCCGCATGGGCCTATGTCTGCTGTGACCCGAAACTGACAGATCCCACCATACAGGATGCAATTAAAAAAGCGATTATTGCCAAGGCTGATTTATTCATAACTCACTCCTCAAAAATGGCATATGCTTTCATTCGTCATCCCTGGGCTCCGATAAATTGGGGAACCGGAGCATATGAGAACTGGCTGAATCAAGTCATCCAGGCATGGAAACTTACAGGAGATGAAAAATATAAGTACTGGATAGTCAGGACCTGTGACAACACCCTTGGTGCAAATCCCATGGGCTTGAGCTATGTGGTCGGAGCAGGCACGAAAACAGTCCGTGCACCACTTCACAACAGCCGCTACGGGACTACCGGTGAAGTTGTTGCTGGCATGCAGGTGGAAGGCCCGGTCCAGAAAGGCGAGGGTTACAGGATTACCGAGGTGGCATATCCCAAGATCAATGAAAAATTCGCCTGTCTTTATACATTTGTCGATAATCATTTTGCAATAGGCATGGATGAAGGGGTTGTAGTTAATCAGGTGCAGAGCATGGCCGTATTCGGGCTCCTACTTCCGGACAGGAAATAGTTGGACGCTGTTCTAAAAGATGGTGAAACTTTTCCGTTAGGCACAGGCTAGGGTATTGTAAAGAACATGTTAGAATCCGATTAAGATTCTCTAAGAGTATTACATTGTGCTTACCTTTGTGATACAATGTATTGAAGGAAAAGGGAAATGATGAGAAATAATAAAATTACGGTCGGGATTAGTCATGCTTCAAAAACGCGGAGTTTTGTGGCATTTACGCTCATTGAGCTCCTGGTTGTAATCGCTATCATTGGAATCCTTGCGGCGATGCTTCTGCCGGCGATTCAGAAAGCGAAGGAAAAAGCCCAGGAGATAAACTGTCTGAATATGCTTAAACAGCACGGGCAGGTTGTAACCATGTACACTGTTGACTGCAATGACTTTCTTCCTGGTGCGGTAAGTGGCACAATTCCCACAGTTTCAAGCGAATGGCAATATCTTTTCAGCCAGAAGTTTCCTGGCGGGCTTTGCATGGCGGATTATTACAATTTCGATCCGGCTGCAACGTATGATAATGGCCAGCTTATCGCGACTCCCACAAATTATAACAGCAGGAATGAAACAAAAATACAGAGGTATTGCTGTCCGGTTTTCATGAAAAGGTGGAGAGCCAACGATATAGTATTCTATGAAACGAGCGGAAACCAATATAAGGAGGCACCGGACAGGAGGGGCTATATTCATGCTTTCAGCACCGACCCCGGTACATATGGCCCCTACAGAGGTTCCCCAGGCTGGAGAAAAGTGTCTACAATCGGATCAAGGAAAGACATTACCGGCATAGGAAACTACCAATACTATTGGGCCGTCAGAACCCCTCCTGAAAAATTGATTGTAATAAGTGACTACAAGTTTCCGGCAAACGCAGATGAAATCCCTTACAATAAAGGAAATGGGCATCGCTACGGGTATGGATATCTTACTCTTGATGGAGCGGCAAGGCTTTCGGCCAAAAAGAACAATCAGCCCCTTTCCGGATACGACAATGCACCAGGCTGGATACTCCTTGACCAATAAATGGAAAGAGGCAGGGATGATAGTGTGAATTTCAGAATGTCATTATTTAGGCATTGCCTTATGGGCAATATCGTAAAGGCTCAGAATACCATTCAGTTCAAAAAAAGGCGGTAATAATATGAAAAGAGGATGCAGCGCAGTGAGAAGGCTCGATGGGAATGATATTTCCGAACGAAATCGCAGAAATGCTTCGAATAAACCGGGATCTCCGCCATTTACGCTCGTCGAGCTCCTGGTTGTCATCGCCATCATAGGAATCCTGGCGGCTATGTTGCTTCCTGCGCTGAAGAATGCAAGAGAGACGGCCTATTCGATTTCCTGCTACAGCATGCTCAAACAATATGGACTCGCAACGGGCATGTATATAAATGATCAGGATTATCGCTGTCCAAATGTATCTGCGTTTCATAGGGATCTATACGATTATTTCAACTGTCCGGACGAGATTGCCTTTAAGAGAAAATTCGCCAGGTGCCCCGGTGACGCAAAAACAGAAAGCCGTAAAAAATTAAGCTACACATCTTGGGAAGGCGGAGGTTTAAGCTATGGGGGGAACGCATCCTTCTTATCGTTTTATGACGGAACTTCTAATCTTAACCTTAGAAATGCAAAAAATGTTATTAAGCCGGAAAAGATATTCATATTTGGTGATTCTATGAAACAGGGAGCCAGTGATTCATATCGTTGCTGGGGGCATGCGACTGACAATACTTTGACCGCTTTCTGTTTTCGTCACAGCCTCAAGCAGAATGTTGTGTTTCTTGACGGGCACTGCGGGAAAATCAAGAACAACGGGCTTACCTTTGATGAAGGTCACCAAGGTGTCTTCACCTGGGTTCGTGAGGGTGACTTTTACCCTTTCTCGGAAACGCGTGCAAAATTGTCAAATATAAACTACGGAACTGACATAGGTATAACTCCTTGGAGTTCCGGCAGTAATCCCGCCGCTATAACATATATGGATTGAAGGAGGAAATTTCAATGGGGAAAATTAGCTTGTCTGATATTTCAAAACATATGGACAGATATGCTGTAATCAAACGGAGGCCTGCTGGTTTTACGCTCATTGAACTCCTGGTTGTAATAGCTATAATAGGAATACTTACGGCAATGCTTTTGCCTGCCATCAAGGGTGCAAAGGATTTCGCCGTGCATGCCGCATGCCAGAACCAGCTGAAACAGCAGAGCCTTGCAATCATGATGTACGGCAACGATATAAACGGGCGTTGGCCTACAAACAACTCCAACTATTCCAATGATTTCCGGGCGCTGTGTTCCATACTGGTGGAATGCTTGCCGCATAGCGGAACTCCTGTCTTCGGATATCCTACAAGCGTTTTTACCGGATATCTCTGCCCCGCCACTGAAAGATATTGGGGCACCAAGAGAATGCCGGATGGAAGCATGGATGACGATGATACTGCGGATGGGAACAATCACCTTGCATTTGGAGGCTCAAAGATTGTACGCGGAAACGGCCCGGGATGCTACAGGACCAGCCTCGTATCAAAATCCGCCGCTCCAGACAGCACAACTAACGGCAGATGGATTAGCGCCTACAGGATGGATGATGCAGGCAGCAAGAAATACGGGGGCACCTATTTCAATACCGACCCCTCCTTTTTCATTATGATTTCAGACAGGGGGTTCACTAGTGAAAACAATATCGGTGACGTATCTGACCACGGGGATGGGAAATGGAATAGCGTGTTTTTAGACGGACATGTCCAACACTTCACCAAGAACAACAATCAGAACAGGAATTTTAAAAATGAGTTTTCCCTGGATAGCAGCCTTAGGTAGGTTCATATGAATTTAAAAATCTCATTATTCAGGGACGTATCTTTCCGGGCGATGCCGGATTATGACTCGGGGGACATCGAGAAGCTTCTCCATTCAAAAAAGATGGCTTATGAAATATATTCGCATAAGGAGATAGAAAGTATTTCCAGAGAAAAATGCGATCTGCTGATCATTCCATATGTCAATGGAAATTTTTCTGAAAAGGCTCTCACCTCCCTGTTGGAATTCCATTCCGCTGGCGGTTCTCTGTTTTTCCTGGGGGATCTCCCGAACATTGACAAATGGTATCCCCTGCGGAATTCGCAGGCCTATAAGTTCCATCTGACAAGATGTTACGACGACATAAACATACGCTTCGACCGGCCTGGGATTGAAGGGCTTACAGAAAAGGGTGTTGAGATCCTGGGAGAGCTGAAGCATCCCGAATTCATGGATGGAAAAATATTTCCAGCACTCAGGATCACCGGGTTTCCCCCTGATATAACACACGCGCTTTTAAAAATCAAAAGCGGGAGCCATGCGGAATGCTCCTCCGCAGTTGTCGCCGTGGAAAGGAAATGTGAAAAATTCCTGGGTGCGAAGTTCGCAATGATCGGTTTCATTGGCGGAGAACCCAGGGAGAATGTAGATGGCGCCTACCAGCTCAAATGGAAATGGAACCCGGGCCTTCTCACAAGAAAATGGAAAGGCATAGACGACATGGTCTGGAAACTGATCCAGTGGCTTGAGCCAGTGAATGTTGCCGGCTCTGTCGATGTTGCCGCCGTAAGCGTAGAAGGAATCCGGAAACCAGTATCTTTCACCGTGAAAAATCTTTCGTCCGTGAACATTGTCCTGGATAGTATATCCCTTCAATGCAATGGTGAAAAAATCTGCGAGGTTCGCAAAGCCGCGTTACCCCCATGGGACAACATCTCCAGGACAGTAAATTCCAAAAAGACTTTTGGAATTTACAAATATGAACTTAAAACACAAATTAATTCGGAGGAAAAAACCATCGCCGAGTTTACTGAACGGATCTTTCCTGCAGATTCTGCGAAACACGCAGGGTTCGGATTATCGACATACTGGGCCTTCCAGACACGGAAGATGCCGGAGGAGCTTAAATTCTTCTACAGGGAGATGCTGAAGAGGGGATGTCAGTATATCCGCATGAACATACCTTGGGAGGATGTTGAGCCTCGTCCCGGAAAATATGACTGGTCGGTTACTGATCAGCTTATTGAATTCGCCCATAGGGAGAAATTCACCCTTCAATTCTGGATGTTCCCGACAACCCGGGGATCAGGGCTTGCCGACGGCGGAGTGCCATGGTGGAGCCTGAAGGAACCGGCGATTGACAGATTCGGTAACAAAGGATATTTCCCGACGCTCTGGAGCAAGTTCTACAGGGAACATTACTTTGGGATGGTTGACGTTTTCACCAAAAGGTATGCCGAATCAAAGAATCTTTCGCGTTTTGTAATCGACTTCGGAAATTCAGACTTCCCGTACGGTTATTATTATTATGGAGGAGACAACACCATCTTCGACTATTCGCACCAGGAGAGAGAAGCTTTTTCACTCTACCTGAAAAACGAGCTCACATGGAATCTGGAAACGGTTGGAAAACTGTTCTCAAGGAAGTTTAAATCCTATGATGAAGTCCCGGTGCCATTTTCAGAGGACAAAGAGGCTTTCAGCGTTTATCTGGAATTCAGGTCATGGTCAATCAGGAACGGAATAACTGAAGTCAATGAAATTGTCGCCAGGAATGCGCCGGATAAACTGCCACCAGATCTTCCGGGACACGGCCTTGGCTCGATTGCGGACTTGGGTACGTATTTTTACGAGGGAAAGGCGAGGCACTGGCTTGAGGAAAGCACTTTTGACAAAAAATATGTAGGTGCCCACAATGCAGGAGAAACCTGGGGTGGTGAAGCGTGGCAGGTCGGTGGGGAATACCGTCAGTACGATGATGCCCTTTTCCAGTCAGTAAGGCTTGGCGCCACATACAATTCCATCCCCGGTGCAGATCTCGGGCTTTACGGTGATGACATAGCAAGAATAGGTTTCATAAGGCGTACGATAATGTCTGCGGAACGGCCCGAACCGGAACTGGCGGTTTTTGACCGTCTCGAGTGGGACAATTTCAGGTCGCTTGCGAATATCGCAACCAGAACCGATATCCCGGTGGCGCTCATTTTCAAAAAACAACGTTATGATTTCTCCTGCCACAAGCTGATGGTGCTTCCGGCATGTGATTATTCGGATAAAACTGCCACCGGAGGCGGGGGTGGAATGCTTCTTCCAGATGACGAATACTGGTATAATCTCCTGAGGCTCAGTGTGGAAAAAGGATTGAATCTGCTGGTCTTCCCGCACACATGCGAGATTGGAGTCACAAGGATCCAGAGAACCTTCCTAAGACAGGTTTTCAGGCTTACAGATGTGAAATATGGAGCATGGCGGAAACGGACAGTGCTTTTTCCGAAATCTTTTGGCGGGGGGCAAGTGACAGGATCAGCTTCAAGTGTCATTGCCGACGGTGAAGTACTTGCAAGGGATTCAAAAGGCGCCCCGGTGCTTGTAAAAAGGAATTACGGTAAAGGTTCGGTCGTCCTTGCTGGTTTCGACAACTCTCCTGATTCCCTGGACAGGGAATACAATTATGAGGAATGCGCTAAGATTGAGGATCATACCCTGCTCCGTATTTGCAGTTATTTCGGTATAAGATCTAAGGAATGCAGGACAAATGGTCTCTTTGCATTCAAGGAAATGGTCCATCTGAACGGGAAAGACTATCTGCTGCTTTTCAGTCACGTAAAGAAAACGGTCAAAGCAAAAGTCGAAGTCAGGCTTTCAAAACCTTCGGATGCCGCTTTAGATCTTGCTACTGGCGAGAAACTGCCACTTAAAAAGCTTTCTGACGGCTGGTACTCTTTTGAAATAGATTTGAAGACGAGGACCGGCAGGTATTTGAGCTTTTAGATTTGATCATATGAAGAGTTGTTTAACCACAGAGGGCCCAGAGATTGCGGCTAAATGTGGTGAAAATAATTGAATATCCCATATCCAACACGGAATGTCCAATATCCAAGGGAATTGTCTTGAGCTGGATAGCCTAGACTCCTATATTACACGCATCTCCAGGAATTATCAAAAAAAAGTACATACCCTCTTGACTTGCCAACCTGATTATCATATAATAGGTAACAGTAAGTAACAGTTGCTTCCGGTCTTGTTCTTGTTGTTGCATATTGAAATAGAGAAAGTGAGGACTGATGAGAACACGTAAAACATTCACTTTAATTGAGCTCCTGGTTGTAATAGCGATCATCGCAATACTGGCGGCGATGCTGCTGCCTGCACTGAAAGGTGCAAAGGAGACAGCGCAACTTGCGTTATGCACAAGCAATTTGAAGCAGCTGGGGGTATGTTGGAACTTTTATGCCGACGACTTTAACGACTTTACTCCAAACGTGAGTAATTATGGAGATGCTTTCTGGCCGAAGGCCTACAGGAATCTGGGATATATCAATGCGAGTCCTCTGCCATTTGCAAAACCGGGAGACGCTGGGGACATTGATAACATGCAGAGATACATACCATACTCAACATATATATGCCCATATCTTGATTTTGTGAGTCCCAGCAATGATTATTTACAGGCGGGACCAAGGTATTGTGATAATTATGGGAAAGTGAAGATGTATGGTATTAACCAATACACCAGCTCCCTGAAAAATGCCACTTTCACGTTCTGGTTGAGGCGGAACAGTTCGCTAAGCCCCCAGCCAAGGGGGAACAAAAATCCCTCTAAGAATTATCTCCAGATGGAAGGGGCCACTTCCATGGATTCACTTAATAGCCCAGGATTTGCATCGCCTGCTGACATTAAACGCGATGGACCAAGTGGTGCAAACAGTATAGCGGGTAAGATTTTCCTAGTCCACAGGAGCAAGTTCGCCAATACCCTCTTCTGCGACGGGCATGTGGATGTTCAGAGTTCTTCGGACATGAGGAAACCTGATCCGGCAAACGATAGCGTATGGCGTTCGTATTGAAAATGAGCAGAAAATTATCTGCCGCTCTTGCTTGGTTCTTTTGATGGCTGACAGTTAACTGCGGATTTTTGATTATGGTTATGTCTCTCAAATGCAAAAGGAACTCAAGTATTCCGCTTTACCAGCAGATAGCCGGGCGGTTAGCCGGCGACATCAGTTCCGGAAAGATTAAAGCTTCTTCCCCATTGCCTTCGATTAACAGCCTTAAATCAAAACTTGGCGTGGCGCGGAATACGGTCATTGAGGCGATGCGACAGCTCGTGCGTGACGGTTATGCCGTATCCAAACACGGGAAGGGGTTTTATTCGGTCGACCGTAAAGTGCGACCGGTGATGAACATGATAGTTCCCCTTCATCATTATTATTACATACAGGTTTATGTGAACCTGATTGCAGGAGCGCAGGATGCCGCCGAACATAATGGCGAATGGCTGGGAATACACAACAGCCACGAGCATCATACTGATTTCAAAGCTGCGCTGCATGAGGTTGCCTCAGCAATTCCCAATCCCAGAATTCTGGCGATTCCCCCAGTCGGAGAAAACGGACTGGTTGACCCGAAAAGCGTTAAAGAACTGGAAAAACTCGTTAAAGGCGGAGCAAGGGTGATTGTGATTGACAGGGAGGTGGAATCAGACAGTTTTCCGCAGATAGTCCAGGATAAGCTCGAAGGCCGTAAGATACTTCTTAAGCTGCTTTTCAAAACAGATTGCAGGACTGCTGTTTTCATCGGTGCTTCCGAACACAGGAAAGAATTGAGGACTTTTGCCGATGAATGCGGATGGAGCGGAAAGCTGTTCTTTGAAAACACGGGAAGTCCGGAACAGAACCTCAAATCCGTCAGGAAAAATAAATATGAAGCTGTCTTCTGTCCAAACGATCTTCACGCAAGAAGGATGATTATTGCGGCAGGGAACAAACTTGATTTCCGTATTGCCGGATATGACGGTACTGTCATCGCCACATCTGTCAGTCCCAGGATCAGCACGGTCAACTCTAATTTGACCGAAGCAGGGGAAATTGCATTCAAAATCATTTCAGAAGATTCGATTACCAATGAAAAAATAAAAGTTAAACCATTTTTTATGCCTGGCGATACTTTTTAAAATGAAAAAATAAAGGTTTATGACAATACGTAAAATATTCACTTTAAAGGAGTTAAGTAAAAATGAGGAGAAAGCTATCTGCTTTTATCGTATTGCTGGTTTCAACCATGATCTCAGCGCAGGTTAACGCCCAGAACCCCCTGTTTCATGACAGCAACACTAATGTTTTGTCAAACGAAGCCTATGCGGTTGATAAAAATGTCGTGGTTGCGAAATTCGCAAACCTGGTGCTGAAAAAAGCGGACAAAGAGCTCACGCCGGAAAACATAACCATCAGCAGCAAGGATGATCCGGATTTCGGCGCCGGAATCAAGCCCGCCACTGTAAGTTACTGGGCCAAGCCCATCCGTTTCACGCTGCGTAAATCCCTTAATGTAAAAGGTGCATGGTTCTATCTTTTCCTCGACAAGGAGATCAAGCCTGGGAAGACGTATTCCATTTCAATGAAAAACATGAATTTTGAGGCGCTCAGTATCCTGAACGGGAAAAGGGATAAGGACGCGGATAACAATCCTCCCGAACTGACTTTCACATGGCTTGGGGATTTTACTAGGAGCACTGCCGTCCATGTGAACCAGGCAGGTTACATTCCAGATAGTCAGAAATATGCTTATCTGACACAGTATGCAGGCTGGAAGAACGCGCAGGACAGTGCGTTTGCTGATGTTGATTTCAGCAATTACAAGGTGTTCAAGATTGTTGACGCCGACAGCGGGAAAGAGGCTTATAAGGGCGAGATAAAGATATCTCCGGTCTGTGTGAAGGATGACAAGATCATAAATGACCGGCTCTCAGAGTCCAGGGTGTGGGAAATGAATTTCAGCGATTTCAAGACACCGGGAAGATACAGGGTAATGGTTCCGGGGGCAGGGGTTTCGTTTCCGTTTGACATAGGTGCCAAAGCTTACAATCATGTGCTCGGTACGCTCATGAGGGGGTTCTACCATCAGCGCTGCGGAACTGAGCTTCTTGCGGAATACACAAGGTTCACGCATCCGCTCTGCCACAAGGATGACGCACGCGTCCCCGCGATCGAAGAGTACAAATGCGATGATGCCGATTTTTATCCTCAGCAGGCCAACAAGGTGATCCCTTGCGCCGGTGGGCATCATGATGCAGGCGACTTCGGGAAATATGTCACAAACGGATCCCTGGTTGTTTTCAATCTCCTCCTGCCTTATGAAATATTTCCGGAAAAAATGCAATTTGACAATTCCCCCCTTCCGAATGCCGGGAATGGAATACCTGACCTGCTGGAGGAGGCGAAACTGGAGCTGAACTGGCTTTCAAACATGCAGGATACGGACGGACTTGTCTTCCTTTTAGTCAAGCCGGATCCCACCATGAGCTATGAGGATTCTGTCGCCGGGAAGCCTTCCAAGGCTTTTGACAAACAGAGGGTTTTCTGGTGGAAGGATATTCATATAACCGCCGGATTTGCCGCCGCACTTGCACGCGCCGCAAGGACTCCGGATTTTGTGAAGCATTATCCGGAAGATGCTGGGAAATATCTTGAAAAAGCCAAAAAAGCATGGGACGCCTGCATGAAATACACCGACAAGGATGGTGTGCCGAATGATCTCGTGAAAGGTCCTGCGCAGGCTGGAAGCTACCTTGGGGCGAAAGATGAATACTGCTGGATGGCGGTTGAACTCTGGCTGACAACAGGCGAACAGAAATACCACGATTACTTTCTGAAACATTGCAAGGTAAAAGACAGCATCCAATGGGGATGGTGGCCTCTTTTCACGCATGCCGGAGCTGCGGTCAGAGCTTATGCATTCGGGAAACGCGACGGGAAAAATCCGGAGAAACTGAAGGAATGCACAGACAATGTGATCAATTCAGCAAGATCGGTAATGGGCTGGCAGAAAGGCTGGGCGACCAGATGCAGTTTTTCTGAAGACCCGTACAGGTTCGGGAAATGGGGATGGTATTATCTCTCTGAAATAGCATCATACAATCTCCTGACCGCAACAGTCCTCGTTGACGATGCGGAAAAGAAGAAGTTCATACAGGCCGCACTTTTCAATGCCGATCAGGAGCTCGGAAACAGCGCCGATGATGCCGTGAGCATTTCCGGACTCGGGTTTAAGAGGCCGGTGGACATGGTTAATCAGAACAGCCGTTTCGACGGAATAGTTGAACCTGTCCCAGGTATACCGATGGGCTTCCATCCCGCCGGCTACAACGTCGGAAATCAGGGCAGGGAACTCATGTCGTCGTTCACAAAAGGCGGAATGCCGATAGCTTACCGTTATGTTGACTGCTGGTGGGTTGAACAGGAGTTCATGTGCCCTCAGCTTGCAGACACTGCTGTCGTATATGCGTATCTCGCAGATATGAAAGATCAGAAAAAAGGAAAACCATCACTTAAGGTGACTGTAAACGGGAAAGAGAATTCCGTCACGGGCAATGCACCCTTCAAAGTCAAATTTAAAGCTGATGCCGCCGGAGCGAACGGAAAGAAGATAATACAGTATTTCTGGGATCTCCAGAACGAGGAATTCGCCTGTGACAGGGAGTTTGAATACACGTTCACCACTCCAGGCCTGTACAGCATCTGTTGCACAGTCACGGATGAGGACGGATGGATCTCATATAACTACACCGAGATAAAGGTCGCACAGACTGCGGCCAGTCTTCCGAACAAGGGAGTGCCTTTCAAAACTGAAGCCGACACCCTTTATCTTTGGCATTTCGACACCGACGCAAACGATTCCGTGTCCAATACTCCAATCAAGCTTACTGGAACCGCCAAGTTGAGCGACAGGAATCTCATGTGGATGGCAAATCCATCTGGGAAAGCCGTTGAGATGACCCAGTCTGAAGACGGACTCCAGATTGAAGTTGGCAGCAATCTTATCCTGGACAAGAAATATGAGACAATGAGGATTGAGATGATCGCCAATTACCAGGAAGATTACAGCAGAGGGGTTCCTTCCACCAAGATATTGAATCTGGAATGTGCCTGGGACTGTTACATGGGGGTTAACCGCGACACCTGGGCCGGCAGGGTATTCCAGGGAGACAAGAACGAAGTTGTGAAAAAACAGATTGTTGACCTTATTGCCCCACGCCCTGGGTGGCATATAATTGCAATAGGGTATGACAGGAGCACCGGCAAGGCTTATACCGAACTGGATGGCAAAAAAGTTGAATTTGAATTGCAGGCAAAGGGTAGCGGTAACAAGACGATTATCACTATCGGAGGGTTTAAAGGCGTCATTGACGAACTTCGCATTTCAGCCAAAGTTAATGATGTCAAACCGACACCAGCACCGCCAGCACCCGCAAAAAAGTAGTTTGCATATTTTTTTAACTATTGACGCATTTAAAATATTTGGATTCAAGGTGTTTCCTGAGCGACGATATTGAACACCATGATTTACGGAGGGCATAAGGCATTTTGCCTGTCTGGCGGAACTTGGCGCCCAGCTTGTGGTTGAAAGTCCTTCTTGAGGTGAGGAACTGCCCCCAGAAGCCGTAGTGCCAGGAGATGTCCTCAATTGGCTGACTCATGTTCTTAGCCCATTCATCCGGGAAAAGTTCCAGCCATTTGGGGTTTGAGTTTAGCCAGGTGCCGGTTTCAATTTCAGTGACGCCGAACTTGGCTGCACACTGGGTTGTCAATACAATGAGGCAGGCCGGTAGATAAAGCCTGTCGTCAAACAGTGATCCGGGATAACAGGCGTTGGCGATATGGATGCTTATACTCTTGGGATTGTCTTCCCCGGGTGCCAGGTTGTAACGCAGGCTTCCGCACTGGTATCCGGCGGCTTGGGTGACATCGGGATGTTCCATGATGTCCCTATCGACCCTTCCAATCCAATACGGCTTCAGAAGGGCGACGCTGATTTCCTCGAAACGGGAGGAGTCTGAATCTTTCTTTGTTTCTTCATATGCTTCCAAAAGCTTGTGAAGAATCTGAAGCCATGCTTCTGGATATCCGGTCAGAGGACCATCAGGGCCACCGGAAAATAAGCTTGTCTTCCTCCAAATGTCTGTGCGGTTCCGGATAATCGATTCGAAATCCTCTCCCGGATGCGTCTTCTTCCATTCACGCGCAAACCAAAGCATCAGTTTGGAACTGGATTCAAGATAGTCAAGATGCTCTTCCTTCGTTATATCAACTGTTTTTGCCTTCAATCTGTTCCCTCCCGTTTCTGAATAATTGAGATTTACTCAAGCTAATTTCACGTTAATGAATATCAAGGTTGATCCTAATTTATGGGCTTGGTACGAATGCGAAAGCATTCCCAGGAGTGCGGTGACAGAGTCACCGCTCGAGCGCAGACTTGCGTGCCCTCCATAGCCTTGGCGACGGAGGGGCTGCGCACTCCCGGGACGGCATTCGCCGTCGTAAATGAATTCCGGAAAATCTTAACTTCGATATTCGATCGTTCAAGAGTAGCGGCCCTTGGCCGCCAAAACAAAAGGTTCCGCCTGAAGGCGGTACTCCAAACGCCGTGTTGTGAATTTGCTATTAAAATATAAAGTTAATGCTTTTCTTGAATATTGGCCTTAAGCCTTAAAATAATAATGATAAGCATAAACCTGCAAGATAAAGTGTTTGGAGTACCGGCTTTAGCCGGAATACTAAAAGCCGTCATCCTAACGGTGATCAAAAAAAGTTGCGGCGCTTTGGCCGCCTAATTTATTCGGGTCATCGTCAAATCCCATTCTATGTTCGCTACTATTTTGCGAAGTTCGCTGAATTTGAAAACAGCCCACGGAACTTGTCCGGGCTTGATGTTCTTGTTGGATATCGTCCATTTGCCTGAGTAGATGTATTCGAAATATTTCATCAGAGGCGGGTAATCCAGGTATATGCTTTTCGTGGCTTTGGTGCAACCTGAGCCTGATATTTCAATTTCGGAGAGAAGCGAGACTGAATCGAAACGGTATACCCCGTTTCTGTCTGTGACAACGGATTCTGAAGTCCTGCCGTCCTCGATCAAAGTCACCACGATATTTTCCAGTGGATTCCCTTTTTCATCGCTTATAATTCCAGACAACTGGGGCCTGAAGACCGTCGGGCTGGAAAAACCTTCCGGTTCGAAGTAGAACGGATTCGTGAATGCCTCCTGCTCTATCTTGGTGTACTCGTAATGCGGTTCCTTTTCACAAAGTTCGCAATACGCCATTATGTCCACGAATTCCCTTGAGGGAGGCCTGTCCTTGCCGTAAACCTTCACGACATACCATTCCCTTGCTCCAGCATCAACCTTGAACATGAACTCATGTTCATAGCTCCGCAGTTTCCTGTCTTCGATGTCGACAATTTCCACTGGGCGCCCGTTCCTGTAAAGCACAAGCCAGCTGAGATATTCTTCCGGGGCCGGATGGCTTTTTGCAAATACTTTTATGCTGTGCCGTTTCCCGTCGTTGACAATTTTTTCACCCGGCAGGAATTTGCCGTCGGCCTTCGTCATGAGAACAGGGCCACTTGTCATGAATGATCGGCCTGCGCACAGGGCCTCTAGGTATTGGTCCCTGTCGAATTCGTGTCCTTTGCAATAAGCATATGACCTCAGGCTGCCGATCTTGTGATGGCTCTTCAGGTCTCCGTCGGTCTCGGCCACTCCGGCGATGGTGTATCCCTCGTTCAGGAGGTGGAACCAGAGGTTCTGATAGAAGATTTGTTCGGCGTCATAGCCCATTGCCGCAAATGTGTCATAAATATTTCCCGCAAGTAGGGAGAAGCAGTAGTCCACCGCTATGTTTGTGCAAACCAGACCGGAATTCCCTTTTTCCATCCACCAGCTTGTGGGATGCGGAACCATTGAAACGCCTCCTTCTCCTTTCCACCTTACGGCCTTGAAAATAGGTGGCTCGGACATGAAGGGATATTCGGTTGCAGGATTGTCAACCGGTTTTTCCGAATGGACTGCGGCATCGAAATATTTGCTGTCATGGTAACTGTCATAGCATCCGAACGGATCCGAAATGGGAGGGAACTTCCACCAGCATGTGTGCCCGAAGCGGGTCTTCGGATACTCTGCCCCCATGAAAACATGGGCTTTGCCGGTTGACAGGCTTTCCAGATGTTCGGAGAGCCTTCTCCCATCGCATGACCGACCGCTGTTCCTGGGGCTCAGCCAGCCCTGGCACAGGGAAACAGTATCAATTCCCGACGCCTCCATGTAAGTGGTGACATCACTTGGGTTCGTCGGATAGTTTATGTGGTTGTGGCAGTCCCCGGTAAAAAGGCCGGCGGCGTTGAAATCAAACCATATTGAGAATGTGATGGTGACATCAGACTCCTTCTCAAGCTTTACGCCAGCGGTTTTGATCTCGTAGGCCAATCCCTTTGAGGCCTTCAGGAGATAGTCGCCTTCCGGAAGCATGAAAGAAATTTCGCCCTTTGACGGAATGTCCAGGCATTTTAGATTGCCCGAAGGTGAAAACGCGGGCTCCCCATCCTTGTCATAGACGCTGACAAGCGAAGGAACAGTTCCTGATGAATTCACGATACACGTTTTAATTGTCAGTAGATGTGTGTTCATATTTAAATTTTCAAAAAGGATTTTTCCCCGGCGCCGGAATGACAAGCGACGGATAATAGATGCCTCTGCATGGATTGTATTCAATCACTGCTGTGCCAGTCAGTTTTAAGGAGAACCTGCCTATCGGAAAAGGCATGAGGCCCAGAAGGAATGAAAGAAGTATGCAGAGTGATCCGCCGTGTGCGAACACCGCAACGACCATGTCCCTGGCATTTTCATCTATGACAAATCCTCCCATCCTCGAATGTATTCCTATGGCGTCTAGCTCTTTCAGGAAAGGCGGGCAGATCCTGGCATACATGTCGAAAGTCCCTTCGCCAAGCTCGGTTTTCCAAGTCTCTTCCGCATGCTTTTCTGAGACCATCTTGTTTATTTTTTCAAACTCGGTGCTGGGCAGATGCTCCAGGCTCATGTCAGGAGTCCATTCCTTCAGGGAAGGCAGTATTTTTATGGGGATGTTCCTCTTTCCGATTGCGATTTCAGCTGTCTGCAGGGCTCTGCCGTATGGGGAAGAAAAAGCCAGATCTATCTTGACGTCTTTCAGGGATTCACAGAGTTCCTGAGCCTGCCTGAGACCGTTTTCCACAGAGAGGTATCCTGTGGCTGGCCGTTTTGGACAACCGAAAGGAGGGCCCCCGTTTTCTCCGTGTCGTACCAGAATTATTTTCATGTGTAGTTATATCCTTATATATAGGTGGATTATTTACGGTGCCCAGAAAAAGCCGTTCATCTCGTTCCGTTGAAGCGGCCTGCGATTCTTCAGGGTTTCGGAAGGCATCCATCCCTTGTCCAGAAAAGCACCAAGCATCAATGCCACCGGTCCGATAGTCTCCTGAACTGTGAACTCGTTGCATAGGGGATCGCGATAGCCGTGGGGTCCAATCGAGCGCCACAACGGAACAATAAGATCACCTTTCTCATTATATGCCTCCTTGGCTAGAAAGTCTATCCTGCGCTGATCTTTCTCATTCAAATAATTAGTGGTCACGTACATAGACACGACATTCTGGGAAACACCAAAAGGTGTGACAATGATCCCGTACGTTGTAATGCCTGGAACGGGATCAAGTATTCCGTCGCGGCGTGTTTCCTGATCCTGCACGACAGGAACATAGGCCTCTCCGATTCCAGTGGTCTGCACCATGCTCAAAGGATTGCATCCCAGCAGGAAATCCGCATTTAGCAAAGCCCATTGCCGGTATTTCTCGTCACCGGTCAGCTTCCATGCCAGAATTAGATAACGGGCCCATGTCGCTGGGACTGCACCTCCCCAGCGACGTGATTTCTGCTCGCGCCATGAGTGCCGGTACGGTACATTTTCCGCATTATTTATGGCTTCATCGGCAAGGGCGACAAGTTCACTTTTAGCTTTCTCCCTGATTTCAGGATTGAGACCGGACAGTTCCAATGATGCTAGTTCATAAAGGACCGCATAGTTCATCAAATAGTTGGGGTAGGATTTAAAATATCTGACATCGTTGGCGCCAAATTTAGTGTTTAAATCATCAATATAAGATTTATTGCCGGTTAGAACTGCGAGATTCGCAGCAGCCATTCCTCCCTGGAAATCATGGTCGCCGTCCTTCTCCACCAAGGTCAGGTTTTTAGGTGTCGCCTCCTTGTCTGACGGTCCCTCAAGTTTTACAGTTATCTTCATCCCATTCTTGGAGTTCGCAGGAGTGTTCGCCCAGACGTAGGCCTTTTCAGCGCTGGCAAGATACTCTGTCGCCATGGCCGGATTGAAGGGCTTGACAAGGCGCGCGAACATTGAAGCGCTGGCGGCGTAATACATTGTGCTTGTTCGATCCGGAAGCGACATGTAATATGTGTCGGTATCCTTGTCCGGCATTCCTTTATGCTGTGGATGACTGAATGTTTCAATCCGACCTGACACTGCTCCGTCCGGCTGCTGTGACCGTTTCCAGACGTCAATACCATATCGTGCTTCGTCCAGAAGATCTGGAATGCCGTTGCCGCTTTCCGGGATGTTCAGCTGGCCGTCTGTAAATGCCGATGGATTGATTTCATAGAGGAGCAACAGATCCCAGACTGGGACATGGTGCGAGTTTCGCCTGTCATAATCAGCGGCGTCATGCCATCCGCCCCAGACATCATAGGTCTTTCCCGTGTCTGCGGTCTGCCTGATAATATCAAAATCGAATTGTTTTATCTTGTCGGTACCGCTACCGTCATCAAGCAGCCACTTACCCATATTCCCTACAAGTTTACATGTGCCGACCGGTTTATTATGGCAGACCTTGCGCGTCCATGCCGTGTACTTCGCGTCCAATGCGCAACCGCATCTCTGATGGTAGAAACCGCGGGTGGCCGTGTAAAAAGCGTCGCCCATGGCATTTTTATCAACCATAAACTCATACGACCTACCGATTCCGGGAACACGGATATAATACGATCCAGGCTGCTTGAAAGCGCTGAAATCCATTTCATAGACATCTTCTCCGCTGTAGCTCTCCTGTTTTTTCATCCCCCATGTCGCCGCATCCTTACTTCGCAACAGTATGGGGCCTTCAAAGCTTATTGCTCCACTTTTTGCGTCACAGATCTGGAATTGTTTGAACTGAGAATAATCAAGCGGCCCGACCAAGGGGATCCATTCGCCGAGATATGCATATTTTTTCGGAGCGTCCGGCAGATACCCGACCTGATTCACTTTTATTGCCGGGGTGACTGTCTTGCTGTCATTGAACTCGAATGAATGGCTGCGTCCGTCAGCCTGCCGGATCGTATAGGTCTTTCCGTTCTGCAATGGGAAAGGGAGTTTCAAATAGCTGCAATGCCCGATTACATAGTCGAAACATTTTCTCAGCGGTGAATCAGCTGCGTATTCGCGCGTCCCCAGTGAATTCGCCCAGTAGCTGACTTGTCCTGGGCTGAGCGGCTGACGATAATTCAAATCATCATTGCTGGCGATGGTGAAGTTTGAAGGATCCTTCATCCACATATGTTGCCTGCTTAGTTTTTCATAGCCGATTTTCCATAGCATCGGACGCTGCTTGAATATCGGCCAGTTGGGCTGTCCGTCAGTTTCAAAGGCAACAATCTCCTTTAAACGGTCATCGAAAGCCTGTTTGAAATATGCATATATAATCGCATCGGTTTCATCCATATAGTCATTTACAAGGACCAGCCACTGCGGCGAATACACGTAAACCTTATCAATAGCCTGGGAAGTTGACAAGAAAATCCCAGGCTTCGCCTCCTTGGCAACTTCATTCTCAGCAAGAGACGGTTTTATGTCTCCTTTATTTGCGGCAGAAGTTTGAACCGATGCTAGAAAAAGTCCGGCTGCAAGCATCACGCCATTGATAATCCGATACAGTTTTTCCATATGACCCCATCCATTCTGGTATAGATTTATAATGATATTTAAGAGGTCGCCCTGTAGGCGGACCGGCTCCGTTACATGGACACCTTGTATTTCCGTGGCTTGGTTTTGTCCTCGCCCGAATCCTCGAATACGCGCTTGGCCATCATCTTCCTGCAGTAGTTCTCAGGGAGCTTCTGTTTCCCTCTCAACGTAGGAGGTATGCACATCCTCATGCAGTTTCCCATGGCATGCGTCATTCCGGCCTGGAGTCCGGCAAGGGAGTTTTTCTGGTAGAAAGCCGACAGGAACATATCGTCCGTGATCTGCCCTTCCTCCGGAGGAAGTATCCCGACCTCCTGTCCGCCCATGCCCGGTCCTTCTTCAGGAATATTGTTCACCTGTTCCGACCAGCCGCAACGCCAGTGGTCGACCTTTGCATATTCGAAGACACGGTTTCCGATATGGACTTTTTCCAGGTTTTCAGGTTTTACATCGATCGCCTTGACAGGGCAGCTCTTGAAACAGAGCATACACTTGTCGCAGAGCGACGGTCCGCTGTACATCGGGTCGGCAACAAGCGGAGCCTCGGTGATTACGGATATGAACCGCTGCCTCATTCCGTATTGCGGTGTGATGCAGAGGGCGTGAAGTCCGAACTCGCCGAGTCCCGCGGCCACCGCGGCATGGCGGTTTGAAAAGTCGGCGCACCATTCAGTCTTGATGCTCTTGTAGGGATGTAGGCGCCAGCGCCCTGAAACCATGATCGGAATTGTCTTGTAGCCGGCATCCTCTAGGAGGCGTGTCAGGCGCAGGGCTGCATTGTAGAGATTCTTGCCAATCACCTTGTTCTGATAGTTTTCTATCGAGAAAATGCTTTCGGCATCGCCGCATCCGGCATTGACGAACATAGCATCCGTATACCGTATGGCCATGGATATCACTGCATTCGCCTCCGGCAGATGAGCGCGCGGATGAACCATCTCAGGCGCATGTTCATAGCGGTCTATCGATGCGACACCGACTAGGTCCATCCTGTTTTCTTTCGCAAGCTGTTTGACTTTATCTGTAAGCGCATTCATGTTTGAGTTCCTTGGTTGATTGAAGTTAGACTGCGGATTTCGCATATTTCTTGACGAGGTCTACACCCCTGAGATGTGGTGGTACGCATTCGCGTTCGCACTCCCTCATCGAATATGTGTACCATGTCTGAAGTCCGCCCTTCTGCCCTTTTTCTGAAAGCGCTTTCCTCACATCATCCTCGGTGATTTCACCTTTGGGCGGTTCTATGGTGACATTCAATCCGTGCAGTTTCGGCCCCATCTCCGCATTGAGCATGAACTTCTTAGACCACATGCAGCGCCAGATGTCTTTCTTCGCAACCGGAAATTTCCTTTCCCCAACCACCACTTCACCATAATTCTTTGAATCCAGTGCGTTCATCTTGCATGCGGTAATACACTTCATGCATTTATCGCAGAGGGCGGCTCCCTCATACATCTTGTCCGCTTCGAGAGGTGCATCGGTGACAACGGAAGTGAACATCTGCCTGGTCCCGTATCTGGGAGTTATTACGACACCGTTAATACCGATCTCACCGTGTCCGGCTGCGACAGCGGCAACATCGTTCCTGAAATCCTGAGTCCAGCACCCTTCTATGTCCTTGTATGGCTGGACGCGGTACATTTTCGTTGTTATAGGTATGGCCCTGTATCCGAAATCCTCTATCTTCCTGACAACATCCATGGCAGCCTGGAGAAGCGCGGTCTCCATCGCATTGTTTTCATACATCTCCATAGACATATATGATTCGGACTTCGTCCTTCCTGCATTCTCATACATGGCCAGCGGATAGCGGATCCCTATGCTTACGACTGTCTTTGCCTCCTTCAAATGCGCCTCCGGCCGCATCCTGTGATGTACGCCGTTGAAACGTTCAACCGGGGCTACACCCATGAAATCCATGCATCCCTTTTCTGCAACTCCAGATATTTCCTTTTTCAGACTTCCAATGTTCGTTTTCATTTCAGCCTCCGATGTTGTTTTTATTTGTTGTTGCGTATGAAATTTTCATAAAGTCTCCCCGTCCGAAATATATGGTTTTAGATTAATGATGTTGTTGTCGCAAGGATTCTTCCCAGAGAGATGTTCAAATGCCATACTTCCGGCGCTGGCAAAACCAGGATTTACAGTCGTCAGTCTCGGGAAAATATCTACGGCGGTGGGCGTTGCGCCATAACCGGAAATCAGGAAGCCCGGCTTTTCGCAGATGTAATCCAATATGCCCCTCGCATGAAAATCATTCTCGCATAGGACTGCATCAGGGGCGAGACTCTTTATATGTTCCAAGTCCTTGACGGGATTCTTGTGGACGGAGAAACTCACGTTTTTCACGCCTTTCTCGCAGGCCATCGCTTTAAGCAAACGCATTGCCCTTTCATTTTTATCTCCCAGGAACACAAGTATGTTTTGAGCCTTTTTATCTGCCGCCCTGTCAACGAGAAGGGACAATCCATGTATCCTGTCCTGACGGAACTGCAGGAATTTCTCAGGGAATCTTCTGTCTACAACGGCCAGGCTGATCCCGTCCTCCTTCTTCCTACTGAGGAATTTCAAGTTCGATTCTTTGCCGTTCATTGGAGGAACCGCGATGAGCCATCTCACGCCTTTGGAAAGGATCATCTCATCAACGACATCATTAAACCTGTCGGTGTCTTCATCTGATGACATTATGAGAATCCTGTGTCCGGCTTTTTTTGCGGCATTGTCTATTCCGGCTATCAGGCCCGAGTAAATCTGTATGTATGATGGCGAATGCATCGGCAGTACAACCCCAAGCAGATTCTTTTCCCCCATGGAAGTGGCAAAAAAACCTTTCCCATGTTTTGCAACCGCAAATCCGTCTCTCACCAGTTTCTTCAATGCGTTTACGATTGTCACCCTTCCTGCTGGGAACTTTTCTTTCAGGTCAGAAATGGACGGAAGCATCCCGCCGGCGGGAATCTCCCCTTTTCGTATGTCGGCAATGATGCTGTGTGCTATCTGCTTGTAAAGCGGGTCGTGGCTGTCTTTTATGATATTCTTCATTTTCTGCTCCAACAGTTATTAACTGTTATTAATAAATATTGTGCCTGAATAATGCATTTCAAGACAAATAATAAAAATAGTTGGACTTTTTTGGGCAGCAGGTGTAATCCCTCGGTCTAAAGGAACAGAGTTACAAAGGCACATAGGCACAAAGCAGAGAAGGGATGAGATAAATTGGCATGAACAGCACTCATTTTGATAGGGTATATCACTCCTTGATAATACCGTCTGGCATTTTTTGTTATCCTCTTCCACTTTGTGCCTCTGTGCCTGTTGCTGCTGGCGGAGACTGAGCCCTTACCAGCACGGGTTCCTGACGTTTTCAGACGGCATCTATCTTGAGCCTGCGCCTTCTTCCCCTGAACTTCACGTTCAATTCAACCCGACGCCATTTTTCAGGAAGACTTGCGCTGTGAACGAGCCTGCCTTTCACGATTCTGATATCAAGAAATCCCTTGCATATGACAAGAGCCGTGTTCGAGGATGCCGCCGCATGGAGGCCCTGGGATGTGTTCCAGTATTCATCCATGAGGTCGGTAAATGCAGTTTTCTCAAACAGCGCATAGGCTTTCTCATAATATCCTGCCCGGGCGGCGGCTACTGCATAAACTCCAGCTGACAATGACGACATGTGGGTCGTGATCGGCTCGTAATAATCGAAGTTCGCCCGAAGTTCATCTGATTGGAAGTAATCATGGAATAGGAATGGTATCGCCATCACATCCGCCTGCTTCAGGATCTGGTATTTGTCGCTGGGCATGTGTTTCATATTCTTGTCCGCAAATGGAAGCCGGAAGAATCCGTCATACTGCTCAAGCACTCCTGATTTGTTCATTCCCGGAACTGCTATTTTGCGTGACAGTTCTTTCCATTCCTCCCGTTCAGTTGCGGAAACAAGACCTTCACATATTTCTGCTGACCTTTCAAGCAGATGCTTCACCAGATAATTTGTGTAAGCGTTGTTTTTTACAAAAGGATGGTCCTCGTCCGGACCGCATACATTTCCAATGTCTCCTGTCCCTTCATCGCATCTGGAAGCCCAGAACCTGGAACATTCAGCCAGGATCGTGTTTCCATATTCTTCCATAAACCCGGTGTCCCCGGTCCAATCAAGATATTCCAGAACCCCCCAGGCGACATCGGCAGTCACGTGAACCTGTGTTTCCCCGAGGACATTCCATGGTGCCGTGCCTTCCTCCCCGGTCGGAGTCGACTGCCATGGATACATTGCGCCTTTGAAACCTTTTTCCAGAGCCCTGCGCTTTGCTGCATCAAGAGTCCTGTATCTGAAAATCAGATGTTCCCTGGCGCGTTCAGGAAAAGTCATGCAGAGCCATGAAATTATGAAGACGTCGGTGTCCCAGAACACGTTTCCGTTATAGTATTCTCCGGATAATAATTTTGCGCCAATTGAATATTTGTCAGTACAAGGAACAGATGCCAGCGTTTGAAAAATACAGTACCTGACCGCCTGCTGATCCCGGATCGGACCATCAATCCTGATATCGGCGCCCGTCCAATATTTTTTCCATACTGCAATATGCTTTTCCAGTTGGATGTCGATACCTTTCCGCAGTCCTGTTTTGCAGGCTTTCCCGGCTATTGCTTCAGCCTCTGGGCTAGAGTTTCCGGTGGCGACGCCTGTATACCTGTCTATTACGGTCCTTCCGGATATTTCAATTTTAAAACAAGTGTTTCCTGTGTCATGGAATGATTTTATTATACTTCCTTTGCGTATGTTGAAGCCTGTGCAGATTGAAATGCTATAAGCGGTTTTTGATGTGTTGGCATTCCAACGCAAGATGTTTCCTTCCGGGAAATCTATTTTTCTTCCCTCCCAGAGATCGTATTTGCCGCGGTTTCTGACCCTGTCATCTATGCCAAGTGATATTTCAAGCGGATCGTCATGTCCGTATGGTGTGAAGACTAGTCTTTCTACACATAGGTTCCTATCGCTCAGCGATGTAAACCTCAGGCATTCCAGCAACCATTTCCTGCCTCTGTTTTCGAATTCAGTCCGGACAGTCAGGATTCCATTATGCAGATCCAGGATACGTGTTGATTTTCCGACGCGGCATTCATTTGGTGATGCAGTTCCGAGCTTCCATAGGTTCGGTGCAACTGGAAGGGCTTTAACCTTTTCGTTTTTCAGGATATCCTCGTCGGACGGATAATCTTTCGTGTTTCTTGCAGGATGGTCCAGCCCCGGAATCCAGGCGCATCCTGCCGGGGCTTCGGAATTGATTCCACCTATGAAAGTTCCGTGTACGCCATCCGCCGAGAAGGGCAGGGAACCCCTGCAGCCTATGAAACCGTTGGATATGGTGAAGATGGAATTCTTGGCTTCGCCGTTCAGATCCTTTCCTAGATCTTCTTCGTCGATCAGCCATTCTTCTTCCCGGCATTCCGGCTGCACAGCCGACAGCATGAATCCTGAATACATTTGCCGTTCCTTCCCATGTCTGTTATTAACTGTTATTAATAATCTTCACTGGGGAAGGCGAAAAGTCAAGGGAAGTCGGACATTTCAGTCGATAGAAATCTTTTCTAGGAATCTTATCCTGTCCTCGTTTTTGCGAAGTTCGCCGCAGGGGGTCAGTTCCCATGTCTCTTCAAATGACATGCCCTCTCCGGGCTTGAGGGTCCTGTACTCGCCATGCATTTCGATTTCAGTGAGTGAGTCTGCAGGGTTGATGCTTATGTTCTTGTATATTTCCACAAAAGACTGGTCCGGATGAATTTTTTCTTTCGGGACAATAGTTGATTTCTTTACAAAAAGATAGTTCCCACAGAATGCGGCAATAATCCCGGCCGACGGGTTCATGAAAACTTTCGCCGAATAATTATGGGCATTGTCATCCTGGACAGAATCAATGTCAAAATGGAAATAATTAGACTGCACTGCATATGGAAGAACATAGTTTGTTTCAGGATGATTGGTTCCGGCTTCAATCTTGAACGATCTGCCTTCGGGATCGACAGGAACATATATGTATGCATTTTTCCGTATCCTGGTGTTTGACCAGATATCCCATGAAACCGGGTTATCCCTTATGTTTGTGGCTGTAACTTTAATATGAGCAGTATTCTTCCTGACGCTTATTTCCTTGACCATCTGTATTCCTGTCACGGGACTTGGCGGACTTGTGAGTTTCACATAATCGCCTTTCCTGTCTGAAATCTCATATTTCCCGATTGTAAGAAATGGATCAGGAGGCCATGGCACCCTGCGGTTTTTCCTGTCAACATTTATATCCTGCTGGGTCCACCATTCCTTTTGCGGACCGAGCCAGGTGATATGTCCGTCATAAGGTGCCAGTTTCGGATTTTCAGCAGAAACCGCAGGCACCGGTTCAGACCAAGTCTTCGGATTTGAATCAATCACATTGGCGCTGTCGTATGAGCGGAAAAGGACAATATGCGCACCTGCCTCCGGAATTATTCCAAGGACAACATATTCGTTCTTCAAAATCAGAAGACGGCTTTCCGGATCTGCAATAACCTGTTTCTCAAAAGGTGTTTTCGGAGGATAAATCGCACAGGATACGCCCGCCAATAAGACAAAAGCCAGGACAAGTAAGCTTAGATATCTTTTCATTTTTCCATCATATGTTTGTTTTTATTGCTATCACAATACTTATCAAAATGATTAACAGTGGAATTCCAATAATGGAAGCAAGCAACAAATATGCCCCAGTGGGGTGACCTAGATTCAGGGTCCATCCCATCCATGGGATTGACTTCGGAACCCATACCCGACTGTCTTTCTTGCTGAAGTAGAAACCCGGTCCTGACCAATTGTCAGGATTCCCCCATTCTTTTTCATTGATCTCATCTTGTGTCATAATTGCCTCAAGACTTCGCTTGTTATCATGCGTTCAGCGCTTTTGTCTACAGCATTGAATAATATACCTGTGCGAGTGGGCATGGCAAGGAGCCGTAGGGAGCGTACGTGAACATGAATAAATTTTCAATGAAATTTTTCTTTTATGTGAAAGAATCGTGTTTCGGCCCGTGTAGTACTGGATAGAGAAGGACATAAGGAAATCTAAAAACCTAAAAAAGGAGACGGACAATGAAAAAGCTAAACGCAATTATCGGACTCTGCATGATCGGATTCATTACACAGGCACAGCCTTCAAACGGCACGGGATCAGCATCCGGGAACCCGACAGAGAACAAGGACAAGTCTGTGAAATCAGAGAAACACTGCGATCCGCAGGAGATGCTGGCAAAGATCAATGAGACCATATATGGGGAAAGGATTTTTCTCCCAGCAAACTCTAGGGCTGCAGATGAAGGAACGCACCAGCAGGGTGACTCGGCTATAAGCACTGTAGCCACGTCACTCTGTTGACGTGTTCTTTTGTTGCAACCGAGCATCAACCATAATTTAATCCTGTAGGGGTTTGTATTTTGGGAACGCCGGCACCCTTGCCGGCATTCTTAATTAAAAGAGTGTGGCACAGGCGTCTCGCCTGTTTTATTCTTTCTTGAAGAACAGGCGAGACTCCTGTACCACATTAAAAAAGATGCCAGCCTAATTTAATGTTAAGGAATTTATTTATCCTGCAACAGCAGGAATTTGGAGTGCTGAAGCGCAGCTTCAGCTTTGTCAGGCGAAATTTATTTCGCCGTATTAAGACCGGTAAGCTATTGCTTGCCGGAAGAAAAGCGGAAGCATTGCTTCCGCACTCCAAAGACGCTTCGCGTCATAGGAGCCCAGGATTGTAAGTATGAACTGTTAGTGAAACGTAGGGCAGCTCTCGATGAGAGCGCCATCTTCCTATTGCCAGTCTCTTCGAAACTTGGCCTAAAGAAAACATCGACAAGAGTTAAGCCAAGAACTGGCTTGTCATCAGGCTGAGCCAACTGTACATTATAGGAGCATCACATTGTACTTCAAGTATTTGATTGGACTGGCACTTCTTTCGGCATGCAGAAAAAGAGGGTTGGTAGGCCTCCGGCTAAAATTGACATCAAGAAAACTCCAAGACCGGAGCTACTTCCATCGAGAAACGGTGTTGTCTTCCTCTTAAGTTAACGGCATTGGCATGGCACCAAGAATGATATATTCATGTAATTAGCTGGAATGGCACCAAGGAATGTACAGCTGGTTGACAAGCTTGGAATACTTCCCATATCCATCATGGCGCGGTAGCACCAACACGACGCAGGGGCACTTTCTTTTCGCCTGCCAGACGATCTCGGACGTAGTGATGTCGAGCCGATTTTATTAAAATCGATCGAATGCCCAATAAGAAGGCTTTTAAAAATATATTGACGCGCACTAATTATATTGGCTTTGCTGTTTTTAACTTTTATATCTGTTCATCAAGCGATATTGCCCGTTCAGTCCAGATCTTCCATGATGAGTTCGGAAACAGGATTGAACTGATTCCCGA
>CAZION010000020.1:0-60403 GCA_964540865.1 uncultured Victivallis sp.
GAGCTTTCAAAAATCTTCCGCAACGCGCCAAATGCGAATTTTTAGAGGTTCCCTATGTACTTAAACAAACAAAGAGGTTGGATTTCATGAAACTTGCACGCAAGAAAATAGTATTTATCGGCGGCGGCAGCCTGTATTTCGAGAGTGTAACAGCGGAGTTGGCCACGACTGAGGGGTTGCCTCCTTTGGAAATTGTATTTTATGATATAGACCCTAAGCGCAATGATCTTATGTATCGGATCGGCTGCCGGATAGCGGGTATTACCGGCGCTGACATTACTCTGAGCAAGACCGGTGAGCTTGCCCGGGCCATTGATGGCGCAGACTTTGCCGTTGCATCCGTAGGGGTTCATGGACCGAAACGGCAGTGGCATCTGACAGACAGCCGTGTGGCTGCAAAGTTCGGGATTATCACTACAACCGGAGATACGATAGGGCCTTCTGGCATTTCCCAGGGGCTGCGGCTGATTCCGATTATGGTGAATATCGCCAGGCAGATGGAGCGTTACTGTCCGGACTGCGTTATTCTCAATCATTCCAACCCTATGGGTGCGGTGGTGCGCGCCGTGCAAAAATATACACCGATCAATATCATCGGTTACTGTCATAATACCGCTTCGGCGCAGCGCCTGTTTGCCCGTACTTTGGGCGTTGACAAGTCGGAGCTTGATTTGCGTATCGGCGGCGTCAACCACATGGTGTGGCTGCTGGATATTCTGCATAAAGGCAAAAGCGTCTATGATGCGCTCAAGAAGAAATTAAATAATCTGAATCCTGAAGCGCTCGGCCATAACCGGTTTGCATTGGATGTGTGCAATGTCATTGGCTTATTCCCAATCGGAGGAGATCGACATATTATTGAGTTTTTCCCTCATGCACGGGCGGCTTCAAAAACAAAAAATCTGCATTATAACATGCTTTGGCGCGCTGACATGATCCAGGGCAAGCTGCTTGACGGAGAAATTTCCAAAAAAACAGCGTCCCCGGAAGATAAAGCTGCCGGACGGGCTGATGTCTGGATCCCGAAACCTGGCGAAATGAGCCCTGAAGCCATGGGAGTCCAGATTCGCACCCTTTTATACGGCCCGGAAAAAGTTCACTTTATCACTACCCGTAATAACGGCGCCATAGGCAATCTGCCCGACTGGGCCGCCATAGAATTGAATGCCGTGATCGGCCAGGGCGGCGCACGGGCTGTTACGGTCGGAGATATGCCGCCTGAGGCTGCGCGCTGGACGCTTCAGCATATTTATGAGAACGAGCTTATAATTGAGGCCGCCGTAGAAGGCAGCCGCGCCAAGGCTCTCAAGGCCATGGCCTGCGACCCGATGATCCGTGATTTTCATGAAGCTGTCAAGGTGCTGGATGCATTAGTTGCCGCACATGGACAACGTTTGCGATGCTTTAAACGCAGCACTAAATAAGATGCGCTCATCTGTCATGACCTGGGCAGACATCTGAACTGCTACGGTTGGGACTCGGACAAAACACCGAATCTTGACGCTCTCGACGCTTTCCTCCGGGCGGCCGGTGATCCGAGCCTGACCTGGGACAGATCCTGTCCGAGACAGAAATCTCTCAAATGGGTCGGGTGTAAAAACGGTGACAGTTTCTTTTTGAAGGACTTAATCCCTGATAAAGGCGCATAATCCGTGATCTAAATTTACGTATAGGAATTTCAAAATTATAACAATACAAGAAAAATATTTTAACCACTAATCTACACTTATCATACACTAATAATAAATATGCAATGAATGAAGTTTTCGGAATGAAAACTTCATTCATTGCATGGTTTGTATTTAATTCCTGTTAGTGACGATTAGTGAGAATTAGTGGTGAAATCTTTTTTGGTATTTAAAGTTGCGGCCTTTGGCCGCCTAATTAAATTCCCCAATCAGCTTCAGAATGTTCCCACGGTTGATTTTCTCCTGGAGTTCGGTGGGGATTTGCAGGATCTCGAACAGCCTGTCATATAATTTGAAAACATCCGGTGTCCCGTAATGACCGGGCAAGAAACTTTGTCCGTCGGTGCCAAAACACAATTTTGAGAGGGATGCGGTATCCAGGCTTCCATTTGGCGCGAATATCTCTTTCCACATGTCTATGGAGCGGCGGCTTGCCGTACCTCCTGAAAGATCGGCATAGATATTCTTGTGACTGCTGATCATTTTCCATGCCTCCTCCCACCATGGGTTGCCGAAGTGCGCCATTAAAATCCTCAGGTCCGGAAACGCACGGGCTATGCGGTCCAGTGCGGCCGGACGCATGTCGGTGATGTCCACGACGGTTTTTCTCGCGTCCCAGCAACCCGGTTCAAATCTTCCGACAAGCACATATCCGGTGTGGAACACTGCCAGTCCGTGATTGGCTGAAACGGCGTCATAGAGAGGGAAATAAGAATCGTCCCCGTAGGATTTTGACGGATAGATGAACTTGATCCCGGCCGCTCCGCGTTTGAATAGCGCATTGATCTCATCCGGAGTGATATTGTCCATGTCCACCATAGGCACCGGAATGACATAGTCCTTGAAAATATCCTTCAGTTTGAATGTCACTGCTGGAGGATCAAGCAGGACGACCCTCTCTACGCCGTGTACCTTCTTGCTGATTTCAACATATTCTTCCGGAGTCATTTTTCTGTATTCTTCCGAAACCAGTTCCTTTGCCTCCCAGGCAAGTTTCAGAGGCGGGATAAGTTTTCCGGAAGCGTCGCGTTCCGCGTGCCCACCATGAACATGCACATCGATTCTCATAAATTATAACTCCTTTTCTATATCAACACCTGTACCAGTACATCCTGGTGGGTCAGGGGGAATGCCCCCCAACTTAAGCGGTCTTTGTCGGTAAACGAATCAAGGTTTGATGTTGTGTCGCCGCCCTGCGGGGACTGAAAATTATATTTGATTATCCATAATCCCCACGCTTGCGCATGGGGCTACAATATGTCGCCCTCTGCGAGGGCTGAATGTTCGCTTCATCCTATAATAGCCTCCGCAGGAGGTGTAATAATGTAGCCCAAAGGCGTAAGCCTTGGGAGAATACGGATTACATAAAAGATAACAAGCCACCGCAGGGCGGCGACACTTAAGTTGGGTGTCATTCGGGTCAGGGGTGTACGTATCCTTTAACCTGATCCGGCTTTCCAGATGTCCCATCTTTAATCTCCTTCAACATGTTGTTCAACGCGTTTCTCAGCGTTGAGGTATCAGAACCTGCTGTCATTATTGTTCCGCCCATGGAAGCGTATTTGTGGAAGTCAGTTGCCGATGCGGTGGGAATTCCCCAAGGCATTTTATGTTTATTGGCCGTATCGATCACCTGTTTAATGGCGGATTGGACATCGGGGTGGTTATGGTTCCCGAGATGTCCCATGGACTGGGCAAGATCTGTCGGCCCTATCCAGATGCCGTCGATTCCCGGAATACCGCATATCCTCTCGACATCCTTTACGGCCGAGGCTAGCTCAATCTGGCATATGAGCATGATGTCACGGTTGGAAATTTCATTGTAGCTTTTCAGTTCCGTCATGAAATTGCTGGCGCGGTTCGGACCGTATCCGCGCATTCCAAGGGGATGGTATTTTGAATTTTTAACGGCTTCCAGTGCGTCCGCGTAATCGGTGATTGCCGGGATGATTATGCCTGCTGCGCCGGAGTCCAGAACCCATTTGATGTTCTCCTGACGGTTTGCCCTGACTCTGACAATACATGAAGTCTCAAATCCGCTCAATGCGTAAATATGTCCCTGCACCTGGGCATCGCTGACCGGATTGTGTTCTGTGTCTATCATGACCCAGTCGAAACCGGCTATGCCGGCAAGCTGCACCAGCGCCGGATCTGAAAGGTTTATCCAAAAACCGACCGCCGGTTTGCCGCCCCTGACTTTCTCAATCAAATTTGTGGAAAATATCATCCTGCCATCCCTCCTGATTTTTACAATGAAACGTATGTGTAAATTTTTTCATTTGAATAAAAAATTACTAACGATAAATCTTAATCTTTGGAACAATTATCCAAGACACTCTTAATCCGTGAACACCAACAAGACTTTCGAGCTTTCGCATGTTTGAAATAACTCTAAAACCATTCGAAGTTGGATGTTCAATTATTCTTCAATCGCAAATGCATCCCCAGTAGTTTCCTGCATTTGTCCATGTCCTTGTTTTTTATGGCTTGGGCTATTGATAAATGTTCGTCTGCTATTCTGTCAAAGTCTTTTCTGCTCAACTCGCTTGGCCTGCTACTGAAATGCTTGATGACCATTGAAGTCAGTTCGTTCAGGAAATCATTTTTCCCAGCATTGAAAATGGCGATGTGAAAACTCTCGTCAAATTCAATCATCTCATCGCGAGTGAGCCCCTTGTTCGCGTTTTCAAGATATGTTTTGGCTGCCTTTGTTATTGCTCCGACCGACTGTTCGTTCCCGAAAATGATTGCGAATTCCGCAGCTCCGCATTCCAGTACATACCGGAAATAGGTGAATTTTTCAAAATCATTACTGCTGCTTACGAGCAGCGGCAGGAAATTGCCGATCGCTGCAAAGGGTTTGGGGTTCTTGACGATTATCCCATTTTTTTTCTCAGACGAAATAATCCCGAAATAATTCAACCTGCTCAGCGCCTCCCGGAGTACAGAACGACTTATTCCGAGTAATCCCATGAGTTGCATTTCATTCGGAAGCCTATCCCCCGGTTTCATCTTATGTGAAACCATGTACTCGATTATGTTTTCGGTTACTTGGTTTACTAGAGAACTTTTCACTATCTTTTTAAGCATTGCGAGACCTTGTTTGTTTAAATGATAACATGTTTGTTTATCTATGGTTAAAATTCATTCTTAAAACTAAAATGCAATCATAGAGCACGTCAGCAGCGTGACGTGGCTATCCACCGCGGCGGACTGTAGCCGCGTCACTCCGTTGACGCGTTCTTTTTCCAAGCCGCCTGCAGAAATCCTGCAATATACGAGGCCTGCAATGCCTCGATTTCAGGATAATAATGGACGTGATCCCGGTAGATATCCTTTCCTTTCCCCAAGTTGGAGGTGAAGGAATGAAGGTCTATCATTTTAATTCCGGTTTCATTCATTATCTCGTCAGCCGCCTTGTTGTATTTTTCCAGATCGCTGGAATAGCGTTTGAACTTCGGGTGGCTGTTGTGCTGTTCGTCTTCGACAGGAGTCGACCTGACCCAAAGCACTTTGATTCCCTTGTCGGCGAGAAGTTTGATAATGCTTCTGAGGTTTTCCCTGTAGCCTTCAATCGGAATCTGTACCGAGCCCTCTACTGTTTTAATGTCGTGAAGACCGCAGTTGAGCAGGAGGATTTCTGGACGCCAGTCGGATTTGTCCAACATGGTTTGAAGGTAGTTCAACACCATTGAGGAGTCGCCGACATTTGAGCCGAGAGGGATATCAAGGTCCTTCAGCGCCTCTTCCATTCCGGTTTTCCGTCCGTAGAACTGAAAGACGCCTTTCGTGAATTTCTCAAGGTGCGGACTGTAGCCTACGGATATGCTGTCCCCGACGACAAATAGTTTTGGCAAATTCATGTCTTTCTCATTTTTCATAATTCAGGATTCCTGGCTGGAGTCTTGTCTTCTGCAGGTACGATCTTCCATTTATCGGTGCGGAATGGAGAGGCGGGCAGTCCGGTTCCGTTCATGAGACTCCACGCCGGATTGCAGCCCCATGCGTAGCGCACTGCCACCGGTTTCGGAACGTCAGGATTTGAAACTATGACGGCATTCCCCTCTATCCTGGCATTTGCAGGCAGCCACTTCTGGTCTTCTCCGGCGATAACGAATCCCTTGACCGCACCGTCTTTTGCAATCAGTCCGCCGTCGGTGTTTTTGAATGAGACGACAATCTCATTCCCTCGTATCTCATGTCCGGACGGAAGCGGGCTCCGATAGACAAGATCCTTCTGTTTATAAACTTCCGCCAGGGCCCAGAGCGCCAGTCGCTTTCCAACATCCTTCTTGTTTTTTGGATGGACATTGTCCGCTTCCCCCAGTCCCAGGGTCACGGCCATTCCTGTGTTTGGAATGCTCAGCGATTTGAGCATTTCTTCCTGTATCAACGGCCAATAGCTGGTGCCCGGTTCTTTTTTTGGTTCGTATTCAGGGAGCTGCACCCATGCGAACGGGAAGTCGTATCCCCATTGTGCCCGCCAGTCCTTTATGAGAGTTGCCAGCTGAAGTCCATATAGATTTGCATGCGGCAGATAGGCGTTGCTTTCCCCTTGGTACCATATTGCACCGCGTATTGAGAACGGGATAAGCGGATTGATCATACTGTTGTAAAGATTGGCAGGAAGGCATTTGTGCAGGCTTGGGTGGAAAGGTTTACGTGGCTGTCTAGGTACTGGGGTTTTATCAGCCTTGGCTTTTTCAGAAGCTATCGTCCATGCGGCCATATCCTTCTCGTATTTATCCATTGCAGCTTTCTCGTTCCAAGGCTTTGACCTCTGGATGTTCGCGTGTTCGTCAATGGTCTTGTATTCCTTGAGTTTCGACTGCGCATCCATGCTTGTCCAGGCCTCGATAAGGGTTCCTCCCAATGAAGAGTCAATGAGCCCGACCGGAACTTTCATTTCCTGATGTATTTCCCGTCCGAAGAAATAAGCCGCAGCCGAGAAACGGCCAACGGTATCCGGAGAGCAAATCTCCCACTTCCCGTCGCAAGTCTCCTGCGGTGAAATCTGTGGCGTCTGTTTAACCTCGAAAAAACGTATCTGGGGGTATTTCGCCGCCTGCCTTTCTGCTGTTGCGTTGTCCGTGATGGATAAGCCCATCTGCATGTTAGACTGTCCTGCGCACAGCCATACTTCGCCCACAAGGATATTTTTGAGTTGGAGACTGGGTGATTTGGAGCTGTTGGATGATGATATTGTCATTGTTTGCGGTTCGGACGATGCTTTCAATGGATCAAGTCGGATAATCCATTTGCCGTCATCGCCTGCAGTTGCGATTTTTTCCTGACCCGCAAAACTGACTGTGACCTTCTCTCCCTTGTCCGCCCATCCCCATACGGGAAGATCCATGTCCTGCTGTAATACCATGTGGTCGGAAAAGAGTGCAGGCAGACGCAGATCGCCCCGGACAGGAATACAGATACCCCATAATGCAAAGCCAAACATGCACAATCGAATCATATTTTTTGCAATCATCGTGATCTCTTTCAGTTAAATAGTTATGTGAATTTTAAAGTTTTGGTAATGCGGGCTTTAGCCTGCAATTCCTTTTTTTCGCTTTACTTAACAACAGGCTGAAGCCTGTGTTACTTTAAAAAGTAGCGGCTCTTTGCCGCCTGACTTATTCACCGCAGACTCAGCTCTGCGAGATAGATGGAGCAGGGTGCCAGTCTTGAATTGCTCCCCTCATGACTTGAGTAATAAGAAAGCAACCCTTTCTTGTCGTCCAGCGCGATAAAGCCGGGATACGCGGTGTCTCCACCGCTCGGGAGTTCCACCATGTCTTCAAGCTTGTCTCCGACAAGCCAGGAGAGAACGGTTTTGGGATTATTGTCATTTGGTATTTTTCTGCCGCCAACCAAGTAATGTTTGCCCCATTTTGTCAGGAGCGGGCCTCCGACATTGTGATTCAATGGTGTGCGTGTCCATTTCCTGAACGGAGATTTTGAGCGGCACAGCGTGGCGTTTTCACCCCTGCCTCTGGCTACCGCAAGGATGCTGCCATCATCCTCAAAAATAAAAGCCGTTTCATTTCCTTTTTCTTCCTGGAAAAATCCACGCCATGTCCATATTAACCCGTCCTCGCTCTCAAGCAGGGCGGATTCCATGACAGCCTTCTTTCCTTCTTCTCCGTCGGTCGGCGTAAAGTCGCGTACACGGCGTCCGCATAGGTATGCTTTACCGGCAGAAGCCCCCGTGCGCCAGATATAGTGGCCGTAGGTTCCTTCGAGTGAACGGGGCCCCTCCCAGTTTTGCCCGTCGGCAGTCCACGCGGCGTAGCCCAGATGGTCGTTATTATCAAATACTCCGGGTGTTGCAGGATTGCAGAGCCATGTCGCCGTGTATATGAAAAGCTTGTCCTGGAATACCAGAAAATGCGGATCCCGCACATCACGGAGTGGTACGTTGAAGGAGTGTATTTGCCGCCAATCGGTTCCGTCCCTGCTTGTCAAAACTATGATCCGCGAAGTAGTGAACATGAGATGCCCGTCAGGGCAGGAGCGGAACGTGAGGTACATGTTGCCGCGGAACTCGCACATGTCGGTGAAAGCGTTGTGGTTTTCGTCATCGAATATCTTCCGTACCGAATCAACTTTTATTTCAGGCATCTGTCCCATAGTCTTTATTTCTCCGGTTCAAGTTTGATAAATTTATGAATTTGTCTATTGAACATCATCCCTTATTGCAGGATCTTTTGCATTATTGACCGGAGCGGTGTTTTTCGTGTTTGATGATGCCCCAGTCAAAGCATCAGTTCCAAAGCCCATATAGCTTTCCATCTTGCGGGATTTCAACCATGTGACATTGAAGATATGGTCGTTTATTGCAATCCCGTCGTATAGCTTGAAGAATTTACTCCTTTCAATGCTTAAAGCCATTGCTTTTCCATGTGCCTCTTTATCCTTATCTCCACTGTCCCTAACTTTCTGCATAACATTGATTATTTCAGTTTGCAGCTTTGTGAAATCCAGACCGCTACGCATTAGGGCAATACGTTTTTTATAAATTTCCGGCTCGTCCTGGAGGTCTGCCTCCGCTTTTTTTAGTATGGTGTCGGCTTTGTCAAGCAGGTCCGTCCCGTATACTTTTGCCAGTTCCGCAGTGGTGTCCCTTATCTTTCCCATCGAAGGCTTCCAGCCAGGAGTTTCCGTCAGGCGATTATGCGCATCTTCCATCAACTGGCAGTAGCTCCTCATTGAATCGGCGGCTTTCCCAAAACACCTTTTGTAATAGTCTTCAAGCAAAGCCTCCCCATCCTGAAAAGGATCCCATGCCATTTGGGCCATTACATAATACTGGGGGCCCTGGGTTGCCCAGTGCTGAGGTGTCGTGTCAATCGTCAAGCCTACGCAGTTATTTTCAGCGAGGAACCTGAAATCCTCAATTGTCTTCTTGATTGCAATCGTGGGGAATCCAGCCATGCCTCCGGAATACCAGAACAGGTTCGGACGGTATATCAGCGCCTTCGCCTTGTCTTTCCATTCCTTGAACATTGCCTTTTCTTCCTGACGGCGTTCTTCGCATGTGATTGGAAAACTGCCGACAAAACTTATAATTATATTTTTGTCCAAAACCTCTTTTACCGGAGGGGTTCTGAGGGCGGTGCCGTAAGCCATTCCGTAAATCCATAATTCCCTGTCAGGATGAAGTTCTTTCAATCTTCTGCCAAGAACATTCCAGAATTTCGCATAACGGTCAGTGAGCGCAACGTGCTCTTTCTTGAGTTTCTGCCATTCCAGGTTGCATTTTGGGGCATCAGCAGCATCCCAGGCCTCGCAGGCTTCACATACGCAATAACCTGAAAGGAAGCTGTCGTTTGGCGATGCATTGAAAATATCGGCGGATGGATTTTTCCTGAGTTCCTCGTCAACATCTAACAGGAATTGATTCTGTACTTTTGGATTTGAGTCGCAGAGTTTCGCTCTGCTTGGGTCTGGATAGCCATCGCGCTTTCCGTTTGGCTGAAGTGCAAAATAATCGGGATGATCCTTGCTGTACTTCTCCCACCAGTTGCCAAAGCCATGTCCGGCAGGAATATTGAGCGTATCATTCATCAACCTCTGGAAACGGCACCAGTCCTTGTTGTTGAAATAACGTCTGTAGATCGCACGTTGCAGGAACTGCGGATGGAACCGGTATTCAAAAGGAGGGAATTTTATTGTCTGTCTGCGGATAACATCTTCTCCCAAAGGGCCTGGATAGAACCAGCGGACATCCAGATGTTTCTGTAGAAAAGTATATACGGCGTTGGGAGTTCCATCTTTCCACTGTTTACCTTCGACTATCTTTTCGCTGCCAAGTATTGCAAGATGCCGGCCATTGCAGACAATGAGAATCTCTTCGGGATGTTGAAAGTTGAAATTCACATTTGGGAAAAGGGTTTTTAGGACTGGCTGATATCCTATCCAAATTGCACTGTCCGGTATTGTCTTCGGAGATCCATTCAATACAGAAGGAAGGGCGCCGCTTATCTTTTGAACATATTCGGCGAGGTGATTTGCCGCAAGCAGGGAGTCACCGGAAGCTTTTTCAGATACAATGACAGGAACCTTGCATACACCATCTTTTATTATTGTCATCTCCTCTGCTAAAATCATGACGGACATTAGCATCATTGCAATTTCGAGCATTAATTTTCTCATGGTTTCAATTATCCTTGTTCTTTGTTATAAAGATTGTATTGCCGGTTAAACTGACGCTTGTGGGCAGCCTCAAGATATCCGTATTTGCCTCATTGATCCTCCAGTGCAGCCCAATACTTGTTCTTCGATGCGCTTGTGCTCGGTCCGACCGTGTTCTTAAGGAAAACCCAGGTTTCGCTGCTGGCATGGCCGTCGACCCAGATGACGTGAACATCAAGTGCCCGTCAGGGCAGGAGCGGAACGTCGGGTACATGTCCCCGCGGAACTCGCACATGTCCGTAAACGCATTATGATTCCCTTCCATATTTTTATCCTGCTTTTTTTAAGATTTTACCATAGGTGCAATTGTTCATTTTGGTGACGAGAATCGTGCGAACTTCGCAGGGTCGTGGAACGATGGTTTTCCGGTAGGAGAATAGGCGGAAAGCTCCTTTTCGGTATCGCGGGCACGCTGGCGTATCAGGTTCATGTACCAAGGATAGAGCTTGGTGGGCTGACGCCCCATCACTCCGCTCCCGCCTAGTTCCACAATCTCCGCCTCCTGTTCGTCGACGACCGGGATACGGATCTCAATCGTCCAGCCTTTATCGTCAATTTGTGTCGCCACTTCAGCCTTGGAGTTCCACGCAGTCTCCCGGGCCTTGTCTTTCCAGTCCAAGTCCATCAGCGCGCCTGCCGGGTTTATTACAAGAGCGTAGTAGGAATGGCTCTGGGTTTCCAGATGTAGCTCGACCAGGTCGCCATTCCAGATGGCTGCGTCGTCACGTGTTCGTGTGGCTATGTTGAGGTTTGCGGCATCTGGATCTTCGCAGCGAATGCCCATATAAAGCGCCCCATCCGCCCAGAATGTCTTGAATGTTGTGGGATAAACCGGTTTTGCGCCTGTAACTAGATCGCGCAACTTATAGGTTTCCAGATCGAGGTGCTCGGGCGTGCTTTTGCCGGGAATATCTTGCCAGGCACTTTCATCCAACTTCCCGTCGATTTTAATGTCGGAAGCTTTTATAGGTGGGCGAGTCCCTTTCAGTAGGACCGGCGGTACTGACACATCCCGGGGCTGAGCCAGTTTCTCCAGAATTGACTTCATTGGTTTGGTGTACTGCCACATGAGACCGATACGTTTGCCGTATACTGAATCAGCCGGGACCGCAGCCTGCGCTTCAGCTAGGAGGGCGAAATAAGTTCTGATTGTTTCAGGGTTCGACGGCATTTCCGGCCAGTGCGCTTCGGCGTATTCTATGACCCTCTTCATCTGTTCCCGGGCCGGGCCATAATATAGAGCGTAGTACTCCTCAAGCAATGCATTCAAATCCTGATCAGCGTCCCACCACAGTTTTGATGTCACATAAAGGTTGAGGTGCATGACTCCCAGATCGATGAGGCTGTCGCGGTATCTTTCCACATCAATGTGCTCGCCGATGCAAGCACCCTTTACGTCGCGCAGGGACTGGGCGACCGAGCCGGTTACAAACACCGGTAGATTCTCTGTGCGCCGGCCGGGGCGGGCATCCATGAAGTATTCGTAGTGGTATATCTGTTTAGATCCTTCAGGGAGTTTATCCAACCATTCCTTGGTGATTTTCCGGATCAGCTCTGTTTCCTCGGGATTGTTGTGGGTGAATGTGCGGCCGCTGGGCGTGCCGACTATTATGTTGGGACTCAGGGTGGCTATTTTTGTGGGCGGTAACTGGTAATTGGCGTAGGCCAAAGCGGCGATTTTATTGTTCGGATGGGTTTTGTAGACCTCGCGCGCCACGCGGTCGATATATTCCCATACGTAGTCCGAGGCGTCGCCGCGGCGGCCGCGATCAGGGGTGCCTTTGCCTGCGCATTTTTCGCATTGACAGACCAACACGTTACTGTCGGCCGGCTGTACTGACACCATTAGCGGATTATAGACATCAAACACAGCCCGAAGGTATCGGACATTCTGGTCGAACAGTTCCTTGGAGGAGAGGCAGAATGACGGGTTTTTCTCAGGCATGAATCGTTTGCCGTTTATTATTGCGAAAAACTCCGGATAATTCGTACGGCTTCCGGGCTGTTGTCCGACCTTCGTCATGCCATGGGCGACGGCACCGGTAATGTATGGACCGACGATGTCCGGGGCGATGTTACGTCCCAGTCGCATTGTCCATAGAGCTTCGCTGGTATTCGAGAATGCCGCACGAGAATGCAGTTCCCTAAGTGCGAAATCGGGGCGTACTGTCTTGTCTACGCTGGGAAGCGGGATGGTCTTCTTATCCGGTACGATTTCCCCGAGTTCCCCCGGCATGTACCAGCGCATGCCCAAGTCGTTCAGGAAACGGTATACGGCGTTGATGGAGCCGCGCTCATCCAGATACCAGAGATCAAGTTCCTTGTTGTAGTGGCGCAACGGAGATGTCCCGTAAGGTGCGAGCCACTTGGCGCCGGTGATGCGTTCCCACTCTGCCTGGACGCGATCCTTGTCATCCGGACTCTTTGCGTACGGCTCTTTGAACACATAGTCCGTGTCGGTTCCAATCAACGCAAGCCAGTTGTCACCGGAAACCATGCGGAATGCACCGTGCTTCAGTCCCTTGTTGTTAATGCCCAGAGCATCGGTATAAGTGCTTTTGCCTACGTAAATTTTCACGGGAACATCTTTGTTCGGCACCGTGGCAATAGGCAGTTTCGCACCGCTGATTTTCTGGATATTTGACTGTAATTCTGAAGCGGCCACTTTCATTGACCTGGTCGGCTTGTCGGAGATGATGATTTCCGCATTCGGCTTGCCGTCCTTTACAATGTCCGGTCTTGCGGAAGCAGTGTCTGAAAAGCCTTCAAAGTTCAATCCGAAAAAAACATATAAAACAATTGAGCAGGTTAGTAATTTAAATTTTGATTTCATAATAGTCCTCTATTTAAATTTATCATTTGATTTCATCTTCCGCCATAGACTTAATCCGCGGCCAGACCATGCCCACATAACGTCTGGACATCAGACGGTGTCCTTCGCCGTTCGGGTGGACACCGTCGACAAACATCGATTCGTCCTCCGACCCGAAATGCTTCAGGTCGCCGCCATAGAATATTTTATTGTCTCCATGTTTCTGGAAACACTCGACCACTTCCACGAGCGCTTTTCTGCATTGAACCAATGAAAATTTTTTCTTGTCTTCAAACTCTTCGAAGGAACGGCAGAAAATTGGACCCTGGATTGCCAGCGGTGTTTTCGGATGTCCTTCACGGACTATTTGTATGAAACCTGCAACATCGGTCCGGAAAGAACGTTCGTTGTGCGTGTAGCCCATCACCACGTTTGCTCCGAAACAGAAGCTAAGATAATTTGCGGACAGATCACGGATGACACGGGCAATGGAGGGCTGAAGTATGCAGCCTCCGCCTAATCCGAGGTTAATAGGGTCAAGCCCGGCCAGGCGTCCCGCTCCAACCGTCCAGCTCTCCGTCGGTCCGGCCGCCTGACGGCCGTGTGAAATCGAACTGCCGTGGAAAAGAATCCGTTTTTTTTCTGAAGGTGGAGCACTTTCAAAAGATGCGTTATCGTCAATTCGCAAGGCGGAGACAATCACCGGGCTGTACATGTGGTTCAGCCAGATCTCCAGCACTTTTTCACCTTCTGGAAGATGGTCGAATACGATCTCTGTCTGACCTGGCGCCAGTTCAACCCGGCCAGCAAGTTTGTCGTCGACAAGCAGATCAAACCAACGCTTCAGCTCAGGCACCGCCTCAACTTCCAAGACAACGCACCGGGTTGTGCTGGTAAAGCGGATGCGTACCCCGGATGGGTTTCCCGCTTGGAAACGGGACCTCGGATCAAGAAAATCCAACAGTTCGAGCGGCAATCGCCATGGTTGAACCTTGCCGCCCTCATGAACTTCCAGATCCATGGCGCCAACCCATTCAGGCTTCATCAATGCTATCGGTTTCATGCTTGGAGTCGCCTCATTGAGCCTCTAGTGCATCCCAGTATTTGTTCCTAACCGCACTTGAGGCTGATCCTATGCTCTTAAGGAAAGACCAACCTTCGCTGCTGGCATGGCCGTCGACCCAGAGGACGTTGCCGGATTTGCCGCCCCCGGAGCCGTGCCTGTAACGGCATATGGGACCGCCGGACTCAACAGAGTCCACACTACAGCCTCTGCCACCGTTGACGATTCCGTCAAGTTTACCATGGGAGCCGTCCGCGATCAGCACTTTCGTGGATGGGTTTTTTATGGCTTCCATCTTGCATGGAGCGGGCAGAGGAGGGTTTCCCGTCAAAATGAAACTCGTGATCAGTCGCCTGCTAAGTCCGTATGAGGCCTCGCGCCCGTCGAAAACCCCAGGCGTATCTTGGTCTTTCCAAACATACGGATCGGCCGGGCATTCAGCGTATTTCGGTGCTTGTTGACGCGTATAACTTGCCGGGAGATTCGGTTGGCCCATGTAATCGGAAATACCTCCTATATCACTAGATTGAAACCACCAAACCATGTAAGGACTTACCCACCCCGCCCCCAGACGTGAGCCGGGGGGATAACCCTGCCAGTCGTCTGCGTATTGATTTACGCCCAAAGAGAGCTGCTTGAGCTGGCTTAGACAGACAGTTGACTTTGAAATCTCCTTGGCTTTGTTCAATGCCGGGAGGAGCATGCCCGCCAGAATTGCGATAATCGCAATTACCACAAGCAATTCAACCAAAGTGAACTTTGATTGAATTGTCCTGCGCCAAGGCTTCGGTTGGCAGGCAACCAGGAGCTCTATAAGCGTGAATTCAAGGGGCTTGACTGTCAGATAATTCACTCCTCTCTTTCGAATCCTCGGAGAATTCAGTTTCATCAAACGCCCTCCTTATTATATTTTTTTTATCAGCTTAGGAATATAAATAAAACAATAGTCATATTGTCAGACAATATAGCGGGGGCAATAAAAATGTCAACGTCAGTTCTGTTTTTTTCCGCCTGTCGCGTGGACCCCCTGCAATTGCTGTGTCCAGCATCGTAGCGACGCTGGGCTGCGCTGGTGAATAAGATTAGCTTGGCATCACGCGTTCAACGTGGCCTCCCAATCTTATTCACCAATGGGATAAAACCCTTGGGATCTATATTCTATTGCGAGACGAAATCCCACTAAGTTAAGACTCATTTAGAGTAGCGCGGGTCTATCTGACCCGCGAATCTCGGGTCATCCGCCTGGGCGGACGAGTTACTTAGGAGGAAAACCTTAAATTAGCGCCATTAATTGCGAGACGTTTAGCAAGCTCCAGGGATGGTATCCTATAGTCATATCGGCTGTCATTAAAAGCAGATAGGGCGTTGTTTAGTATGGATTCTTGTCATATAGTTCGAAAATAATAATGAAAAAGAATTAATATGATAAAAGACTTTGTTTTCAAAGACGTAAATATCCGCTTGGATGACGGGCGGCTGATTATTGCGAATTCCGCATTCAGCCGCTGCCTCGATCTCGGCTCCGGAATCCCGCGAACAACTTCGCTGAAGGATGCCGCTGGCAGGGAATTCGCCAAAGGCGACAAGAAGTCCGGAGACTTTTCGTTCATAGGCATCAATCGTCCCGGTTATAATGGTTCAGAGTATTGTGTTGTTGATGTTTCCGCCGAGACCAGATTGGGTTCATTTTTGGATTCTGAACATGTCAGAGTCCGGCTGGTCATCGAAGAAAAAGTTCAGCGGATTGTTTTCATCAGGGAATATATCGTTTATCCGGAATCAGCGGTGATTGCCGTCCAGAATTCGGTATGTGCCTCCGTAATGCCCAATCTTTACTGGAGCCGCCGCCTTTCCGATTCCGGCAACGGCACCCGGTTTTCTGTTGAGCATCTGGAAAGCTGTGTTGACAGCATCAATCCTGCCGACGGAATCCTGCCGCTGCGGGCCGTTGAGTTCTTCGGCCGCACAGATTATCTCGATGACCTGGTGAAGATCCATAAGGCAGGCGATGGACAGCTGAACGGAAATCTGCTCTTTTGCGAAGACACGCATGGCGCAGGTTTCGTTTATTTGCAGGAAGCGCCTCCCAGTTCGGAGCGGCGTGATTTTGAAAAATACGATTTCCGCATTGATTCCGGAACTGTTTTCTCGTGCAACTGGGGTGTTGAGCCACATGAATTGCAACCATCCAAAACCTTTGCCGGCTACCGGCATGCACTCATCCTTTTTCATGATTCCTCAGAACGTGATTTGGCAATAAAATCATATTTGAAAAAGAGGTTCCCTCTAAATCCGGAGAAAAATCATTCAATCATGGTTAATCCCTGGGGCTGCGGCCGTTTCCCAAAGCTGGTTTCAGAGGATTTCCTTGTCGAGGAAATCAAGGCTTGCCCTGAACTTGGAGCAACTCATTATCAGATAGACGATTCTTGGCAGCAGGGAGGTTCACTGTCTGAAATAATTATCAAAAACCGTGCCGTTGACGCTCAGTTTTGGAAAGTCGCTGACAAGCTTCACGGAAACTTCGACAAATTGGTGGAAGTCGCAAATATGTCAGGGGTTGAACTCGCATTGTGGATGGCCCCGTCCTGCAACTGCGAATACCGGGATTGGGAGAGTTTTGCGGAACTGGTTCTGAATTTCCACAGACGCTACGGTTTCAACAATTTCAAAATAGATGCGGTTATGACGCGCACTTATGAAGCGGAGGAGAATCTGCGGAAGCTGCTGCAGTGCGGCCGCGAAAAGTCGGACGGGCGGATTTATTTCAATCTTGACACCACCAACGGGCAGAGGCCTGGATATTTCCTTTTCCTCGAATATGGCAACATCTTCTTGGAAAACCGGTATGTCTGCCATAACTGGGGGCTTGGCTATCATCCCGAAAAGACGTTGCGCAATTTATGGAATCTTGCGCAGTTTATCCGTCCACAGTCGCTGCAAATTGAAATCCCGTATCCGGGGGATATCCTGGAGAATTTCTATACCGATAAGAAAATGCTTTCTCCGCTGGCATACCCGGTTGAATACTGGGCGGCAATTGCGATGTTCGCAAATCCGCTCCTGTGGTTTGCTCCGTCAAAGGTGGCTCCTGCCGACCGGAAAAGGATACGCAATGTCATGGATTTGCACCGCCTGCACCGCGATAGAATTTTTGCCGGTGAAATTTTCCCTGTCGGCTCCTGTCCGGACGGACGATCCATAACCGGTTTCCAATCGCATGATTTCGACCACAATTCCGGGTATCTCATTTTCTACCGGGAATTTGCCTCCGAAACACCTGAGGTTAAAATCACGGTAAATTATATTCCCGACAATATTGCATTCAAGAATATTTCGGGTGACGCCAGATTGATACGGCATGGGAAATTTCTGGAAGTTGAAATATCCGACGCCCCCGGCTTTGCAATGTTCAGTTATTCCTGTGAATAACTGAACCCGAACCGTATTTTTCGGAAATTATGTTTTTAGGGTTTCCATAAACTGTTTTATCCCCAGAAGAAGCATCTGTATCGCAATGGCCGTGAGGAGTAGTCCGACCAGTCTTTCAACTGCGGAAAGTCCCTTGCTACCCAGCAGTTTTCCCAGCGGGGCCGACATGAGCAGTATCAACCCCGAGATTACACTTGCTATTATTATGGCCAGCAACCATTCGGGCCATCTGCCCGGTTCACGGCTGCTCATAAGCATGACTGTAGCAATGGCTGAAGGTCCGGCTATATATGGAATAGCCAGCGGGACGACAATCGGTTCACCCTCATCACTGCTTTCAAAAATCATGTCAGCCCTCTGAAATATGAGTTTTAAGGCGATGATGAACAGGATGATGCCTCCTGCAATCGTGAGTGCTGGTTCGGAAAGACTGAATACAGACAGGAAATAGCGGCCGGCAAAAAGGAAAAACATCAGGACAAGCAGGGCTATAAGCGATTCCCTTATAATAATCCTGTTCTGCTTCTTCTTGTCGTAGTGGCCTATCAATGAAATGAAGACAGGCACATTCCCGACCGGATCCATGACAAGAAAAAGAAGAAGTGTCGCTGAAAGTATGTCCATCTTATTTAAGTTTCCGGTGTTGTTTTTTTAATATATTTGGAAATCAGAAGCCGAAATCGGCGTTACAGAATTTAACATATTTCTGAAAATGCTTTTGCGATTCATCCACTTTTCCGTCTTCAAACAACCGGAAAAGATTGGAAAGCATCTCATGATGGGTTTCGCAGTTCAAAAGGTTTCTAAGAACGAGCAACTGATTGAATTTTTTCGGATCGGCAAGGAATGCCTTGACTTTTTCAGGCTCGTTTTCGGAGGGCCAGTCTGATAGATAATGTGTCTTGATGGCGCCAATCCGTGCACAAGCGTTTTGTGCGGAATAGGCATCAAAAATACGCTTGATTTCCTGGCGGTCCTCAAGCACTTTAGAAATCTCAGACATGTAGGTGAAAAACTTATCCCTGGCTTTCCCGGCAAACGGGATGATCTTGCTTTCGTCAGGACCGAATGATGTCGGGATTATTTGAAGGGAATATGCTTTCTTCCTGTCAAATTTCAACTTAAGCATGTACCCCTTCCACCAGAAGTTCTCCTTGTTGTATTTGTTGCCTGGATAAGGGAAATAAAAGTTGCCGAGGCTGTAGACGATCGGTTTTCCATGCCAGATTTCAATCCCTTCCGGGCAATGCGTATGAATCGAAATTACCGCCGCAGCACCGGCGTCCGCAAAGGCGCGATAGGTGTCAACCATTCGCGGTGTTGGAAACGGATTCTTCTCATTGCCGCCATGAACTGCTACTATGACAATATCGACTTTGCGTGACAATTCAATGATCTGGGAAATATTGAGCGGCACATTCAGGGGATTGGCCCCAGGCTTATTGACATCGGCGCCTCCGAACTCATTCTCCGCGACATTCATGATTGCTATGCTGATGCCGTTCTTCCTGAGGGACAGTGGTTGGCCCGCCGTCTCGATATCTTTGCCAGCACCGACGGTTTTAATCCCGTTGCGGTGGAGGATGTCAATGGTTTCCGTTACTGCTTTGGTGCCGACATCGCCGATATGGTTGTTGGCAAGCAATGCAATATCAAATTTGCCTTTTTTAAGGAAATCAACACAGTTTGGAGGGGACTTCAGGTTAGGTCCGCATTTCGGAATCGGTGTGCCTTTGTCGGTAAGCGGGGTCTCGAATTGTATCACTGACAGGTCGCAGTCGCTCAGGATTTCCTTGATTCCACCGAGTATTTCTCCGGATTTGCCGTCTTGGATGAGTTTCTGGCTTTCAACAGTAGTCGGGCAGACATCCCCGACAAAGAGGATTTCCACAGTTTCCTTAGTGCTTTTCCGTCCGAAATCATTTTTTCCATTTTTAAATTTCAACATTGCTTTTCTTCCCCTGATAATTTTTTACAGTTCCATGAAAATAAATAATACAAGAACATGCCTTGCGACATTGACTACAAACGAATTAAAAAAAAATGAGAATTTGTCCGCAGTTGATCCGACTCTTAGTATGTTTTTCTGGTTGTGGGTTTATTTGCACATGCTCCATGGGATGCTCATAAGGTCTATAATGCTGTCGGCGTGTTCGTTTGTTTTTGTATAAGCCGGTTGATCCCTTCCAACATACTCGCGGAATTCAATTACCATCCGATATGGAGGCGACAGTTTTGGATATTTGAATGACGACGGTGACTTTTTCAGCTTATTTATAGCTTTGGCGGCCCCTTCTCTGATTAGCTTGCATGACATTGCCGGAGAAAGGTGTTCCGCACTGCATTTGGCCGCTTCATATTCCTCTGTCGTGCAGTTCCGGTGTCCGTCATCAGGCTTCAACCCCTTTTTCACGGATACAGTTACAACTCCAGGGGTCAACGCTTCCGCTTCTTCAGCCAAAGCCTTCTCGCCGCACGCCAGGATTGTAGGAATTCCCAGTTCCATTGCGCAGAGGGCGAGCTGCCCGTATTCGCCGATTGACAAATCATTTATTCTGCAATCTATGACATTCGTATTCTGAGTATGTGTCAGATGTGAAAACGGAGTTCCGGCTTTGGCATGTTGCCCGACAAAGGCAAGACCATTGAAAGTCCTGTCAAGCCCCCATGGCCAGGTCTTTTCGCCACTGCCGCGCCTCAATACCGCCCGTTCGTCAAGAAGCGCCGGATCAATCCCACCGTAGCCGTGTCCGTCCACCACTATTATTTCGGTGGCGCCACCTTCAAAAAAGCCGTCTATGGCGGCATTCACCTCGTTCGTCAAAAAAGTTTTACCTTTTTCGTAATAACGTCCTGCCGGAGAGATCCAATCTTTAAAGTTTAAGATTCCCGCGCAGCCTTCCATGTCTGTCATTATAAGTATTTTCATGTTTGCCTCGCAGTTAAAAATAAATCATGAGAAGGCGCTGATTTTCAGCGCCTTGATTTTCAAAGAAGCCAAGTTCCTGCGAACTTCCTTCCCGTCCACAATGTTGTTTTCGGACTGATAGTATGTCAGCATAACTACGTCTTCAAGAAATAAAATGCTTGTATAACAATAATTATGACTCGTTCCTTCAATGTTGCCAAGGAATCTCCATTCTTTTCCGCCGTTGTCGCTTATTGCCGCGGATAAAGGTGTCCTCCAATTCCACCATGGTTCCTCGGAGAATGCGTAATCCCTGTGATCATTGTATATGCAAATGAGGCGCGAACTGTCCGGGAGCCTCTTTATGGACTGCGGCGAAAGGGGGGATATTATTGACGACACCGCTTTGAATTCATCCCAATGCTCCCCATTGTCCTTTGAAAAGGCGCTGTACATGTATCCGCCGTTAGTCCTTATCTACATCATCATACTTCCGTCAGACAGTTCCACTATTCCCGGTTCCTGAATACTTACGCCATAGGCGTTGATTTCATTCCATATCTTCAATTTGGACTCATGGAGATTCGCAGGTGAAATCACGTTTTCTCTTTTCATCGGCAGGCATTTGCTTTTCCCCCATGTAGCGCCGTTGTCGTCGGAATAAAAGACCCCGCACCTGTTATTGCCTCTTTTGTGTTTTTCGGAAAACTCATATAGGTTGAACGGCAGAAATATCCTGCCGCCCGAGGCCATGCAAAGGCGGTCATTATTGACGGTGTAATACCCGCTTTCCGTCTTGTCTATCGGCTCCGGCGGCGTCCATGTCTCCCCTTCATTGCTGCTGAATTTTATATAGGGAACGCATTTCTCAGGATCGATTTTTTCCAGAAACACAAAGGCTATATTGCCATTTTGCAGACGAAGCAAACTTGCAGACATTACATTGAGATGAGATTCTCCCTGCTTTTTCTGGACTTCCACAGGTGCGGACCATGTTCTGCCACTGTCATTTGACACTCTTTTCACGAGGCATGCAGGCGCATCATCGCCACGACCTGTGAAATGCGAATAGACAAACAATACGGAAACGTCCCGCAATCCCACGGCACTGCCTTCGCCGGCACGCGGTGCTTCAGGTGAGGCTTTCTGGATAAGCCCGTCACATAAAGTGTACTTGTCAAAATCTACTTTTGTCATTTGCAACTATTTTATTTGTCAATGTTATTTTGCACAGAGCCTGTTCTCCATGAATTTGAATAGGGTGTTAATGGTGTTTCGGAAGACCGATAGCCTTGCCAGTTCGAAACCGTGGCTGTTTGTGCGGACATGGCCGAGAAATGCGATTCTCGCAGCTCCTCCGGCGCTGTACACCGCGCTTGCATCGGATGAGGCACTGGCGTAGACGACAGGCTGCAGTTCTGTTCCGGCTGCAATTCCTGCGTCCATCAAATCCCTGATGAGGCGCTGATCGTAATGGCAGATGGAGTCCTTGCTCCAAACTCCGGGTCTCCCGTCCAGTTTCAAAGTTTCCGGATCCACAACCGGACAACCGTCTATTGCCACAAATATTTCGGGAAGTTCTCGCTGTGCCAGCACTTTTGCGCCGTGGCAGCCGCCTTCCTCATGCACTGTGAACGCTATGATGAGACGGTTTTCAAGTTTCAAATTATTCTCCTTAATCATCTTCAAGGTGAGTAGCAGTTCGGCAATTCCAGCCCTGTCATCAAAAGTCCATGCGGAAATCATCGGATCTTTTTCATCGCCGAAAACATGAGGTCCCCTTGAGCTTCTTACGGGTACGGCGGATGAGCCGATACGGACTCCCTTTTCTTTTAGCGCATCAGGTGACAGTCCAGTCTTTATCCGCACATCAGCCCAGCCGGGCGCCCAGTTTCCCTCTCTTGCGGCCTTGGTGTGCGTTGAGCCCATCGAAAACAGGCCGATTACATTTTCATCCTTGTCCGATACTATCTCCACAGGAGTCTCACCAAGTTTGCATGGTACAAGACCGCCTGAATTAATGACCTTCAGATCCCCATTGCTTTCGATCCCGGTCACCACCATTGCGATTTCATCCATGTGGGCGGCGATTATGGTCAGTGGGCCGTTTGGATTCCGACCGCTCAGCCTTACCAGCAGGTTGCCGGCCGGATCGGTTTCATGGTCAAATCCGATCTCCTCAAGTTTAGACTTGATGTATTCCCTGGTTTTCTCTTCACGTCCCGACGGCGAGGGGCAATCAAGCAAGTCGGTCAGGATTTCCACAAACTCTTTTGTCATGTCATTCATTGTTCACCTGATATTATTTTCCCTGCGTTGGAGAGTGTTAACCCGGGGAATATGGTTTCAAAATTTTTCGGCAGAGTTTTCCTTCCCCAGGCCGTAATCCTGAAAAACTCCCGCATTACACCATCATTCAGCCCGTAGCGTTTGTTTATCTCCAAGTGCCTGTTCTTTAATTTCTCTTTAACCTGGTCAACCGATGGTACTGATACTCCTGAATTCCATGGAAGCCATTCAAAAAGCTGGGATTCATGGCACAATGACATGGGTATTTTCTTTTCATCATATACGCCGCTTATGTCTACGCAGAAATGCCAGTCTGTCTCCCTGGCGTACATGTCGTCGACATTTATGATTGCCGGGGCCTCGACCCGTTCCAAAACCGGTTCCCCCATTGCTGGATAAGCGTGGGGTACGGTCACCTGGTATCCGAGCATCCTCACGGCCATGGCGGTATTGTAATGATCGATATGGATGCCGGCCAGGGGATTGCTTATGACCGGCGGACAGAATAAGTAGTGGGGCCTGAATTTCCTTATCGCGTTCCACAGCCCGCCAAGGGTATTCCTGTCAGGGAAAAACTGCGCCTCCACATGATTGCCGTCCAGGCAGCGCAGGCATTCGTATTCGGCGCCCAGGATTTCTGCGCTCTTCCGGGATTCAGCATCCCTTCTCTTGAAAGTCTCTTCGGCATTCAGGATATGATGGCCTGACGCTCCGCGCGTGGTGGTCAATATCTTCAGTTTGACCTTGTTCCCATGTGCTTTTTTTGCGACGGCGAATATTCCGGATGCGTTAAATTCAAAATCATCCTGATGGGCCATGACAGACATCAGTCTTGTTTCCTGGTTCGAATCCATATGTTCCCCTTAGTGTCTTTGTTTCACAGTTTCAAAATTTTCACATGAACATCCAACAAGGATGCAAATTCCAATTTTCAAATTCCAACACCCAAACAAGCTCCAGATTTCAGAAGGAGAAAAATTCCAAATAAGAACATGCCTTGCGGCATTGATCCGCCTTCGCTAGGAGCTACGGTGCGACATGCTACGAACAAATTAAGATTCGTTTTTGTTAGTAGTTAACCCGCAAGGGCTGTTCTTTTGTTTTCTTTGTCAAATTTGACATTTTTCAAAACTTTGTGCCTCTGTGCCTTTGCGCCTCTGTAACTATTCTATAAAAGTTGCGGTGCTTCGGCCGCCTTATCGAAACGTTAAGGAATTTCAATGTTTTGAACAGTTATTTTCTAAACTCTGAAATTCATCTTCTGCGAATTGCGAAATTCGCACTTGGAGTGCGGTACCTTGGTACCGCCTTTCTTCTGACAAGCTTGCTTGTCAGTTAGACGAGGAGCAAGCTCCTCTGAACAAGGCTGTAACAAGTTACAGCACTCCAAGGTCAGGCCGAAGCGCCTGACGTAAGTTTGGACTTGGAATTTAAAAGTTGCGGCTTTCAGCCGCCTGATTAATTATGTTCTTTGAACATCTGATGGATGGCCATTATCCTCTTGAGATATTCAATGCTCTGCCTTACGCCGCTTGCTTCGGGAACTATTGCCGAAGCCTCGTATTCCAGGGAGCAGAACCCCTGGTATCTGTTCTCTTCAAGCAGGGAGGCGAACTGCCTGAGCGGCACCTTGCCCATCCCTGCGACATAGCCTTCCATCTTTCTGAGGTTTGAGGTGATTGCCGGACCTGTGTCTTTCACATGGACATGCACGACATAATTTTTCAGGCGTTCATATGCGCGGAGGGGGTCTTCGGGCTCATCCATTCCGTTCCCCATGAAGTTTGCGCAGTCGAACATCACCCTGATCCATGGAGAGTTGAAGTGTTTCATTATGGATTCAATTTCATAGGAATGTCCCGGAAGCCTTCCGTGATTTTCCAAAGCCAGTACGACCTTTGAACGTTCCGCTTCCACGACGCATTTTTCCAGGCCGTCCATAATCAATTCCAGGCCATTGTGATAATCCACTCCGGCTTCCCCTCCTGATTCCTTGTGGTATCCGCCGAAAACGCGGAGCAGGGGGGCGCCAAGTTCGGCGGTCTCCCTGATTGCGGATTTTACCATTTCCACGGTGGCCTTCCTGTCTTCCTCCTTCAATTTTGCAAAATTGTTTCCGGTGGCGCAGGCGGCCAGTTTGAGCTTGTTCTTTTCGAGCAAGGCCGGGATTTTCTTGAATTCGCTCTTCTTGTCTTTCCAGAACCACGGATAATAATTCGAATCAAGCACGTCTATGCCGTCGATTTCCAATTCGGCGCAGAAGCTTATGAATTTCTCCACATCCATTTCGCCGGTGCGGAACATCTTGGAGACACTTATCGGAGTGATTGCAATTTTCATGGTTTAGTCCCTTTCATATTTTGGTTTTCCCGTTTATGAGATTTTCTAAAAGCTTATCATATCTCCGCCTGCCTAAAGGAAGCTTTATCTCCCGTCCTTCAATTGACGACATGAGCATTGCATTAGCCCATTCCAGCGAATGTATCCCTTCATCGCCAGGGGCAATCATGCTGCTGTTGGGCCTGTTCGAAATAATCGCGTCAAAGAAGTCGCGGAACACAATCTTGTGCCCCCTTTCCGTCTGAGGCACATCCAGATTCATTACGGTGACCGGTATCTCCGCCATGCCTTTTGTGCTGTCATTTATGATACTGTCGGATGCGTTCTCCAGCTCATGGAATACAAGGCCGGAGCCGTCTTTTACAAGAGTCCCCCTTGTGCCTATTATTTCAATGCGGTCGATCCCCGGCGCTTCTCCGGTGCTGGAATAGAATCTGACCGGGAATCCGGCCTTGGTTTTTATTATTGCTTCAACTTCATCTTCCGTTTCAATATTATGGAACCGCGTTGAGACTTTCGCGGAAATTGTTTCCGCCGGGCCGAACCACCAGTACAGGAGATCAAGATTATGAGGTGCCTGATTCAAAAGCAGTCCCGCGCCTTCACCTTTCCATGTGCCCCTCCAGATCTGCTCGTCATAGTATTTCTGAGTCCTGAGCCATTTTGTGCAGACCATGTCCGCCCTGCTGATCTTGCCCAGCTTTCCCTGAACTATCCAATCCCTTATCACCCTGTTCACGGCGGTTGTCCGCATCGAATACATCGTGGAGAATTTCACGTCTTTCCTTTTCCACACGGATATCATCTTTTCAGCGCCAGATACTGTTATGCCAATCGGCTTGTCGCAGAGGACATGAAGGCCTTTCTTGAAGGCGTAAATACTGATTTCAGGATGGAGGGGGTGAGGTGTCACAACCACGACAGCCTCGCAGAGGCCTGAATCTATTAATTCGGAATATGACGAGAACTGTCTTATGCTTTCACTCAGAAGCCCTTTTCCCCTTGCTTCATCAAGCCTTTTCTGCTCTGGTTCGCATACGGCAACAACTTCACATGCCGGAACGTCGTTGAGGAGAGTCTTCAGATGACCCTGTCCCATGGTTCCTATGCCAATGATTCCCGTTTTTATTTTCATTTTGACAGATAATTTCCTGTGCATCTATTTGTTTTTAAGTTCTTTCAACTTTATGTCATCGAACCATACGGTTCCTTTTGCTTCATTAATCCCTAATCTCACATAACATGCCTTTTTGCCCTTTTCCTCGTCGGAACCGGTCTTGAAACGGAAACCCTGTTTAGTCCATGGAATGGTTTCTATGTAATAATTGACCGGGAAGACATGCCTTATTTCATGTTCCCATATGTTTGCGTACGCACCGGACTGTTTCGCTTTGAGAGGGACAATGTTTTCTGTTTTGACAAAGAAGGTCAAAAGGTATTCGGTATCCGATTTCAGCTTGGGCAGCTGCTGTTCAACAACCAGCTTGCCGCCTTCAGCGGAACTGATCCTGAGGGAATTGCCGTCTGTGACAGACTCGTCGGATGCTATTTCCCATGAGGCGTCACCTTCGGTTTTGTTTTGCAGGATATGCCACGCCCCGAATGCCAGGTTTTTTACAGGTTCCAGAAAGTCTCCGTTTTTAACAAGATTGTCCTCGTCGGCATTATTGAATTTTATTACGCCGTAATTGTGTATCTCATGGAAACTGTCTTTTACGGGGCTCCAGGAGAAAAACGACGGGAGTTTGGAATTAATGACCCTGCTCCTGCCAAAGTTGGCCGGGAATCCGTCGGCTTTGAATCCGGGAAGGCTTTTTATCGGAACCGCTATTTCAGCAATCCAGCGATCCTTGTATTTCTTTACGGCGACAACAGCGTTGCTTGACCATTTCATGTCGTAAGTCTGTTCCGCACCAATCTTTTCCGCGGCGATATCCATCAATGAGCCAGACGGCGTTATGATAATCTGATAATATTTCCTCCTGTCACCTGACGGATTCAGGAATATCTCGACAGCTGATTCCCTCAATATGTTCTTATCGTCCTGTTCGTGTTTCCCCGCGACGATATTGTCCATTTCAGGCTCTTCGCATTCGAATGAGAAGTAAAGGTTCTCCTTGTCGCGCATCGCCCTGACTGTTGTTTTTACTGGCGGGATTTTATTCTTGTCCAATTTCGAAAGGAACACCTTGTCGCTGTTCTGCCATTCGGAGGCATCGACTGACGCATCCAGTTTAATCTCCTGGTTTGCCGCAAGCTCTTTGACACAGAACGCCAGGTCTTCAATGCTCTCCTTGTTCTGCAGGTAGAGTCCCCTTTGTTCTTTCAAAGGGTTAAACATGCACGCCCTTATGAATTTCACGCGCTCGTTGTCTTCGGCGCTGTTGGCGGTGGCTTCCTCCGCCTCGTCAAACAGCTTGTCTATTGCGTTCACCTCTTCAGAGGAATATATGGACTCCCACATTTCGAAATCTGAAACGGGTATGCTGGCGGGGCCCAGCTCCGTGACTATTGGCTTCCCTGAGATTTTCAGCCAGTTGTTTTCAAAACGTCCGTAAATATTTTCCATCTTGTCGGCGGCAGCCCCGAACATTTTCTGATAGTGTTCCTTCAGGACCTTCTCGACATCGGTTTTATTGTCCCATGCGACTTTGCCGAAGACGTAGTAGTTCAGGTAATGATAGAGATATCGGTCGGTGGCTGAACACATGTATGCACCGAAAATATACGGGCTTTCCTTTTTGTAATATTCCCCGATCGTCTTCGGTGTAAGGCTCGGAATGTTCGGCATTGCCAGATTTCCGGTCTTGTTCACGTAGTTCCAGAGCCAGACTTTTTTGCCCAACTTGTCATGCCACCCTTTTATTTCGCGGTTTTCTTTTTCATATATGCCGGGATGCTGAAGATTCCATGGGCCCCGTCTGGAAACCATGACCATCACATTGTCTGGAATTTTTCTTCCAGGGACTAGATGGTACGGATAATAGGCCATCGCAGTCACTGTTCCCGGCACGTTGTTCTTCTTGAGCCTTTCCGCCGTATCGCAAATTACATCCCATACGAAATCCGAAGTAGCCTGTGCCCCTTGGGAGAAATGCTTCTGGCACTCCGCACAGGTGCATTTATAGAAGCCGTCCGTGGGCATGATATTGTAATATCCCGGCTGACAGGCAACCCTGGACCAGCCTTTCTGCAAATTCCTTGAACTGGCTGGTTTGCCGGAAAGATATGCCTCGGCATCCTTGTATATTTCCTCCTTGAGGTTGCTTGAAAAACAAAACTGGGGTGTGTGTTGTATTGTAGGAATGCAATGTCTTCTGCCGTCAGGCATCAGGGCGAAGTATTCAGGATTGCTCTGGGCGAAGCGGTTGATATATTCCATACGGGCGAGACCGTGCTCATTGGGCAGGTAATGCGCCTGCATTCTGAGGCGGTGCTTGTTAAGGTTCTTGTACCAAAATGTGTCCTTGCCGTTTCTGCCGTCCGGAAGCGCTCCGGAGTAGCCGAAATTCCGAACAGTGTAATCAGGTTTCTCGGTTATGTCCATGGGGGCGATTGACAGTGTCTCATATTTAGGGACTATGGTTCCCATTTTTTCCGGAAAATAAAAGCGCATGCCGAGATAGCGTTCGAGGAAGTCATAGACGCCGAACAGTGTCGCCCTGTCGTAGAGCTGCCCCCATACGAACATGGACTTCATTTCCACTTCGGGGTCCTTTGCCATGTCGTCGGTTCCGGCAATGAAGATGTTGCTGCCAACAGATTTTATTATGAAAGCGTCAACAGGCAGTTTGCTCATGTCAATGCCGGCTTTGGAAAGGAGTTTGTTGCTGCCAAGTATCAACGCTGTCTTGCCGCCGCTTGGTTCCTTGAGGACTTCTATGTCCGAGCCGAGGGACTGCGAAAGAAGCTCCTTCAGTTCCTTTCCTGCGAATTTCGCAACCGGGCCGGCTTCATCGGGTACTACTATTTCACACTTGACAACACCTTTGTCTTTCAGCGGCAGTTGCATGTCGCTGTTTTCGCCGGACTGTCCGTAAAATGTCATTGCCGGCAGGACGTATGCGGCGGCGCATAGCAATAATAGGAATGCTTTCTTCATTTTTTCTGATTCTCCGTTCAATTTTATTCATAAGTATATTTGGCTGCGGTGCCAAGAAGTTCCGAACTGTTCGCAGAGCCGACATGTCCATCGCAGTAGAGGAGGTTCGCACCTTTCTGATGCCTGAAATCCGCGGCCCCAAGGGTGGATTCCGGGTCGGCGGTTGCCTTGAAGGGCCAGGTGTTTACGGAAAAGGTGACAGAGCCGCCCCCCGGTTTTTTACTGTCACCTAGGTGTATGAATTTGGAGGGGTTTTTAAGGTTGTTGATGTTTTTCATCCGCACTATCCTTTCCGTCGAATCGGTGACCTGGTCCCATCTGCAATAGTTGCTTGCCATATAGCTCCAGATGCAGCGTTTAAGCTCCTCCCTGGTTTTGTCGCCGGGGCAGAAATATATTTTCGCATATTCGGGGGTGGTTGCCGATGTGGTGCCTGCGATATTCGTATATGGTTCCAAATTGTCAAGGAAAACCTTAGCAGTCTCAAAGCCGGGGAAAAATCCGCGCCAGTCACCATGATACATGGCGACCGCATATCCGATCTGCTTGAGATTGCTTACGCATGTTGCGCTCTTCGCAAGATTTTTTGCGTTCTGCAGGGCTGGCAGCAGCATGCCGGCGAGTATTGCGATGATAGCAATTACGACCAGAAGTTCTATGAGCGTGAAAAAACTCCTTGCAGTCGGAACTTCGGGATCAGCGTTTGATTTTTTCATGTCGCACCTTGTTTTATTTTCAATTTTCATTACACCATCTCCATGGGAAAAGCCCTGTTCCCCTGATGCTCCGGTAAAAATGCACGTATGGTCTCATGGGCGCTCCGCTTCAAAGTGGAATCCCTGTCAGTTATGGTGGCCTGAAAGCGGATTTCCCGTTGCATGTTGTTCTCATCATTTGCAACTTTGACTATTTCCGCGCCGATTTCCACCCAGGGGAAATCGAATACGCTGATTGATATCGGGAGCCGCATGTAGTTCGGCATGTCGCGAAATGCCAGCAGGGCGACATCGTCCGGGATTTTAAGTTTCAGTTTTTCTGTAAGGGAAAGGAAGGAGTTCCGTACGATTCCGGGGGCGCATATGATCAGCGAATCAAATTTATTCGCTTTCCATAAATTGGAAATCACCTCTTCCTCGTTGCCAGGTTCGCCGGGCGTGAATTCCTGGAACAGTGCGTCCTTGAAGGGTATTCCGCAATGCTCATATCCGGCTATGAAACCTTTTCTGAAAGGGTGGTCCGGCTGGTTGGGGTATGATTTGATTGCGGCAATCCGCCTCCTGCCCAGGGAATAAAGATGATGAACCGCATTTTGAATGGCGGTAAACCTGTCTATCCTTATAACCGGCCAGCGGGCCTCCTGTATCATCTTGTACATATCCTGGTAGGCCTCCTCGAATTGGGTTGCCAGGTATATGCCCCTTACTCCCCGCCCGACAAGGAACGGGATGATTTTGCTGTACCATGCGCTGCTGATGAATACGTTTGCACCGGCCGGTATGCATTCAAGGGCGGCCCAGTCTATGGTTTCCGGTTTTTTGTTTATGTTTGCATCGTTCGACTTGGATACAGGGATCATCTGGACCATCTGGCTTGGCAGGGCGGAATTGATCGCACCGTAAAGCATGCGCCTTATGGCTATGCTGGTCTCATGTTCTAGCATCATATGGGATGCGTGTGGGACAAGGAAATAAATCGTGTTGTTTTTCTGGTTTATGGTTTCCTTGATGAAAACACCGGACCCGGCTTTGCGTTCTATAAGGCCGTCAGCTTCCAATATGTCAAACGCCCGCTGGGCGGATTTGATGCTCACGGAAAAGCTGCCGGCCAGTTCACGGATGCTTTTCAGCCTGTTGCCCGGCCTCATCTTACCTGAAGCTATTTCAGCCTTGATGGCTTCAGCTATTTTATGGGATTTACCTTTTTCTTTCTTTAAATTCATATTTCCAGTGCTTTATTTAAAAAGATACACATAGATACTGATTGTATCAATAATGATATCATTGGTCATATGCTAAGTCAATGGCAATTTCAGAAAAAGATAAAAATTAACAATGGAGACGCTTTAAATGAATATGCCGAAAGACCTTTTCATAACGCCTGACATCGATAACTCCAGGGCTCTTGTAAGTTTCACCTGGCCGGAAAAATCAAAGAGCGCAGGCTGGAAAATAATTGATGCGTCCGGCAAAATTGTTTCATGCGGCAATCTATCCTGCCCAGCTTGGGAAAAAGCGCAACTGACAGCTCAGGTTCCGGATGCAAAGCTCTGGAGCCCCGGTTCCCCTTACCTTTACATTTTTGAACTGGAGTTTGACGGCAGTCCTGCGTCAGCTGCAAATTTCGGGATGAGGAAGCTCGGCGTCTCCGGCAGAGACATCCTGGTGAACAATGAAAAATTCTGCGCCCGCGGTTACATTCGGGGACGTGAGGCGCACGACCATCCTAATTTCCTGAATCTTCCGCTTCGCGAATACTACGAGAAGAACATCAGGATGGCCAAGGATTATGGATTCAACCTCATAAGGTTCCATTCGACAATACCGCCCCGGGAATGTTTTGACGCCGCCGACAAGCTGGGCATTTTCATACATATAGAAATAAGGAAATACTACGGCCGTTATCAGAAGGAACGCGCGAAGATGAAAGAAGACGGCGAAATCATCGATGTCAACGAATGGACGGAAGCCATGATGTCCCTCCGCAATCATCCGTCGCTGATGTTTTACTGCATCGGCAATGAGATCAGGCACCCGGGATGCAATCCGTTCATAGAACATGTTGCAGCCTTGACAAGGCAGCTTGATCCGACACGGCTTTTCATTGATACCTGCGCCCATGGTGAATTTGACCGCACATATGTGGATTTCGACGTACAGCACATGTCATATTACTATCCGTTCGGCCAGAACTACGACATGTTCGAGAACACCTACAACTGGCTTATTTACGGGTCGTGCAAGGGACAGCAGCTGCATGATTCGGACAGGGAAGATAATCCGACCTGTAAGATAACACGTGGAATCAACCCGGTCCGGCCAACCCTGGCGCATGAAATATGTCATTACGTGGCTTACAGGGATTTGGATGCATTGGAGAAAAAGTTCAATGAACATGCTCCTGGGAAAAAGCCGTGGTGGATATCTGAGTTGAAGAAGCTTGCCGCGCAGAAAGGCTATGACAAATTCTACAGCAGGGCGATGGATGCCAGCAGGCGTTTCCAGTTTGTCTCATGGAAACTCGGCATAGAAGGGGCCAGGAGGAGCAAACTTCTTGCGGGTTTCCATTTCCTCCAGCTTTCCGATACGGACCGCTATGAAAATTCCAACGGATTGCTAGACTGTTTTGATGACAAGACCGGAGTGAGTGAAAAGGAATTCCTGAAATTCAACGGCGATTCAGTCCTCCTTGCAGAGCTTCCTAAAAGGACGTATTTTGAAAAAGAGAAAGTTGAGATTCCAATTATCCTCTCCCATTTCTCCGACACAGTTCATGGTGTTTATGACTTCAGCTTTGAATTGGGTTTCAAGGACGGTTCAGAAATAATTTCCAGGGGGATGCTGAAGGGGATTGATCTGGATGAACGCGGACTTCGCGAAATTTGCAGCGTGGAATTGAAGATGCCTGAGTGCAGTGATGCAGAAACGATGATCCTCACGGTGCGCCTCTCCAAAGGAGACAGCACAATGGAAAATGACTGGACGTTGTGGGTGTTCCCTGACAGGCCAGATCAACTTCCAGCGCTTTCGGCCAGCATCTCGCTGGATGGGATAAATACGTCTGTTCGTTATCCGCAACTGAAAAATTCTAATACGGGATCAGAAAAGCTGATGATAGCCAACCGGTTTTCCGATGAAGCCTTCGAGCATCTGGAGAAAGGCGGCGATGTGCTGATGCTCTACCGTGTGCCCGAGACAAGGGATCGCAAATTGAAATGCGAACGTGAAAAATATTCGCTGCCCGCAGTATGGGACAGATTGAAAGCCGTCATATGGGACAGGGGGAACAACTGCGGTGCCTTCATAGAGAAGCATCCGGCATTTGACGCATTCCCGCATGACGGGTTCATGGATTTGCAGTTTTACGGGTTGATAAACGACTGCGATAAGATAAACCTCGATGACTTTCCCATAGCAGCGAATCCTATAATGCGTGGCATTGACCGTGCGGTCCGTGACCGCTTCGATATTCACACCTATAAGCTGAGTGAATTCCAGCCGGAATGGACAATGAGGAACTTCGCCTATGCTTTTGAATTGAAAGCCGGGAAAGGAAGACTTTTCATAAGCGCCTTCAATTTCACAGGCCTGAATTCCAATACTCCGGAAACGTGTGCAATGTTTGAATCATTTGTGAAATATGCAGTCTCCGACAAGTTCAATCCTGAATCTGAAATCAGCGTAAATGCCCTGAAGGATTATCTGAAACGAAAAGGAGCAGAACCAAAGATCAAAGAGCGCAAGATGACCCAGTACTGGCAGTTGGATGATGAGCCCCTGGAATCAGCCAGATACTGGAAGGAATCGGAAGAGTATATCGCAGGCACGTTGAAATAAGGCAGTCTTAATTAATTGAAAGAGGCAATTCCAAAATTGCTTCAAGCCTGCCTAATTTGAAGAACGCGGCAGCAGAGTACCGCAGCTACAGGAATGGATTTGCTGTAGCCAAGTCAATCTGTTGACGTGCTCTGATTATTAAGTTGCGGCCCTGGCCGCCTAATTTAACGTTAAGGAATTTCAAAGTTATAACAATACAAGAAAAATATTTTAACCACTAATCTACACTTATCATACACTAATAATAAATATGCAATGAATGAAGTTTTCGGAATGAAAACTTCATTCATTGCATGGTTTGTATTTAATTCCTGTTAGTGACGATTAGTGAGAATTAGTGGTGAAATCTTTTTTTGTATTTAAAGTTGCGGCTCTTGGCCGCCTAATTTAACGTATAGGAATTTCAAAGTTTTAACACCCAATATCCAACACTCAATTTCCAATTTTCATCGGAAGTGAATTCAGAAAAATTCTAACTTCGACATTGGATATTCCTTGTTGGATATTGGATATTCAAGTTTTTATTCTTTTATATCCGAGGCGCAAGGGTCATACGGGGGATGTGAAACTTTGGGAACCCGCATTCCGCCTGTCAGATACATCGTGGGCTTGGTATCGCACTCAAAGCGTATGACAGGAATCAGTTCCGGTGATTTTTCCGGCAATCCGGTGACAATAACCCTTTCACCCTGCTGTTTGAAATCTAGCGAAGTGTTTTTCTCTCCGATCAAGACGACTTTTTTCACCTTGCACTGTATGCCGGCAACAGTCAGTTCCGAGCCGGGCCAGAAACGCACCAGCTGGTACAGGAAATTCCCTTTTGCCGTAAAAGGTCCGTTATGCGACCAGTCGCTCCTGTGATCACCGCGCTTCTCCAAACCCCAGGTGAACTGGTCGGTGTCATATATCGCTTCACCGTTTTTCTTCAGCCATTCTCCGACCTTGTTCAGGATGTCCAGCGTTTCTTTCGGGATGCTGCCGTCGCCCTTAGGTCCGACATTCAGCAGCAGGTTTCCCTGGCCCTGGGCTGCAACACGCAGGAGACTTATGACCTGAGACGGAGTTTTCCACTCGTTATCGCCGCGATGATATCCCCAGTGGTCGTTGAGTGTCATGCAGGCTTCCCATGGACGCCATGGGGAAGGGGAACCCATATGTCCTTCAGGTGTTGAGAAGTCTCCGGCCAAACCGTTTCTGCCATTGAAAATTATATGCGGCTGAATGGAGCTAACCATGTCGTTCATCGCCTGGGCTTTCCATCCGTCGGCGTGGAACGGCCACCAGCCGTCATACCACAGCATGTCGACCGGATTGAAGCGTGTTACAAGCTCCTTGATGCGCGCATGTGTTTTCTTGATGAATATCTCGTAACTTGCAGGATCCTCAAGCGCATCGACAGCGTCAGGCGTATCCGTCCAATTGTTTAGAGTGTGGTAAAGTGAAATCTTCAGTCCTCTGCTGCGGGCGGCCGCAACCATCTCTGCAACCAAATCCCTTTTGGCAGGGCTTTTCATCGAGTTGAAATCGCTCAGCTCAGTATCGTAGAGCCTGAATCCGTCATGGTGCATGGTGGTGAAATTGACGTACTTCATACCTGATTTGAGCGCCAGGTCGCAGATTGCGCCGGCGTCAAATTTTTCGGCGGTGAAGGAATTTGCGAGTTTTTTTGTTTCTGCAAGTGGGATTCTTTCCCGGTTGATAACCCATTCGCCGCGTTCAAGCAGGCTGTAGAGCCCGTAATGCACGAACATTCCGAACCGGGCATTGACAAACCATTCCATTTTCTTCGAATCTGACTTTTCCATATTTGCTATCTCCTTTTTTACCACGAAAAACACTAAATACACGAAAAAAATCTTAAACCACCAACCTGCACTAATTCAAATAAATTCCTGTTTTGAATTTAAAAATATTTCCGAGGAATTTACATTAGGGGCAGGTTAAAAAATCATCATAGTTGTCCGGTGTGACCAAGGCGTTTTTAGCTTTCGGATATGCTATCATGAAGGCGGCGGGGATTTTGCCTTTTGCCTTGGGGTTCCATTTGAATTCCCATGCCGATAAATCCGTGACGGATTCTTCAAGGTAATCAACTTCACGTTGGTCTATGTTACGCCAGAAAAAGTGACGTGGCGGAAATGGGATGTTGCATTGAAGCTTCAGGCGTTCCAATATCAAATAGTTTTCCCATAAAGCTCCGATATCGGTTCTGGATTCAACCGGAATGAAGTTGCCCAATATGGCATTACGGATTCCGAGGTCATAAAAAAATATTTTCCGACTTTTCCGTATTTCATTGCGCGCGTTCCGGTTGAATGCCGGAAGTGAAAAGACAACATAGGCTTTTTCCAGCAGGTCAATATATTTGTCGACGGTCTTGTTGTCAGCACAGATGAGGTTTGAAAGTTCATTTGCAGATACCTCTGAACCGAGCTGTAGCGCCAACGCCCGAACTAATTTGTCTAAAAGAACAGGCTTCTTCACGCTTTCCAGAGTTAATAAATCCTTGTACAGGTAGCTGCTGGCAAGCATGCTCAACAATGCCTGTTCGTCGCCGGGCTTAGTTACGACTTCTGGATATGCCCCGTAAATCAAACGTTGATGTAACATTCGCCGTTCTTCCAAGAGTCCGGCATTTGAGCAGAGTTCTGAAAAAGACAATGGAAGCAGTTTGTACTCAAATTTCCGTCCCGTAAGCGGTTCTGCTGTTTTATCTGCCAATTCGAAAGCAGATGATCCGGTTGCAATCAGCTGAATTTCCGGAAGTTCGTCGTTTATCAGTTTCATTGTTAACCCAATATGGGCTATACGTTGCGCCTCATCAATTACAACAACTTTCTTTTTGCCGATGATGGATCTTAATCTTGTCGAAGTAATGTTGACCAGAAGTTCCCGCACATCCGGACTGTCACCATTGAGCCACAGCGTATCGTCTGAATACGGCGCAACCAATTGTTTTATCATTGTCGTTTTGCCGCTTTGCCTCGGACCAAAAACTATTATCGCCTTACCGGAAAACAATCGTTTTCTTATATCAACAGTCACTGAGCGTTCAATGTAATTCATAAATATGCCTATATATTTGGATGCAGTTCCTACAATATGCCCATATTATAGGAATTCAATTAAGGTCTATGATGTGAGGCAATTTCAAAACTAGGAATTCAGTAGTCAGAAGACAGGAGACAGAATCGAATTTGAACACAAATTCGGTTTTATTCTGAATCCTGACTTCTGAATTCTGACTACTTTTGAAATTGCCTCAAATGAAAAACTATTCATCATTTTAAGATTTCACTGAAAATTTCACTCCAGAGGATGCAGAGGACTGAACCAATGGATTTTCTGTTATTTTCAAGAGAAAGGAGGAATGCGCGGCATTCTATTGAACATAGTCCATATAAGTACGCCAATTATGGAGTATTGTCAATTATGCATGTTGAAAATTCAGAGTTTTAAATTGGCTCGGATAATAGTATTGCATTGGAATAAAAGTTCCGAGAATTTTCTTATTAGGAGATAAATGTGACTAAATATGTGCAGTTTTAGCAGATAAATATGCCTAAATATGAGCTTATTTAGTAGTTTAAAATATCTAAATGTTTGATTTCTTTGTTTTTTGGGCTATTTTTATAATAAACAACAATGGGGACTGGGATCATGAAAAATATTCTGCTTGATCTGCTTGCGAACTTTTACCTCCGGGATTTGCCCGTGGTTACCAAGCGCAATATTCGTTATCCGGAAGCGCAAGGAAGTGTAACCGTAATCACAGGAATGCGTCGAACCGGGAAAACCTGTCTATGCTATCAAAAGATGCGGGAACTGCTGGATTCCGGCATCAGCAAAGACCGGCTGCTATACCTCAACTTTGAAGATGAGCGTTTGTTCGGTTTTGCCCTGAAAGATTTTCAGACTATTCTCGATGTTTATTATGAACGTTATCCGGATAATAGGGCGCAGGTTTGTTACTTTTTCTTCGATGAAATTCAGAATATTCCGAATTGGGAGATGTTCATTCGCCGTCTTCTCGACAACGAAAAGGTGCAGATTACCATAACCGGTTCGTCATCCAAGATGCTGACGACGGAAATTGGCACCGCCATGCGAGGCCGTTCGCTCTCAACGGAGGTTTTCCCTTTTTCTTTTGAAGAGTTTATGGCTTACCACAACATCTACAGTCAGGTTCCACCTATGGGGGGGGATCAGGTTCGTGCGAAGTTGAAAAATGCGTTAACCCGTTATTTTCTTGTCGGCGGCTTTCCGGAAGTTCAGCGGGATGACCCGGATTCAGCGATCAGCAGACTCCAAGACTATGTCAATGTCGTAACATTGCGCGATGTGCTTGAACGTCACCAGGTTTCTCATTCTCAAGCATTGAAACACCTTGTACAGGCGGTGTTTTCCGCGTCGGCGCAGAAGTTCAGCATCACCAATTTGGGCAAATCGTTGAAACAACTGCAAGTCTCATACAGCCGCGAAGCCATACAGAGCTATATTGATTATTTCTGTGAAGCCTATCTTTTCTACAAGGTTCCGCTCCTGACCGATTCCATGGCAAGACGCAGAGTCAATCCGGATAAACTTTACATCATTGACCATGGCATGATCCGTGCGATGGCGTTTAAAGCATCAGCGGATAATGGTACGCTGCTTGAGAATATGGTCTTTCTGCATTTGCGCCGCCAGGGTTACATCGTCAACTATGTGGATACTGAAAAAGAAAAGCATGAGATTGACTTTTACGCGAGACACCCCATCAGCAAGAAACAACTTTTAATCCAGTCCAGTTACCAGATAGGCAGTGAAAAAACTTTTCAACGCGAATGCCGTTCTCTTCTTGAGACAGGCGATTACATGAAAGTTGACGAGCGGCTTATTGTGACCTGGGAAGATGAACGTGAACTCTCCAATGGGATCAAAATTGTTCCAGCATGGAAATTCCTGCTTTCCCAAGAACCGGCGGAAAGGAAGTGAAGGACATGTCGGACTATGTGCATTTGGGAGTCACGCCCATCTTGCCTTATTCCAAGAACGCGCCATAATATGCACGCCATTTATGGAGTATTGTTGGAACTGCGGCCTCGGAGTGAAGGGCGGTAATGTTTTTATCTGACCTTGCGGAATTGTGTACCGGGGGCCGGTATTCCCAGAAGGAGCCCTTCGGTAGAAAGATCCTCCAGCTTTTTACGGTTTTCAATCACCATGGTTTCAATCTTTCTGAGCTCTTTTGGGGAGAAACCTATGTTGCGCGCCAGACTGAATGCCTTGCCATAGCGCTTGAGTTTGTGCATCCCGAATCACCGCCGCTCAAAGTGACTCGCAGGGAACAGCAGTGGAATTACATCTTGCAGCCGTGGGCCAAGAAGGAACAGGCCTTCCCGAAGGACGACCCCCGTAATTTTGAACCCACAAAAGGCAACTTCGCCACCGCCTGGTTCGACCACGGCAGCAAGCCGGACACCACTGAATGCGTCTATACCCTAGTTCCGGAAACCACGCCGGAGGCGATGGGGAGCTTCGCCAAGGAGATGGCGAAAAACAGTAATCAGTCATCAGTAAACAGTCGGAGAAAGAAGCACCTTACAGGATAATCCAGAAGGACAGCAAAGCCCACATTGTCTGGGACCGCGATTCGAACACTACTGGTTACATTCTCTTTGATCCCTCTTGGTCTAATTCCTCAACTAACGACCGACGACTGACGACTGGGGACCTTCTCTTAAAAACAAACCGTCCCTGTGCGGTCATGTTGCGTGAAAAAGACGGAAACCTTCGCCTCAGTGCGGCATCCACGGACATGGACAGCTGGCCCGGATGGGCGGAAAGCAAGATCTACCTCTCAGGAGAGATTGTCCTATCCATATCCGGAAAATGGGAGATTGCAAAGCTGGATGCGGATGCGCCTCAAGACTGCTCCGCCACGAATGCTAACGGAATTACAACCATAAAGATTCCATACAAGACATTCATGCCAGTCCGCATGGTACTGAAACCGGTGAAGTAGGGGAATTCTACTTTTTTACCAAGGGGAAAAAAGAGCTTAATGCTTGTCGTGCAAATAAGTGCAAGAGGTTGTCTAAAAAATCCATTTACAATCCGGCCCTTCTGAGATAAGATTGTCGTATGATAATGGAATCGGATGTGGAATAAAAGAGTGTGATACAGGTAGAAACAAAACAAAAAAAATATTTTTAACCACTAATCTGCACTTATCATACACTAACAATAAATATGCAATGAATGAAGTTTTCGGAATGAAAACTTCATTCATTGCATGGTTTGTATTTAATTCCTGTTAGTGACGATTAGTGAGAATTAGTGGTGAAATCTTTTTTGGTATTTAAAATTAAGGTAATGATAGCCGCCTAATTTATAAGGAGTATGGATTATGTCTAATGATATGAAATCGGAAAAATCCGGGGATGACCGTCTTAAATGGTGGCGTGATGCGCGTTTCGGCATGTTCATCCACTGGGGGCTCTATTCCGAACCTGCCGGTGAGTGGAAAGGAAAGGAGATTGGCGGCCTTTCAGAATGGATTATGCGCCAGGCGAAGATTCCGCTTGCCGAATACGCCAAACTTGCGGAAACCTTCAATCCCGTGGACTTCGATGCCGATTTCATTGCGAAACTCGCAAAGGATGCGGGAATGAAATATCTCGTCATCACCGCCAAGCACCACGACGGATTTGCGATGTACCATTCCAAGGTTGACAAATACAACATTGTTGACGCCACCCCGTTCAAACGCGATCCGATTGCGGAACTCGCAAAAGCCTGCGCGAAGCACGGCTTGGTATTCTGCGTCTATTATTCCCAGGATCTCGACTGGGCCCATCCTGACGGCGGAGGCAACGACTGGGATTTCGATCCGGCCAAGAAAAAATTCGAGCGCTATTTCGAGGAGAAGTGTATTCCGCAACTCCGGGAACTGCTGACGAACTACGGCAGAGTCGGACTGATATGGTTCGACATGGCCACAAACATAACAACAGAACAGAGCAGACGAATCCGCGAATTTGTCCATGAACTGCAGCCCGACTGCCTTGTCAGCGGACGTGTCGGCCACGGCATGGGCGATTACGGTTCCCTAGGCGACAACCAGATGCCGCTCGGGACACCGGCAGGTGACTGGGAAACTCCGGGCACACTCAACAGTTCCTGGGGGTTCAAGGCCAGCGATCACAAGTGGCGCAAACCTGAGGAAATAATCGGAGCGATAGCAGATCTTGCGAACAAGGGAGTCAACTATCTTCTCAACATAGGCCCTGATGCAAGGGGAAGGGTTCCGGAACCCTCGGTAAATACGCTGCAGACTGTCGGGAAATGGATGAGTATCAACGGAGAGGCGATTTACGGGACTTCCCCGAACCCTTTCAATTGCGAATTCGACTGGGGGCGGGTGACAGTAAAAGGAGAGAATATTTATCTGCTGTTCAGCGGCTGGCCGAAAAAGGTTTTCACACTTGTTGGTTTGGATAATCAGGTTGTTTCCGTGACGCTGCTTGGGGAAAAACCGAAACTTCTGGAGTTTTCAAGAGGTTCTGAAAATGGAACTCCGGTCATCAGGATCCAATTGCCGGAAACCAGTCCTTCCTCATATGTGGCAGTTGTAAGAATAGCATGCGTCGGGAAACCGAACGTGTTGCAGGAACCCTGCCAGCAGGAGGACGGGGCATTGTCGCTTCCGGCTCACAAGGGGATAGTGCATCGTCACAGCAATCCAGAAGTTTCACGGAAGAAGATTGCTTTTGGAGGCGCGTTGATGGCCGCGATGGCAGCGGAAACCAATAATGAAATAGACAATGGAGCGGCGATGGGAGTAGGCCCGTCGGGCGTAACGGAAAACTGGTACAGCCCTGAAGACTACATGAGCTGGGACTGCCGTGTGATACAACCAGGCGAATATGAAGTCCAGATCCGCACCATGGCTAAAAAGTATGAGCCATGGAAAGGCGGACACGATGTCGAGGTCCGTGTCGGAGATCAAATCCTGTCGGAAACCATAAAGGACGATGGGCGCATGAACTCCTTGCGCAACTATCACTTCGAAGAGGCATTCACCAGACTTGGAACTGTCCGGATTGACAAGCCTGGAACTCTGGAAGTTGTCCTGAAGGCACGGAACATAAAAGAAGACGTGGATCACGGACTCTGCCTGTCGACGCTCAGGCTGTCGCATGTTACGGGAGTTTAAAAATGAGTAGTTCAGATAAAAAAAATATTGTCTTCACGGGTTCCGCAGGTTTTCTGGGGCGCGGGATAATCAGAACCTTCGAGAAGGACTTCCGTCTGCGCCTTGTGGGTGTCTCCGATTTCGAGACAGATCATGAGAAAATGATAGGTGATGTTTCAGATCCGGAGTTCTGTCGCCGTGCATTATCGGGAATGGATTACCTTGTTATCGCCCACATGTATCCGCGCAAACTTGGATATGAAAATCCCTGCGGAGCATACAATGCAAATGTCACCGGGACTGCGAATCTCCTATATGCCGCACATATGAACGGCATCAAAAGGATCTGCCTGATATCCAGTGAATCCGCAGTTTCAGGAAGGCCTAAAGGCATAGCGCATGCTCCGGAGACACGCCCGGCGGCGCTCGACGTGTATTCCGCCACCAAGGCGTGCCAGGAGATAACGGCGGAGGCATTCCAGCGCCAGTACGGGCTTGAAATCGCAATCATGAGGATTGGCTATGTCGTGGATTTGGACGAGAGGCTGGACAAGTACGGTAAAAAAGTCAATGAATTCAATGTCCCGATTATCGATCCCCGGGACTGCGGGGATGCGGTCCGGTGTGCCCTTGAGTTGCCGAAACTCTCATGTCAGGTTTTTTACGTCTACAGCCTATGCACGCCAGAGAACGGTCCCGAGGGATTTCCCACATATGACGCGTTGAACTGGCAGCCGAGGTTTGCAAATAATATCGTAAAAGGCATTACGAGTTAAGAATGGACTTAACCGGCTTCGCCGGGATTTTTTGACGCGTAGCGTCTTTCGGAGTGCGGCGTGTGAGCGCCGCTTTAAGACAATCCAAAAGCGCAGCTGACACTGCGCACTCCAAAAGATTGCTATGCAATCATAAATAAGGAAGAATACAATTTCATATACAAGCAAGTTACAGAGGCACAGAGTTCGGGAGTTCGAAAATGCGAAAGTTCGGGAGTTGGGAAGTTGTGGACGGTGAATGGGAATTACATTGGAGTTTTTACCATATCCAAGGATTGGAATGCTGACGACCGATGACTGACGACTAAAGACATGGCCACTTGGATCCTGAAATCAATAGTCAATAATAAAACAGGGAGCTAATGCATTTTATGACACACAAAGAACGGATGTTGAAATCTCTGAACAGTGAACCCGTGGATCTCTTTCCGCACGGAGACGGACTATGGCCGGAGACAACGAAAAAATACATAGAACAGGGTAAGCTCAAGGAAGGCGAGGACCAGGTCGTCCATTTTGACATGAGCTGGCGGGGCGGAGGCGGTGTTAATTCCGGGGCGGACCTTGAGCAGGGCGATGTAATTCTTGAAGAGAACAGTGAAACAAAGCTTTATAAGAACGCTAACGGCGCAATCCTCCGTGCATGGAAAGCTCAGTCCGGTACCCCTGAACATGTGGATTTCACTGTTAAAGACCGGGAGAACTGGGAAAAACTCATCAAGCCCCATCTCCTGAAAGTCGATCGGCGCAGACTCAATTTCGAGGGATACCGCAACGCCAGGAAAATGGCCGCATCGGAAGGCCGCGCCTTCGGGTGGCATGGCGTGGCCCCATTCGAACAGATGCATCCGGTTTGCGGACACGAATACATGCTCATGGGCATGGCTCTCGATCCGGACTGGGTAAAGGACATGGTCATGACTTATGCCGAATTCACAGTCATGCATCTGGAAGTCCTTTTCAAAGAGGAGGGGCTTCCTGATTATATGTGGTTTTACGAGGACATGGGGCTGAAGGAACGTCCCTTCATGTCGCCTGAAATGTATGAGGACATCATGCAGCCAGGTCATGCAAGGCTCTTCGGATACTCCCATTCAATAGGCAAAAAGGTCATTGTGCATTCTTGCGGTTTCATCGAGCCGCTGGTTCCCGGACTGGTTGACGCCGGCATGGATTGTCTTCAGGCGATGGAGGTCAAGGCGGGCATGGAAATGCCGCGCATTGCGAAGAAATTCGGCGGGAGAATATCTTTCTGCGGTAACATAGACATCAGGATCATCGCAAGCAACGATCAGAAGCAGATTGATGCTGAACTTGAGAGGAAGATACTCCCTCTCTCGGATGCGGGCAGCGGTTTCATCGTCCATTCGGATCATTCAATACCGCCTGAAGTCGAACATGACAGCCTGGTCTATTTCTTTGAACAGGGCTCAAAGATGGCCAGCCGTGTCTGGAAGTGAAAACATAGTTACAATGAGCTAAAAAGAAAAGGGATTTGTATGAAGGTTTCATATTCCGATGGAAAATTCATCGCCTTGACGATGGTGACCCGCCTGTTAAACTTGACTGGCGACTCTTTCAAAGATTTTATTGCTGTGGAAGCTCGTAAACAGCCCAACGTGGTGACTTGAATAATATAATCGTAAAAGAAAAACACATGACAAGCAGGGAGAAATCTCATGGCTGGAAATAAAAATAAGCCGATGGTCAAATTGAATCTAGACCTGTCTCACTGTCCGGTTTCTGTGCTTTACGGGGTCAGGGAGTATATCAATGCGAATCCGCATCGGTTTACTGCGTCTGGCGGGTTGAATGTTAGAATCAAGCACGATGCCAAAATGAAAAAAGGCGGTTTGTCGGTGCAACCGGATTCTGCCGGAGTGATAATCCGGTTCGGTCGGGTAATAGACTTTTTTCGTGCTCTTAGCCGAATCCTGGGTGAGTTTGAGATGATGAGGAAGATAACGGCTTTTGAGGAAAAAGCCCAATTTGACACTCTAGGCGTGATGTGGGATGTCTCGAGAAACGGGGTGTTGACTGTCGAAGCGGGTAAGGAGGTGATCAGGCGGTGCGCCATGATGGGAATTAATTCTCTGATGCTTTATGCGGAGGACGTGTAAGAACTGCCGGGCGAACCCTTCTTTGGGTATCTTCGCGGGGCGTATACACATGACGAGATGAAGCAGTTGAATGACTATGCCGTATGTTTTGGCATCGACATGTTCCCGTGCATTCAGACCCTTGCCCATTTGCAACAGATCCTCAAGTGGAATGCCTATCATCACCTTCAGGATGTCCCCGGCATCCTTTTGGCGGAAGGCAAGCCGACCTATGACTTGCTCGAAAAGATGATCCGGTCCGCCTCCCCCCCTTTCACGTCCAGCCGGATTCATATCGGCATGGATGAAGCACATGGCATCGGCACGGGACGCTATAAGGATCTTTACGGGGAACGGGATAAGTTCGATATCTTTACTGCTCACCTGAAACGGGTGTGGGAAATCTGCCGGAAACTCAAGCTCCGGCCAATGATTTGGTGCGACATGTATTTTCGCATGGCTTCGAAGAATTATGATTACTACGACACCAAATTCACGTTCCCTTCCAAGCTCAAGGAGAACATCCAGAAGGATATCCAGATGGTATATTGGGATTACTATCATACCGACGAGAAGTTTTATTGCGATTTCATTGATCGTCACCGAAAACTGGGCGTAGAGCCCGTTGTGGCCGGAGGAATCTGGACCTGGATCCGATTCTGGGCCCAGCTTCCTTACTCGTTTCTTGCCACCGATGCCGCCATGAACGCTTGTAAACGCAAAGAAGTGCGTGAGGTGTTCACAACATTGTGGTTCGATGACGGGAATGACTGCGATCCGTTCTCGGCCCTGCCGGGGATCCAGTATTTTGCCGAACATGGGTACGCGAAAAAAGTAAACCCCCGTAATCTTCAGATCCATTTCCGGGGGGCGTGTGAGGCAAATTTTGATAACTGGGTCAAAGCTGGATCAATGGATTGCGTACGGCGAATCACCTCCAGTGATGAGCCACCCCTGAGCATCACCCGCGGACTGTTGTGGGATGACCCGTTCCTGGGGCTTATGGATGCCCAATTGGACGATTTCCCATACAAAGCTCATTACCTTAAACTGGCGGATGAACTGGATTGCGCCTCCAAAGAAGCAACATTGGGCTCAAGCCGGCTCCGCTTCCCTGCCGCAGTTGTTCGGGCAGCCGGACTCAAGTATGGCCTGCGGTGTGATCTTTTGGCCGCTTACAAAGCCAATGACCGGAAACGCCTGGCAAAGCTGGCCCGAAAAGATCTGAAACTCGTTTACGCGGCGGTGGAAAAGCTGTGGAAAGAACATCGCCGCATGTGGATGGCAACCTACAAGCCGTTTGGTTTCGAGGTTGTCGAGGGACGCTACGGAGCCTTGCTGGCACGATTTGACCACCTTGCGGAATGCTTGGACGCGTATGTGGGTAAAACCGTGCAGTCTATCCCGGAGCTCGAGGCAAAACATCACAGGGTGGAAGCCAAATACAAGCTCGGTTATCATCCGGATATTTCCTATGCCAGCGTTGCAACAGCGACTGTTTACCGTTAATGGAAGAGGGGAAAAATGATTGTTATGAAATATCTCATAAATGGAAACGGTTTTTTCATGAAAAGGCTATTGATCCCCCTGATAATATTATTTTCCCTTTCCGCATATGCCGGGAAGATTGAGGACAAGCCTGACGGGAAAACCGTGATCCATGTGACCGTCTTCGCACTTCCCGATCCGAATGCAACCGATACCTTCAGCAGGGCGAATCTTGAGACGGTCAAGCTGTTCAAAAAACGCTTTCCTCAGATTTTCGCGGAAAAATATGCCGCAAAATACATGGCGGATCCCGGGAAATACGGAAAGCATAACTGGAACAATGTCGAAATACAGCTCCACCCCTTCAGTGGAATCAGTGTTGCCGGTGTTGAAACGGATCTCCTGGCGATCGCCGGAGGGATGGCGCCCGACATTCTCTACATCAATTTCAGGAAGTCGGACAATTACATCAGCAACGGCTTTCTTTATCCTCTGGACGAATATTTCAAGACTCTTTCAAAAGATGAGTTGGACTTCCGGATCCATCCCAGGCTCTGGCAGGTTATAAAACGCAAGGGACCTGAAGGTAAAATCCATGACTGGACTTTGCCATACGGCGGGGCGCTCGGCAAGCTTCTAATGTTCCGAAAAGACCTTTTCGAGAAAAACAATATTCCGTTTCCGACGCTGGATTGGACATGGGACGACATGATGGCCGCCGCCAAAAAGATAACTGATCCGGAAAAGGGAACCTATGGGATTCTCACCTGGTGCGATGGATATTTTTTCACCGCGTTCCTATGGTCGGCCGGCGGGGACATAATGCTCTACGACGAACCGAAGGACGAATGGAGATGCACGTTCAACACCCCTGAAGTGGCGACTGCCCTGGACTACTTTGTCAGGCTCAACACGGAAAAATGGAAAGGCGGAGACGGAACCATCTACCGCGGTTACTCGTCACAGGCCAATACCGATTATTCCTCGATCCAAAACAAGTGGGACAAGGGCGAGATCGGGATGAAGCTCGCCTATATTGATGAGAAAAGCTACGCCTCGATTAATCCGGAACTTGTCGGAATAATGCCCGTACCTCTCGGTCCAACCGGAAAACGCGGGGCGGAACTGAATAGTATGATGTTCGGGCTCTGCTCGCAGATCAAAGAGGATGCGGTCCGGGATGCGGCTTGGGAATATATGCTTTTCACGGACAGTAGGGAGGCCATGGCCCTGCGGACGAAAATCCTCGTAGAAGGCGGGATGTCCAATTTCGTGAATCCCAAATTCCTTACGATGTTCGGCTATCCGGAGCTGGCCAAGTATGCACCGAAAGGCTACGATGAAATCTATAAAATAGCGTTCGAGACAGGTCAGCCGGAGCCATACGGCAAGAACAGCAACTTCGCATATCAGATGCTCAGCATCCCGATTCAAAAGGCAGCCGCGCTGTCATTGGTCGACAAGCTTCCCGAAGACAGAGCGGAAAGACTTAAGATCCTTCAGGGAATCCTTGATGACGCCTGTGCCAGGGCTAATGAAGTGATGATAGGGAAGATTTCTCCGGAGGAAACTATGAAGCGTAGGGCAGTGGCGGCAGTTGTCCTCCTTGTTATAGTGATAACCTTCGCTTTCGTCATCAGGAAGATATTCAAACTGTTCACTCCGCCGCAGACGGCCGGGAAACAAGTGACCTGGGGTTTCAGGAAATACTGGGTCTCCTATCTGCTCCTGCTGCCTGCGGTCGGATCAATCCTTGTCTGGAGTTATACGCCGATAGCCCAGGGTTCCGCGATGGCATTCTACAACTACAAGATAATAGGCAGTTCAATTTTCATCGGACTCGACAATTTCGGAAATCTCATCTTCGACGGGTTCTGGTGGAGCGCGGTATGGAACTCGCTCAGGTACTGTTTCATCGTTCTAAGCCTGACTTTTATTCCGCCAATAGCGCTCTCAGTCCTTCTGCAGGAGGTTCCGAAAGCGAAGATTGTATTCAGGATAATCTACTATCTTCCCGCAATGATAACCGGGATTGTAACGGTTCTGCTATGGAAACAGTTTTTCGACCCTTCACGTTACGGAATGCTTAACATGGTGGTGATGAAGATTCCGGCGATCGGATTCATTGGAATCGGAGCCGTCTTTTTTATAATAGCCCTGATGTTTGCGAGCCGCCTGCGTTTCTATGAGTTCTATTTCGGGATGGGGGTTTTCATTTTCTTCGGCCTGATGCTTTTCGGAGCGTTCGCAAGCATAGCCGTTCCGATTCTTTTCCCTGTTAGGGGGGAGGCGCTCTCTTCTGTCGCACTTAATTTCCTGCCACGGCTTTTCGGCACCCTCAACGAACCGATGCGATGGCTGGAGGATCAGAGCACGTCAATGATATCATGCGTCATTCCGATGGTCTGGGCCGGAATGGGACCGGGTTCGCTCATCTATCTGGCGGCACTCAAAGGGATACCGGATGACTACTATGAGGCGGCCGACATAGACGGTGCAACCTTCATTGACAAGCTTCTCTTCGTCGTCTTCCCATTCCTGAAAACACTCATCATAATAAATTTCGTGGGCGCTTTCATCGGTGCCTGGTACAGCGGTGCGGGAAATATCCTCGTCCTCACCGGCGGCGGCGCGGACACGGAGGTGGCCGATCTCCATATCTGGTACAAGGCGTTCACATACTTGAATTTCGGGCAGGCTACTGCGATGGCCTGGATGCTCGGACTGATGCTGATAGGGTTCACAATCTACCAGCTCCGGATACTTTCGAAGATAGAATTCAAGGCGACGGGAGGGAAGTAGGGAAGAAGTTCGAAAGTTCGAAAATGCGTAAATTGGTGGAAGCGACCAGTAATCAGAGAATCGGAGAGCCCTTGAATCCGCCGTCGCTAAGAAGCTATGGCGGACATAGTCGGAGAGGGGAAGTGATTAGGTGTCAGGTGCGGAAGTTCCAGGATTTGAAATAAGAAAAATTTTCCGTCCCGGAAAATTTAATGTGAAAACATGTGAAAGCGGGGTAGACCCATGGCTATAATTTCAAGAATCGGGCGAAAGGCGTTAAAGACGCGCCTGCTGCTTTACAGCATTTTCACAGTGCTGTGCATAGGCGCAGTCTCCATGATCTATCCGTTCATGCTAATGATTTCAGGCACTACGAAGAGCGCCGTGGATACCCCCGACGCCGTTGCAATTCCAAAATACCTGATGGACAGCAATGAACTTTACAAGAAAGATGTCGAAGCTTATTTCAACGAATCACTCGACCTGGCCAAACAGATATTCAACATCGAGAGCTTCTCCTTCCGTGATGTCGTCCCGCTGGAGAAACCAAATGCGAAGTTCGCAAATGAATGGACTGACTACATAAAGGCGAACAAATCCCCCTATTATTTCAGCGAACTGTCATCCGTACATACCCCGAACACACGCGGGACAATGGCTCTCAACTTAAGGAAATTTAAAGAACTGATGTCGAAAAAATGCGGAGGCGATTTGGGCAAACTCAACAATACCCTAGGTACCGACTTCGCGAACTGGAACAATTTTATCGTGACTCCTGAAATATATCTGCAGCGGTCCATTGTCGTACAGGCGAATCCAGGACAGTTCAGACGGGAATACCGCAATTTCAGGCTTAACCTTCCTGTCAGTGAATCCTTTTTCATCAGTGTTCCGGGTTTTTACAAATACGCCTTTCTCAAGGTTGTATACTTTAATTCCCTGGAGGCCTACAACGACACGCACAAAACCGCTTATAAATCCTGGAATCAGATTGCCCTGTCTCCTCGTTTCCCTGCGGGCGCGGGTGCAAAAGAACAGGAGGACTGGCTGAATTTCGTCAGGGGGTTCGTAAACCCGGTATGGCTCAGGGCCGACGAAGCGGCAAAGCCGCAATTTTCCGAGTATCTCAAGGCGAAGTACGGAAAGATTGAAAACCTGAACAGGATATATTCCTGCTCGTACGGTGATTTCAGCGAAGTCCCTCTTTTCAACGGCAATGTTGAAAACGACATGGCTGTCTCCGACTACTTTGCTTTTGTGCAGGGCTGGAATGAGCCGGGCAACGGGAAACTGCACCAGCTCCCAGATAAATACATCAGTATCGACTGCATTGACTTCCGCTTTGCAGACCATCTGAAGTCAAAGTACGAAAATCTGGAAAGCCTGAATTCCAAATGCGAAACATCTTTTGCATCCTGGGATGGAATCATTCCTCCTCAGCGTGATGCGCATTTCATTTCATTCTCGGAAAATAAATTCCAGAAGAGATGGGAATTTACCGTCAGAAATTTCATAGCCGTATCGAATTATCTGTTCCTTCACGGAAGGGCGCTGTTAAACACGTTAGTATACTGCTCCCTCTCGATTGTCATGGCGCTGATATTCAATCCTATAGCCGCATACGCCTTAAGCAGGTACAGACCGCCGTCAACATATAAGGTGCTTTTGTTCCTGATGCTGACAATGGCGTTTCCCCCGATGGTCACACAGATACCTGTTTTCCTTCTTCTGAGAAAGTTCCAACTGCTCAACACCTACTGGGCTCTTGTCCTTCCGGGGCTAGCGAACGGTTACGCCATTTTCATGCTGAAGGGGTTCTTTGACTCACTGCCGCAGGAACTCTACGAGAGTGCGGCAATTGACGGGGCCGGTGAGATCAGGATTTTCTGGCAGATCACGATGAGTCTCAGCACACCGATTCTCGCGGTCATAGGACTCAACGCTTTCATCGGTTCATACTCCAACTTCATGATGGCCCTCCTGATATGCCAGGATCAAAACATGTGGACAATCATGCCCTGGCTCTACCAGTTGCAGACCAGCAGTTCGCAGGGAGTCATCTTCGCCGCACTAGTAATAGCGGCAATTCCGACGCTTCTAGTCTATTCCCTTTGCCAGAACGTGATAATGCGCGGTATTGTCGTACCTGTCGAGAAGTGAAGAATCGTTTGCTGAATGCTAAATGAAAAACGATGATACCTGAACCCTAACATTTCTTCCGGATTCTATTTTTCGAGCAGAAAATGCATTCCTCTTTGTCGCAGAGGAAAACATTCGGGTCTTTCTTGATTATCCTGACGCCGATTTCATGGAGATTTTTCACTTCAACAACATGCAATTTGCCAATGCCCAATGAGGTTTCTTCTATTTTGAGGCCTTGGGATTTCGCCTTCTTGAAGAACTTGTGGGGCCATTCGGGGAATTGACTTCAGACGGGAACTTTCTGGAGGCTTATAAAGGGTTTAATTTTTGAAACATCAAGTCTGTAATTTTAAGAGCTGAATTATATAAAGAGCAAGCCTCTTCTAATCCAGGATTATCACCAAAGCCTGGATATCTCGAGGCTACCGAAAAGGCGTTAAGTTTGTCTATTTCTGCGTATATGTCTTCATTTTTTATCTTCTCATCATCTACTAACTCCCAAAGATAGTTTAAGTCATGGCTCTTCTAAAAAGATATTTCCTTGAATGTCAAATATGCTTTTATAGATTTTTCTACAGCTTGTTGGCAATGGAAGCATATTATATCCGTATAGTCAGGGGAGTGTTCGATAAGGGTTTTTGCGGCTCCAAGATCATGTTCCGCCTTAAGCACCCAATCATGTACAAGCTGGGAAAGTTTCTCATCCATAGAGGAGTTTCCCTGTCTCATTTATATCGTGGATCAATGAAGGCCTCACTTTTTCCCATGATTGGAATTCTTCTTTAGTGAAGACAAATAAATCTATAGGAAATTTGAGTCCCCGTAGATGTTTCCTTATCTCAATGCTTCTTTTATAGGTAGGAAGGGATGAATCTTTGATGATTGCAATGTCAAGGTCGCTGTCAGTACTAGGATTCCCTTTGGCGTAAGAGCCAAATAGGATGATTTTTTCCGGTTTGACATTTTCAACCAATATGCGGACAATGTCGGAAATTTGTCTTTCAGTTATCAAATTGGATTCTCCGCAGGTTCATTTCTTGTATATTCCGGTTTAAATTAAGCTTAAATTACTAGCATTTCCAGGAAACTCAACAGGGAATAAGACTAATATTATTTTAATGAAAAACCATATCTAAGCCCGGATCTTACTTTTCGAGCAGAAAATGCATTCTTCTTTGTCGCAGAGGAAAACATTCGGGTCTTCCTTGATTATTCTGACACCGGTTTCATGAAGATCTTTTACTTCAACTACATGCAATTTCCCAACGCTCAACGAGGTTTCATTTATCTTGAGTCCAAGTGTTTTCGCCTTCTTGAAGAACTTGGAATTTTCTCCTGCGGAAATATAGAAATCCCTGTGCCCTGGCAGGTGCTTCGGAACCATTACCGAACGGACTTTCCCGTCTGTATCTTTTATCCTGCAAACTGTGTTGGCGAGATATGGAAGCTCCATTTCGTCTTCCAGGTAATGCAGGAACGTCGTAGGAGCAATGCCGCTGCCGAAGTACAGTGTCTTGCCTTTGAACTCAAGCAACTTGGCGAACGGACTGCTTTTTCCGGTAGGTGAATCTGTCTCCTTGTGTCCGGAGATGCATTTTTCAGCCAGCGGCCCGATTCCGGCTACCGAATGTGAAGGATGTTCCGATCTGCATACGCCTTTTCTTTTCAGGAATGCCTGCGGGATTTTTCCGACAGTCACCTGTGACGGATCCTTCCTGTCAAAGGGGCGGTATTTCTGGTTTTTATTTATGGCGCCTTCGAAATATGTGAAGGACACGTTGAATGTCGGGAACAGTACGGTTCCCTTTGGTCCGACGGTTTCAAGGATGGCGTCAATTACTGTTTCCGCGCCTCCCTCGATTCTGCCGAATGAGGAGAGTGCGGAATGCACCATTACCAGGTCTCCCTCGGCAATTCCTGTTTTACGGATGGCATCGGCGATATCTTTTTTCTTCAACGCATTTTTAAACTTCGTCTTCAGGTAGCCGTAATCAGACATGCTTGAAATTGCCGTTATATATTTCTTCAACATTGGTGGAGCGATAACTGTGCAAACCTCCCATTCCGCCTCCCGGACCAGGCGCTGCAGGGTTTTCCTGCCGTCCATGTTTGAGAAGATATTTGCAAACGGGCCGTAGATAATTCCGTCGGGCTGTGGGACCCGTTCCTCTTTGGGGGCTGCAATCAAATCATAAGGGAATCCAGGAGTTGCACGGCTGGGAATAATTGATGCGGCATAATCAAACCATTTATCGTTTTTGACGCCTGTTGCCGGGCAGGGGATGTTTTTGATTTGCTGTTCAATTTCGGCGATAATGGTCTGTGTTTCAGCCTCAAGGCTTTTTATCTGCTTTCCAATCATGGGCGAATCGCAGACGTCGCGGAAATCGGCCAGACGTTCCGCCTCCAGTTTCAGCCGGTGTTTCATGCGTTCCCGTATTTCCTCCTTGATGTCCGAAGCAACTCTCAGTTCGCCGGAAGCATAGGCGTTGAGAATCCGTTTCGCCTCGTCCAAAAGATGTTTCTTCGCATATGCCGAAGCTTCGGCAACCGCAAACGGGAGGGTTTCCTTGTTGATGGTCAGGACGGATTCCGTCCAGGCTCCGATAAGTGCGACAACCCTGGAAAAGCTCAACGGGGACTGGATGTTTATTTTCTGTTCTGAGTTGTGCCACCATTTGCCTTGTCCGAGGGCCCACAATGTCGGGACCCCTATGGTGGAGTCACTTAAGAACATGTCATCCATGTACATGCCTTCGAGTACAACGTTTAGCAGAACTGGATCTGTCTGCCCTTTGTATTCATCAGCAATTTTCTCCATCAGGTAATTGCCGTAGAACGGCGTGCCGGGGGGAGCCATCAATATTTTCAGCTGGTCGGCATTGAAGCTGTCGGTGTTTATTGCGCCTATTGAATTGTGCCCGCCTTTTGCGATCATTTTATCGGCGAATGCCGCATAACCATAGAATTCCATGGCGAATACCAGGCGCAGTGAAAATTCCAGAGGAGGGATTTCGCCGGAATCGGCAAGCTTCTTGATGATTCTCGCAAATTCGATTGAGCCTACCACGCCGCCGCAGTTGTCATCGATCATCGGTTCGTAAAGGTGGGAGAAGATCCATAATTCCTTTTTCTGCCTGCCGGGAATCAATGCAGTCACGGCCGGAACAGTGCCTTTGCACCTGACACCGTCGCATTCCACATGCGCAATGACTTCCCCCGCTACGGCGGCGGCTCTGATCTGGTCTCCGGTTTCGGGACTTACGCTGAAACATATGAACGGGCGGTCATCGGCCTGGACGTGCCAGTTTCTTCCTTCGGTACATGCGGCCACCCACTGGATCCCCTGTGGCGTGTCATAGCGTCCGACCAGATTGTCCGTAATCAGTCCGATCGCTCCGAGGTCAAGGGCGGGGACCAGTATTTTCGCGCGGGGACGTGTGAAAGGATTTATCATGACCAGTGCGCCTGTTGGATCCTGTCCGGCAAACAGCTGATCTTCGGTTATTATCCGGGCGTTCAGCCCTTCGGGCGGAGTTGACACGGAACCCTTGACCAGATGAAACGGATGGCGTTTGTAGTCGGCGACCACAGGGTTCTCGAACGGGACAGATGATTTCTTGATGGTCAGCTTTCCGATGCTTGCCTTCCAGGCAAGGGGCATGCGTTTGTCCTGGTAGACTGTTTTTCCGTCTGCAGGAAACTCTATTGTCTCGCAGTTTCCAATCCCGGCCTCTTTTATCAGGTTTGCGGTGAACTTCGCAGCCGCGTGGTAATGATCGAACGTCTGGCCAAGCTCTATATCCATCAGCTTCCTGGAATTTTCCATCAGCCAGTTGGTGTTGACTTCCTTCAGGATCTTTTCAAATGATGACTTCATTGTCTATGCTCCATTATTTCATTTGTGAATTCATATGTGGAACTCATTAGGCTTTCACCGCCTATTGTGAATGTTTCGGCATGAAGGCAGCCGCAGGCGGCCGCACGGGGAGGGAAATCCAGTTTTGACGGATCCGGTATCTGGCATGCATGCAGGCCTATGGCCTTCATTTTCTGCTCCCAGCAGGCGGGGTTTATATCAATGAAAGTATCCCAGCGTGAAAAGGTGTCGCCGAATATGGGCGGGGTGAGATCCGACCAGTGCAGAAGCATGCCGTCAAGGCCTGATCCCAGGGCATGTAGATATGCTTTTGTCACCAGGAGGCATGTGCCGACATGTTCCATGTCAACCATTATCGGACCGTGTGTTAATACGGCTTCAGGCTTGTATTTGAGCATGAGTTCCGCAAGCTGCTCTGTGCACGACTTGTGCTCATGTGCGGTGAGTATTGTCGGCGTTTCAGGTGCAACGCAGTCCGGCATTTGATTCCCGTAGCGCAGTTCGACCATTTTCTTGTCCCTGCCCATGTAGTGGCGCTGGGGGTGGTCCAGATGAATCGCTTCCGTGCCGAAGAAGTTTGCCGCTGCCGCAGCCTCGAGTTTCCGCTGAGGCATGATCTCATCGAACGGCGGTATGCGCGTCTCCCTCGTTCCGTCCGCACGCAGCTTGGTCCATCCGCCCGACATATTGTTTGTGGACATTACATATACGATTTCATATCCCATTTCCATGTATTTGACTAGAGTTCCGCCGACGTTGAGCTCGATATCGTCGGCATGCGCTCCTATCGCCATTAAGATGCGGTTGCCCATAGTGAGTTCCCTTTCATTTTTTTTCAAGGATAATATAACTTGCCGCTGTATTAAACAATGCTTTATATCTTTATTATAATGTCCGATATGGCATTTTTATAGTTCCGGCGATGAATAGAGGAATAAATTTCACAGAGCCATCTGCGATTAGGCCCCGGCAGGACTGAGCTGTTGTCTGGCAGTATTATTTTACGGGCGGCCGGCTGGCTTCGCCTTGAAGAACCTTGAGTTTCTTTTCGATTTCGCTTTTTTCAGCGGCGGATATTTTCAGCTGCAGGAACTTGTTGCACTCTGCAATCGCCTCCGCTTTCCTGTCCAGGGCAGTCAAAGCATCTACGTAAGCGGAAAACTTCTGCATACGGTAAGGGCTCTCTTTCTCCATGTAGGCGGTCTCCAATATTTTCAGCACCTCCTCGTTCCTGCCCAGTTCACGTAGAATGGCGGTTGCCTTCAGAACGGCAGAACATTCCATCCATCCGAGGGAGCCTTTCGTCATTTCGGTCACCTTGACATAGGCTTCAAGGGCTTTTTGATTGTCATTCAAATTCTGCCGGTAGTTTTCGGCAAGCCTGAACCAGATATTCGCATTGGCGGGAGAGAGCCCTATCGCATTCTTGATATCCGTTTCAGCTTCCTTTCCGTTCTTTAAATTCAAGTAGCTTTCACCGCGCATTGAAAAGGCCTCGGCAGCAAAAGCCTTATCCTGCCATCCAAGAAGATCGGTATCCTTGAACTCAGCGACCAATTCCTGCCACTTGCGACCTGCAAACAGTTCGCGCATCCGTTTGATTTTTGGTTTAAGCACTGCGAGCACCTCTGCATTATTCAGCAGTTCAGTGACCCTATCTGCGGAGACAGACATAATCAGTCCGCGCAACGCGATCTGCCTGGCTTCCGCATCCGTTCCTTCTGCGGCTTCAACCAGGAGCCGCCACGCATCTCCACTTAAGCCCGGCATCATGTCCGCCATGCCTTCCACAACTTTTTGACGGACGGCCGGAGCAGCCGTGTTGATGCGTTTTTCGCAGGTTTCCATGTCTGCGGTGAATTTGCCAGGAACAGATAGTTCTATTTTGAATTTGGATATTGGCTCCGAGTCCCTGGTTAGTTTTACCGATGAGTCCTGCTGACTGGACTGCAGTTTATTTTCCTGATACTGTTCCCATGCGGCCTTCTGCATTCTTACGGCTTCATCTTCTGGAATGGATATTCCGCCACGGATGTTTTTGAATTCATGCGGCAAGCCTTCCGGATTGAGTCCGGTCATCACCGCGTAAAGGAGGCAGGCGTAAATGTAGGTCCCCTTGCCACCGGGATGTCCCTTGTCCTTGTCGTAGAGATCGAGGCGCTGTTCCAAGGTGGGGGAGGGGCCCAGGTATTTTATCCAGGCATAGCCTGCGGCTGCAACGGGAATCCCCATTTTTTTTGCGAACGCGATCTGCATGTCGTTCAGTTCTTTAAAGGAATCGGGGTAACGATATGTATTTATGGTGAACTCTGTGACACTTGCGGTAGCTAAAATGATCATCTTCGAACCGGCCTGCTTCACCGAATGCTCGAAGCGTGTCGCATAGTCCTCGAACACTTGTGGACTTGGTTTGTTTCCCAAGTGAGCGTATATGTCCTGAATGACGACATAATCCCAGTTCCAGTCCGCAATCATGCCACGCGGAGTTCCTTCACCGGTGCCTGCTTCCCAGTGCCCCTTCAGGCCCTTGCCGCCGACAATCGCGCGACCGACTTCAATACGCGGCCGGTCAGGTGCCGCAGATTCCGCCATGATATGGATCATTGAGGGCAGATCGTAATGCGACATCTGGCTGTTGCCGATAAATAACACGTTCAATGCTTGTTCCGCTAACATGGGTATCGTGAACATCATGCAAAGGGTGAATGTTAAACATATAGTTCTCTTGTTCATATAAATCTCCTGTTTTTTTTATGTTGGGCTCTAGCCCGACACTCTTCGTTTTTCAGTTTAGGTTCCCTTTATTGTATTCAATTTAAAATATTGTCGGGCTAACGCCCAACATACTTCTTTAGCCGGACATATACGGTGCTTCATATGCGAATTTTTACTGCCTTATCCAGAGGTTGCCCCACTGGTTTAAAGTGTCGTAACGACCTAAACCGGTACCTAGAGCCCATGTTTCAACGCCTTCGGAAAAACGGGTGCGTCCGATCTGGATTCCCCACGGATACTGCTGTGTCGGTCCGAGCTGGCCGAAGTCCGCTGTCGGGATCATCAGTTCGACCGTCCAGCGGTCATCGTATTTTTTCACGAAAGCTTTCGTCCCTGGATTCCACAGCGTTGGGAGGGTGTCGCGCTCGATTATGGAAACGTCAGTAGATTCATCGAAGATTGCACCGTTCGCGTTCACTGCAATCTTGAAATAGCTGCGTTCAGGCGTGTTGATATAGACTTCAATCACGTCGTCTTCAAAGATCGTCGGAGAGTCGTTGAGTTTTGTCTCGGCCTTTATCTTGTCCATCTTATTATCGTAACAGGATGCCGCCACAAAAAGATTCTTTTTGTCTTCCGAAAGGGAGACAGAAACTTCGGTACGGTTAAACTGCCTGAGTTCCCCGTTGGTTTTGTCCCGCAGAGTGGTCCAGCCATTTTTATATTTTGCAAGGTCTCCGTCAATTATCGTATTGCTCGGGATAAAATATGCGCGGACATCCGGTCCTTTGCGCTGCAAGTTCACAAAAAGTTTCTTCAAAGGCTGATATCCCTCCTCCATTGCGGCTATGCGCTTCTCATAAACCGTATCCTTTCCGGCCTTGACGCGAGCCCTTGAAAGTATTTCAAAATACCTGTCTACGTCAGCCTCCTTGAGGAAGCCTGTTGTTTTTGTGACGCTCCTGGATTCCTGACGGCACCAGACGGCTTCAGCGAATTCATGAAACTCTTTCATCTCCGCAGCGGCAGGGCCGAAGTACAGCTTGTAATATTCTTCAAGCATCGCTTTCCGGTCGGCGTTCGGATTCCAGAACAGTTTATTCTGCCAGTACATCATAAGATGAATTATCGCCGCTTCTCCGATACGCTGGCCCGGGCCACCCTGTTTCGTCTTTATGCCCCTTGCTATCCATTCAGGCTGAAGCTCTATGAATTTACCGTCGGCGTAAGGCTGCATTTCCTTCATCTGCTCCTGCAACGATTCGGTGAAGAACACCGGAAAACGGGGATGAGCCGGGGAGAAATAGTACAAATAGTAATCCCATATCGGGGATTTTACCCTCTGCTTGACGGCGTCACGCCATTTTTTCCGCCCCTCAGTTGCTTTTTCGTAGTTGGACTTGAGGACGCAGTAGGCGCTGTATGGATGCAGAAATGTAATGACTATGTTGTCCGGATCGTCGCTTTTCAAGTTGGTGGGTACCATGGCAGCCCCATAGCCTGTCATGTAAAGCAGGAATTTGTCGGGATGTGACTTCTTCAGCTCTTTGGCGAGAAAAACATTATATGCCCAAAAGTAATTCGAGGCGCGCTGTTCGACCGAGTCGCCATCTTTGCCGTAGAGGTTTATGTCACGGTTGTCAACTGTGATGCCGCCGTCCGGAGCTCCGAGCGTGATTGCGGAAAACTCAGGCCAGACATCAAAAACCTTGTTCATGTAAACGGCGCTGGCGCGTTGGAAAGCAGTGTTTCCGAAACGGGGCATTCCTATTCCAGGCGGCCACCCGGAAATAGGTTTGCCATCCTTGTCACACGCAAGATATTCGGGATGCAGTTCCTTCTGCTCCTTGAGCTTGTAGACATCGTATGTGGAGTGACCGTAGAGGATTACCGTGTTGTTGCCGCATTTCAAATGTTTGAGCCAGGATATCCCTTCCTTGTCTTCGCGCATTGCACCGTAGTATTCCCAGTGGCGTCGGGCGAAAGCCGCTTCACTTTTCAGATTCTGCTCCGCCACTGAAATGTCTTTCTTTTCAGGGATTACCGTGCCGTATTCATACGGTGCGTAGAAGCGTACCCCGAGCTGCTCAAGCAGTTCGGAAACGGCATACCAGGTTCCGACATCGTCAGTATGGTATATGCCCAGGGGTACATTGAAATAACTCAGATAATGAAGGTAAACTGTGTCAAAGCTGAATTTTTCCCCACCGCAAAGCTCCTGCCATTTCGGGAGCTTGCCCAGCAAAGACAGATCAGGTTTGCTCAGACGGTCGTAGCCGGCTAGGATCACATAATTGTCCTTGGCTATAATTTCAAAACCGCTGTTGTTGAATTTGGCCGGTGTGAATCTGAGTTTTTTCGTGAACTCGCTTTCCCCGACATATATCTGGTTTTTAACTGCAGGAGTCGGCGAATTTACAATTTTAAGTTCCGCTCCGGAAATCTTTTTCAGATAATCCTGCAAGTCC
>CAZION010000021.1:0-60284 GCA_964540865.1 uncultured Victivallis sp.
TGTGCAGGAATTGGGCGGCGGGTTACGTGGCATTGGAAATCCGGCGCTGTGGAACGGGGAAAAGCTGGGGGTGCTGTGCAGCCGGGCGACACAAGGGGCGACACAGGTGTCGCCCGTACGTAGGGGCGAGGCCTGCCTCGCTCCCTTTCCCGAGGCGGATGTCTATTTCGGCGGCTGGCATTCTCCGAAAGAAAAAGAGATACTGGAGTGGCTGCTGAAAAACGGACGGCGGGTGATTGCCTGCCCTGCCTGGGGAATCGAGGATTGCGCCTTTGCGCCGGGCGTACGCAATGCGCTTGAGGAAAACCGGATGCTGATTCTGGAGATGCGAGATGTCACTGGAAATTTGGCGGCGGCCGAGGCGCGGAACCGCTTTGTCATCGAACATGCCGATGCGCTCTTTACGCCCCATGTTGCACGAGGCGGGATGCTGGAACGACTGTTAAACGAATTATCAAAGGTGAAAACAATATGACCGACCAAGACCAAAAACAACTGGGCAAGACCCTCTGGAACATCGCCGACCAACTGCGCGGGGCGATGAACGCGGACGATTTCCGCGATTACATGCTGTCCTTCCTCTTCCTGCGCTACCTTTCGGACAATTACGAAACGGCGGCCCAAAAGGAGCTGGGGAAAGATTATCCTAAGCTGGCGGGCGACGACCGCCGCGTGCCGTTAGCCCTTTGGTATGCCAACAATCCCGACGACATCACCGAGTTTGAAAAACAAATGCGCCGCAAGGTGCATTATGTCATCCAGCCGCCGCACCTCTGGAACAGCATCGCCAACATGGCCCGCACCCAGAATGGCGAACTGCTCAACACCCTGCAGGCGGGATTCAAATACATCGAAAACGAATCCTTCGAGAGCACCTTCAACGGCCTGTTCTCGGAGATCAATCTCGGCTCGGACAAACTCGGCAGGAAATACGAAGACCGCAACACCAAGCTCTGCGCCATCATCGCGGAAATCGCAAAAGGGCTGGCGGAATTCTCCTCCGACATCGATGCCCTGGGCGATGCCTATGAATACCTGATCGGCCAGTTTGCCGCCGGTTCCGGCAAGAAGGCGGGCGAGTTCTACACCCCTCAGCAGATTTCTAAAATACTCGCCACCATTGTCACGCTGGACAGCCAGGAACCCGCCACCGGGAAGAAAGACCGCCTTACCAGCGTACTCGACTTCGCCTGCGGTTCCGGCTCACTGCTCCTCAGGGTGCGCAAGCTCATGGGGCCGCACGGCATCGGAAAAATATACGGTCAGGAAAAGAACATCACTACCTATAACCTTGCACGCATGAACATGCTGCTGCACGGAGTGAAGGATTCGGAGTTCGAAATCTACCACGGCGATACCCTGACCAACGATTGGGACATCCTGCGCGAAATGAACCCCGCAAAGAAACCCTATTTCGATGCCGTCGTCGCCAATCCGCCCTTCAGCTACCGTTGGGATCCCACCGATGCCATGGGCGAAGATGTGCGATTCAAAAACCACGGTCTCGCACCGAAATCCGCTGCGGACTTCGCATTTCTGCTGCACGGTTTTCATTACCTCAAGGATGAAGGCGTCATGGCCATTATTTTGCCCCACGGTGTGTTGTTCCGGGGTGGCGCGGAAGAGCGTATCCGCACCAAGCTGCTGGTCGATGGACACATTGACACGGTCATCGGGTTGCCTCCCAATTTATTTTATTCCACGGGCATCCCGGTGTGCATTCTTGTGCTCAAGAAATGCAAGAAGCCGGACGACGTGCTCTTCATCAACGCCGCTGAGCAATTCGTGAAAGGCAAACGCCAGAACCAACTGACGGAACAGCATATTGCCAAGATCATAGACACCTACCAATTCCGCAAGGAAGAGGATCGTTATTCCAAGCGCGTCTCGATGAAGCGAATCGCCGATGAAGGTTACAACCTGAACATCTCGCGCTACATCAGCACTTCAATCGCCGAATCCGAGATCGACCTGGCAACGACTCACAAGGACTTGGTGAAAATCGAGCAAGAAATCCAGTTGGCGACTCGGAAGCATAACGAGTTTCTAAAGGAGCTGGGGCTACCGCCAATCCCAGATGGGAAAACAGCCAAGGAGTGAGAAGGGTCGGAAATCGGTTTTGTCAGCACTTAACAAACATAGAAATAGGTGTCAGAGTGGAGAGTAGACTGTGCCATGCTGGGGAATTAATAGTAGTCTCGAAATAGAATGGAGTTTGATAATAACGGAGGGCGGGTTTTCTTACCCGCCATAGAAAGAATACAGCGGGTTGGAAAACCCGCGCTCCGTTGAAGAGGAAATGAATCTAGACTATTATGGGACGACTAGTAACTGAAGATGATTGAGTAAGGATTATATCATTGTCTCGTGAAGTCTTTCAAAGCTTTTGCATTTAACCCAATCTGCCATAAAGTACTCCTTTTGCGAAAAACCATATATGCCTCAAAAAAAACACAACTTATTGAAAAACACTTCCGGGATAGGTCTTGCGACCGTCGTCTCGCGGGTTCTTGGTCTTGCCAGGGAGATGCTCCTTTCCAGGATTGTCGGGGGAGGGGAGTACATGTCCGCCTGGGCCATGGGATTCATGATTCCCAACTTGTTGAGAAGGCTCTTGGGGGAAGGCGCGCTCGGAACCGCGCTGGTGCCGATCATGACCCACACTTTCGAGAAGGAAAGCAAGGATTCCGCAAGAAAAAAATTAACCGTAATCACTGCGGTGCTTGGAATTATACTTGCACTGATCTGTATTGTCATAGCGGCAGGTTCCTTGGTTATACTCCCTTTTCTCGGAAGCGCGCCGGAACGAGTTAAACTCACTTTTGAACTCCTCCCGATTCTAATCCCTTATGGGTTCTTCATCTGTCTGATAGGTATTTTCGGTTCTGTGATGAACAGTATCGGAAAGTTCTTCATGCCTGCAGTAGCCTCGATAACTTTAAACATAGTGATGGTTCTATGTCTTTTATTTGTTTGCCCATACTATAAAGATAATCCAAGATACATGCTGTATGCCCTGTCGTTATCTGTGCTTGCATCCGGGGTTCTCCAGCTTGTCATGATGCTATGGATGCTTGAGAAAGAAAAGCTCATGCCCGGGATACAATTGAAGGATCTCCTGAAAGAGCCGGTCGTCAAAGAATTATATCAGCTCACCATTCCCGGGATAATCGGCGCGTCCGTACTTCAGATAAGCTTTGTCATTGACCGCACCATAGCCTGCTACATAAGCGACTATGCGGTTCCGGCGCTATATTTTTCTGACAGGCTCATCGATTTGCCGATAGGCGTTTTTGCCGTTGCGATGGGGTCAGTCGTCCTTACCGATCTTTCCAGATATGCCGCAAAAAACGATATTGAAGGCATGCTCTCATCCTTCCTTCACGCACTCCAGAACATCCTTTTCCTCTGCATTCCAGTGGCGCTCTTTACGCTTGTGTTCAGCAAACCGCTTATCCATGTCTTTTATTTCGGCGGAAAATTTGGAGAGCGGGAAGTTTATGAGACACTGTTGACAATGCAGCTTTATGCAATCGGCATACCTGCATTTTCCGCAGTTAAGATTATTGTATCCGGATTCCATGCCCGGAAAGACATGAAAACACCAGTGAAAATCGCCATCAGCTGCATACTTCTGAACATAGTTCTATGCCTTATCCTCATGTGGCCTTTAAAACAGGCCGGGATTGCGCTGGCAACCTCAATCTGTTCTTTTGTGAATTGCGGCGTATTGCTTTATCTGCTGAAAAAACAGCTGGGGGCACTCCATCTGCCCGCGATCCTTCCGAGTCTTTTCAGGACAATGGCGGTATCCACCTATGTCCTGATTTTATGCTGGTTCATATATCAGTCGATAGCTGACATCCAGGTGAAATATCTTCCACGCGACCTGATTCCTCTTTCAATCACAGGTTCCTTCTTTGTCGTGATGTACGTTTTCATCTCCGCGGTATTCCACAGTACTGAAGCAAAAGAGTGGCTGGGAATGCTCCGGCGCCGCAAATAGTTTCTAGTTCAATCGTTCCAGATGGTTGATTATTCGTAGAATTCCGGGGCTTGCCTGATTTTCTTCCATTCTTCCGGATCGTGTCCGGTGATAATGGTTGCGCCCATAGTGTCCTGTAGAAATCTCATCCTCTGGACTGAGCGTACGGTTTCGCTGGCATTCCACATCAGCCCCGGCAAAGTTCCATTACACAGATTCTCCCTGGTGTAGCATGAATATGCGGCGAAGAACATTGGGCCGAATTTCGTCAGGTTTACCAGGATAGACTGATGGCCCGGGGTATGTCCTGGGGTGAAATAAATCTGAATGGCGCCATCGTTAAACAGGTCGAACTTATCGTCGTCTCGGCCATTGAGGATGAACCAATCGACATCCTTGTCGAAATCTTTTCTGATATATGCCGCTTTCATATATGGATCCGGAACGTAGGCGAAATGCAGTTCATCACGTTGGACAAGATAACGGGCGTTTGGGAAATGTCCCACGCAGCCGGCATGGTCAAGATGCAGGTGGGACAGAATTACGTATTTTATATCTTCCGCCGAGCATCCGACCTTTTTGATGGCGTTGACGCACCATTGGTCTTCTGTCATTATCGGATTGTAAGCTGCCAGGACGCCACCCCAGTGTGCCTCTTTTTCATGGATCGTTTCAAATGCGTTACCAGTATCAAACAAGACTTTGCCCTTTGGATGATCGATCAGTATAAATGGAACCGGAACGTCAAAATCCTCTCCCACACCCTGGTTAAGTGTAAAATAATGTTTCTGGGTTTTCAAAATGCCGGCTTCAAAAAAATATAATCTCATGATTGTCGACCCTTATTCTTCAGATGTAAGGATTGTTTTTCTTCTCAAATCCTACCGTAGTCGACTCCCCATGTCCGGGGAATATTTCCAGATTGTCAGGCAATGTGAATATTCTTTCCCTTATTGATTTCATAAGACTTTCCTGACTTCCGCCCGGGAGATCCGTTCTGCCTACGGAGCAATTGAAAATCGTATCGCCGCTGAAAAGGGCATTTAATCTCTCGAACAGAAAACAAACGGCCCCTCGGGTATGTCCCGGCGTATGAATTATGCGAAATTCGCAGTTTTTGATTTCATTTGATGGCTCCGGAAGGTCCTTCACGAGCGGAATCCATGGGAGAAGGCAGTTGTTTGGACTTTTGTAAAGAGTTATATCGTCTTTGTGAAGATAGAGGTTTGATACGGGAAGTTCTTTCATCAGATCTGGAACTGCACCTATATGGTCGACATGGCCATGTGTAAGCAGAATCCTGAAATCCAGGAATTTGTCCCGGTCAATTTCCTTGAGGATTTTCGCGGGTTCGGCTCCGGGATCAATTATGTAGAGGCATCTGTCCGTTTCCGAAGGAACAAGATAGCAATTGACATCAATGAAACCTACGGGAATAGTGGTAAAACATTTCATGCTGATATTTTCGATAATATTGTTTTAATAGTGGTTTAAGTGTAAATTTATAGCATGGCGTGGAAATTAATATTTATATTCACACTTTTATTTGTACTTTTCTCAGGCGCTAGAGCCGCCGGAGAAAAGCACGAAGGAGATTCATATATGAAAAAGATTGTTAAATCTGACGAGGAATGGAAGCATTATCTGACACCTGCCCAGTTTAAGATTGCAAGAGGAAAGGGGACGGAGCAGCCATTCTGCGGAATGCTGAATGACAACAAGAAGCCCGGAATATATTATTGTGCCTGTTGCGCCCTTCCCTTGTTCACATCAAAACAGAAATTTGTTTCAGGTACCGGCTGGCCCAGTTTCTTCGAACCTTTCAATTCAAAGCATGTAGCCACGAAAACGGATAACAGTCATGGTATGCAGAGGACGGAGATACTCTGCGCCAGGTGCGATGCACATCTGGGGCATGTCTTCCCGGACGGACCGAAGCCGACAGGCCTGAGATACTGCGTCAATTCAGATTCCCTCTCATTCATGCAGGATTCCTCATTGTCAGACAAGAAAGCCGATATCCAGAAGGCCACTTTCGGGGCGGGATGTTTCTGGCATGTCGAAAACGAATTCGCAAAGGTTAAGGGGGTGGTTTCAACTTCAGTAGGATTCATGGGAGGCAAAACGCAGTACCCTACTTATAAGGAGGTCTGCTCCGAGAATACTGGACATGCGGAAGTAGTCCAACTAGAATTCGACCCTAAAGAAGTCTCGTATCAGAAACTTCTTGAAACATTCTGGAAGATCCACAATCCGACAACTCTAAACCGCCAGGGCCCGGATGTCGGATCTCAATACCGTTCAGCAATATTCTTCCACGACAAGGAGCAGGGGGATATGGCGTTGGATTCGAAGGGTAAGCTTGAGGAAAGCAGAATACTCGGCAACAAGATAGTGACCGAAATCAAGGCTGCAGGAGAGTTTTACCGTGCCGAGGATTATCACCAGCGTTATGCCGAAAAACACGGTGCTGCCTGCAAGTTATAATTGATAGTTTTTCAGACAAACTATTTCTTTGTTTGTCTGAAAAACTATATGAATCGACATTATCTACTTGAAATCGCTGAAGGGAATCCAGAAAAACTGGAAGAATTCAGGTCCAAGCCCGAGAAATGGTCCAATACCAGGAATCCATAAGACGCCAGTCCTGAAGTCACTGGAGCGAGGCGTCACCCGATCTTCATAACCGACTAACAGTACCATGTTGAAAGTTGTTTCGTACTGCAGTCTTTTCCCTAGATTGTCATACAAAGAATCGCGGAACAGCACAAACACCGGGAATAAGATTGTTGACGTGCGTACGCCGTAACTGGGTTCAGATGTGAAATTGCCGATGGTAGACCAATAGAAAACCGGAAATATGGGATATGCTTTCGAGCCCCATTTGTTGGTAGACAGCTCTTTCCCGTTGTATGTAATGGACATGGATGAATCATCGGCTGGCATCTGTTTCGCAAATTCCATGGCCGAGTTTGAGAGTTCCGGGCCTCCGACCTTCTGGTTCAATGTTCCGCATCCGGCCAATGCCAACATTAGCGTTGAGCCCATAATCAGATTAATAATATTGTGCATTTGCCGTCCCTCCCTTATTAGTATTAATAGTCTTAAAATAACGTCTTGACAAGTAAAAGGCAAGGAAAGTCAAGGAGGCTGTTTCAAGCAATGCCGACTCCATGTCTTTTCACTTGAATCCTACTGCCGGTCATGAATGTATTTGCAGATTATTCCAGTCTCACTCGCGGGTCGGCCCAGGCGTAGGCTATGTCGGAGAGAAGGTTTACAAAAACAAAGATAAATGCAGTTACTATAACAAGCGATTTAATCATCTGGAGATCGGAATTCATGAGGGCGTTGATTCCGGCATAACCGAGTCCTGGAATGCCGAAGAAGCTCTCAAGGAGAAGGCTTCCAGTGAAAAGGAAGGGCAGGAGTGTCGTAGCCCGTGTTATGATAGGGATCATCGCATTGCCGAGGAGATGTTTGCAATAGACTGAGAATGGTGTGCAGCCTTTTGCTTCTGCGGTTCGTAGATATTCACGATTTAGCTCATTGACGAAAACCGTCCTGTAAAACCTTACGCCGCCGCCAAGTCCGCTGAGGATTCCGATAATCACCGGTAGCGCGAGATATTTCACCGAACCATATCCCCAGACCGGGAACCAGTTGAAATAATAACCGAGATACCACTGCCCGAAAATAATAAAAACAAGATAGCTTATGCTCATGCCGGCCACTGATAATATCATTATTGTCCTATCAAGCAATCTCCCCCGGAATGCAGTTGAGACAAGGGCCAGAGAGATTCCGAAAAAAAGTTCACCGAAGAAAATCGGGAGCATGAGGAAAAGCGAAGGCCACATTCCGCGCCAGAGTACATAACGTATATCCTCCTTTGTCTGAAGGGTCTTGCCGAAGTTGAGGAAGCTTAGGAAAGGGAATGCGTCGGTGAAGGTTATGATTTCCCGGAATGAGGCCAGGAGCTGGCTGTCCCATGGAGTCTTGTATTCCCTGTAGAATTCGACTCGTTTCAGTTCAACTCTTTTATCGGTTGATATTATTAGGGTTTCCTGCGGATTTTTCAGTTCTATGAAAATATTTTTCCAGGAGTTGGAAAAATATTTATTATCATCAAGGGCAAAGGATCCTCGGAAAAGAATATTTGCAGAGAGTTTCGTGTCCGCAAGTTCAAAGTTTCGCGTGAAAGACAGATTTCCGCCGTTAATCCTAATGAACCCTTTGCAGTATTCGGTAGACCCTTCGGTTTTAATTCCCGAATATTCTTTTTTCTCGTTGAATCTGACTGATCGGAAGATTTCTGTCTTCTGCCAGTTTCCCCAGAAGAGAGGTTTATCGGAGGATAAATCTTTTCTAAGCTGCTCGACTTCAAAAGGCGAGGGGTTTTTGCCGAGAAGTATTTCAGCAGGGTCGCCGGCGGCAAAACGGAACAGTACGAATGTGAGAAGCATCACCCCTACTATTACGAGGATCGAATAAGCAACTCTTCTTAATATGTAACTCAGCATTTGAAGTTCCGGAATTAAATACCGAGTTGCATTCTTTGGAAATGGAACGCGTCAGCAGCGTGACGCGGCTACAGCTTTGATTTTTTGTAGCCACGGCACTCCGTTGCCGTGCTCTTCCTTTGATTTCAACAAGGTATCAGCTTAAACAATTTCATGAATCGAATACCATACCTTGATGAACGGCAAAGACAAGAGAGATTTGTTATTGGGCGGGTGTGGCATCCTGTGAACCTCTGAGCTGAGGCAGAAATCAGATAAAAAAGTCAAATAATTTGATTTGGGCGAGCATGAAGACCAAGCATTATCCTTTTTCTTCCCTTTGCGAACTCTGCGTTTTAATCTCCGAGTACTCCGCGGTAAAGAATCCTAACCGCAAAGCTCGCAAGGGGGAAGACGCGAAGTTCGCAGAGTGTTTGGAAGATGCTGGATAAAGCCTTTACCCCGAGTGAGCAGACTCCCTTGTTATTCTTTGGTTTGCAATGTATTTGTAAGAGGTTGCTCATCATAAGCAGGCAGAGGATTAACGCAAAGGGAGGAATGGCAAATGGACAATCTGAACATTGAACTGTGCCCGGAAACAGGCATATGCTCCATTATGAAGAAAGACGGAACAAAAGTGGATCTGATGCCGGATGAGGTAAGTGAACTGCGGGCGGCATCGGTCAATCCCGACTCAGCCAGGCAAGTCCTTGCGCAGGTGGACGCCGGTTTTGCAGAGTCGCTGGCTCCTGATGAGCTCAAGCAACTCGCCACCCGCCTGAAGTGAGGACAACGTCTTATAAGAAGGTAATGCTCCTCATACAGTCTAAAAGCTGAACGCGATTGGCGTGCATTTCTTCTCCTGTTTGGAACCAAAAGCTGTATTGAGATGTTCCAACCTCAGGACACAAGGCTAAAAGAGAAAGGTAAGATCCGGATTGCCGACCTTGGCAAAACGAAATTCGGATGCGGAATATACGAACTTTGTCCGAAAAAGCGATGAATGATGTTTCAAATTTGCGCAGTTGGCGGAGTTCTGGTCAGCAAAACTTGGACTTGGGAACTGGCAAAACGGGATATTCAGTACTGGCGGTGTTTTTTTACGCCAAAACCAATTCTCTCTTCTTTAGAGGGCGATCACTTGTCGGGAAGCTCGCTCTGCAATTTTTTTCTGCCTGTGTGAATCAACTTGTTGGCAATCTTTTTAGGAGATAATTTTACCAAGGGATGCCCGCATTGCTTCTGGTGCGATTTGAAATCTGCATATATTGCGTTGAGGTCATAATTGAAACGCCTGGCATGAGCGTCTCTTGTCTTGCGAACCTCTTCAACGATAGGGTCTGTCATTTTCATTCTCCTAAGAATTCATCGGGAGAGCATATCTCAGGACATGCAAACCGATTGTTTTCAATTATTTGCCTTATCATCATTCGTGTAAATGGATTGTTGATATGACTGAAATTCCAAGTAACGATGGCATCCATCCCATGTCTTGCCGCCACAGCAATATGAAAAGCATCTTCAGAGAACTTTTCAGGGATGGCGCGGCCTTGTATCAACTTAATGGCCAGTGTTTTGACGAGATCGTCAATTTTGATAATCGGAATGCCTGCCAATGCAGCCATACGCATTTTTGCCTGAACCTTGTCTCCATCCGCAGCTTCTTGTAGCACAATGCCTGAAATGAAGACATCATAATTCACGAGCAATTCCCAGAAATCTCTTGTAGCCGCTTGATGCCCGGCAATCACGATATCCTTTGAAGGACGGGAAACCAAGTAGCTTACCACGCTTGTCTCAATGTAAATTTTCTGTTTCATATTGAAATATATTATGCCGATATGTTAAAAGCGAAATTCTTCTTGGAAAACATTTTTCAGTTTATAAATTCGCAGGTATGCGAATTTATTTGCAGCAAATCACACTGCAGTCGTAGCTGGGTTTGATTTCTTCGCCAGGATTTACAACGAGGAAGTCTTTCTGATCCCATTTTCCGTCAAATAAATCCTGAATCAGGCGAAGATCGCCTTGCAGTTCCGTGAATTTGAAATTTCTTTTCTCAGCTTCTTTTATCGCCTGTTCCCTGTAGAAGTCGGAATTGACGACTCCCATGTCGATAAAGCAGATTCCATCGTAGTGTTTTTCCAGGCCGCCGCCAAGCGTCTCCATTAGATAATCGGCGGTTTCCTTCCCATATTCCTCAACATACTGTTCATAGGTTTTATCGAGGCCGAGTTTTGACATCACTGTGTTTTCCATCTTGACAAGATTTTCGCTGTCACGCTCCATCCAGCCGGAAGAGAGATAATATGTCCCTGGATTGGCGTTGAAATATTCACTGTACCTTTCCTTGCTCCCTAGAAACAGGGTTATGCAATCATGCGCTTTTGGAATCACCAGTGGAATGTTTACGCTCTTCAGTCCGACTATGCCGTTGTTGCAGAGGGCGAACCCCATCACGATAGCCTCATATCTTGAATGATCCACATTGTTGATGTGCTCCTGAAGGCGTTTTGACATATCAGTGCTTTCAAGATCGTGATATCCCTGCGATATGAATTGAAGATCTATGATGTTTTCAGAACGTGAAGCGCATAGACAGGACTCACGTTGAATTATTTCACAGCACATCGCCAGATATCTTTTCTTTTTTATAAAACTTATACTGACTTTCTTGTCGGATGACGATTCCATTTTTTCTCCTGATAATATTGGATATGCGGCAATAACGATTTATTCAGTTTTATATCTTATGCCGAAGGATCGAGCAGTTCAAACCCGGTATTCGGATCGAGCAGGCGTTTGGCTGAGGTGCCGGTTAATTCCCAGATGACAAGTTCCATTACGTGCCAGACTTTAACGCCACGGCGTACGCATCCTGCAACAGTAGATTTTCTCCTTCCGCAAGCTATATGCATATGCAAGACGGGTTTACCCTTCGAGTTCGGGAAGATTGTGCCAACTCCAGATATTTCATGGGCGTCATCAAGTGTCAGTTCCATTGGGATTATTTTTTTTGCACGGCTTTTACCGGGGCCGACAATCACTCTGCTGTTTTTATCGGCGCCACCTAAGACGACAAGGGCGGCTGCTTTTATCTTTTTCTTTTCTGCAAATGCTTCGATGCGTTCATGGAGTATTTCCCCGTCCTCAAGACGGATTACAAAGATTCTCCCCGGTTTTGCTTCACAGTATTTCATGATTCAAAATATTATATGTTTCCTGTTTTTTCCATTCCAAATATCAAATAAGATAGAGAAAGCAAAAGATCAGTTCTCTCGGAGATGATTCTCCTTAGTTGAGCCTGTCGAGGTCAGCCTGCCAGCAAATCTCCAATTGTTTTTATCAGCTTGGATTGTTTGTGTATTTGCCTCTTCGTGTTAAGTTACGGGGTATTTCATAGAAGTTTTAAGTTTTAGGTGTTAAGTTTTAAGTAAAATGGTTTTTCAGGCTAACAAATGCATTACTTAATCATTGAACCCTAAAACTTAAAACCTAACACTTTTAAAACAAAGATACCATATGAGACTAGTTCAGAAACCGGAGCCGGGAAATCATTCCCTTTATTTCAGGGGGGATACTGCGAGTTTTGAACTTGAGGTTGATGTCCCCTCGAAAGGCAAGGCTTTTCTCCGTACAAATCTTGGCAATGCATTCATCAGGCGCAAAGAGATTATTGAAGCCGTAGAGACCAAGCGTCAGAGGAGTGGGCAGGATTGGCATGATGTGCCCATGGAGAGGACCGGAACAAAAACCTATTCAGTTACACTTGCCCTTCTGGAAGTAGGACATTTCGAGGCGAAATGCCTTTTCCTCCCCGATGAATCTTCTGAACCTGTCTGGGTTGGCGGGGACAATCTGCATATAAACGTGGAACCCTCGGACTTTTGCTGCGCAAACAGCATATATTGCGCCTTTGTAAGGCAGTTTGGCGCCAATAAGGGTAAAAAGGAAAAACTTGGTGACGATGTCAACTCCCTTATTTACCAATTGGACAGCAAAGGATATTCCGTGATTCCACCGTCGGGCACATTCCGAAACCTGATAAGGGAGCTTGATATAATAATTGACAGGCTTAAGTGCAGGATAGTCCATCTTCTCCCTGTGAATCCGACACCTACGGTTTTTGCCAGGATGGGGCGTTTCGGAAGTCCCTACGCTGCGCTGGATTTTATTTCTGTTGATCCGGCGCTAGCCGAGTTCGACAAAAAGTCGACCCCGCTCGATCAGTTTCTAGAGCTTGTTGACGCGGTTCACCGCAGGAATGCTAAAGTGTTTATCGATTTGGCGATAAACCACACCGGTTGGGCATCTAAGATTCATGAAGACCATCCGGAATGGCTCGTAAGGGAATCAGACGGGACTATCCACAGCCCAGGGGCCTGGGGGGTTGTCTGGGGGGATCTCACGGAATTAAACCATAACAGGCTTGATCTCTGGAAATATATTGCGGAAGTTTTCATAACCTGGTGCAGCAGGGGGGTGGACGGATTCCGTTGTGATGCCGGTTACATGATTCCGGGAGACGCGTGGGAGTTCATAATAGCCCGTGTCAGAAATGAATACCCGGACACCATTTTCCTTCTCGAAGGTCTGGGCGGTGATCCTGCGGTCACTAGGCAGCTGCTTGACAAAGCCAACATGAACTGTGCGTATTCCGAGCTTTTTCAGAATTTCACAAGGCAGCAGATTGAAGGCTATGTGCCATATGCGCAGAAGATAAGCTTCTCGGAAGGACTTATGGTTCATTATGCGGAGACACATGACAATAACCGGCTAGCATCCATCTCACCTGTTTACGCTCAGATGAGGACGGCCCTCTGCGCCCTTACCTCAAGCAATGGCGCCTTCGGTTTTACTAATGGCGTTGAATGGTTTGCGACTGAGAAGATTGATGTCCACGAGGCCAATGCGCTCAACTGGGGAAGCCCGGAGAACCAGATTCCACATATCCGCAGGCTGAATTCAATTCTTATCTGCCATCCTGCATTCTTCAATAATTCATCGATAGAGTTCATTGATTCCGGACATCCCCGCGCCATCGCATTTATAAGGTCTGACGCGAAGGGTGAAAAAAATCTGATGGTGTTTGTAAACCTTGACTGCGAAGAGGTGTCGAAGATTGTGTGGCTTGCGGATGATGTCCCTTTTGAGTCCAAATCCCTTTTGGACATCATAAGCGAGGAGCATTTTGTTCCGACGGAATTGACGGGGAAAAGGTTTTCCCTTCTTCTTGCGGCGGGACAAGTGCTTTGTCTTACGGCAAATCCGAGGGAGTTGTACTACATCTCGGAAGTTGAGGGGAAGAATCACGAGAAACCTGACAAGATTGTGCGGCAGAGTGCTCAGGCTCTCGCGTTTGAGGTGTTTTGCCGCAAAAACCGTTCAAATATCCTGTTTGATCTTAAACCGAAAGAGCTTGCCCTGAGACTACTTGACGATCCGTATGAATTCGTCTCATCATTTTACGATCCGCATGAGGAGACACCTGTTGTTGTATGGGAATGGCCTACCGACATGAGGAGGATGGTCATGATCCCGCCGGGCCATCATATACTTGTTAAATCCCCCTTCAGGTTTCGTGCGCGAATAACGGACGAAAAGAAAGTTATAATCCAGAGGGACAGCCTCAAGGAAAGTTCGGGTAGATATTTTGCATTGTTCCTGCCTCTTCCGGCCAGGAAGACCCATACCATAATGAAGATGAAGATATCGGTTTATGCGGAGAATAAGTCAAGGAGGGAGGAGTCGGAGATCCTTCTGCTTTCGCCCGATGATACAAGGGTGCGTTCAGTCTATGCCAACGCCGATATACGTTCAACCCCGCTTGTTTTCCTGGATACCAATGGAAGGGGCGGCATGCTGCATTCATGTGTTCAATGGGGGGAATTGAAAAGCAGGTATGACGCCTTGCTCGCGGCAAATCTCAGCATTGATTATCCAGAGGACCGCCATATCATGTGGAGGCGTTGCAGGATGTGGGTTGACTTTCATGGCCGCATGGAGGTGTTCGCTCTTGACACTGTAGAGAATTTCACAATCAACGCCGATGGAAGCGGAACTTGGAAATTTCATCTTCCGGTAGGCAACGGACTGTTTGTCGATATATGCGTCAACATGCTTATGCTTGATAATGAAAATGCGGTGAGGATTGAAATCTTCAGGCAACTGGCTTCAAATGAAGTCGAATATCTTTCTGATGATTTTTCCGTTAGAATCATAGTGCGTCCAGACATCGAGGACAGGAATTTTCACATGGAAACAAAGGCCATGTACGGGGCGGAGACTCATTTCCCTAAATCCGTTCACGCCAACCATAAATCAATGACATTTTCCCCATCTAATGATAGAAGCCTCGTCATAAGCACTTTCAAGGGGAAATTCATGGTTGCGCCTGAGTGGCAGTATTCAGTTTATCACGAGAAGGAGGCGTCTCGCGGGCTTGAAGCTTTCAGCGACCTGTTTAGTCCCGGATATTTTGAGATTACTCTGGAAGGTGGCGATGGAGAGCAGATTACCGGACAGGTTATGACATCTTTGGAGAACAGGAAAATACAGCTGGACAATGTCAATCATGAATCCTTGGCTGCTGATTCCTCATTTGAGAAAGTCCTTCTTTCCGCGATGGAGCAGTTCATTGTCAGGCGGGACGGTTTAAAGACTGTTGTAGCCGGATATCCCTGGTTCCTTGACTGGGGCAGGGATACTCTCATTTGCGCGAGAGGTTTGATTGCCGCCGGAAAAATTGATGAGGTTTCGCAGATCCTTCTTCTGTTTTCTAAATTCGAGGACAGGGGCACTCTGCCTAACACCATACAAGGCGCTGTTGCGGGTAACAGGGATACCAGCGATGCTCCCCTTTGGCTGTTTGTGGCATGCAGCGATTTCATCAGAAAAACCGGACGAAAGGAATTTCTGAATACACCTATTGCTGGTAGGGGGCCTCTTGTTTCTATTCTTGAAAGTATTGCGAATAATTACATCAAAGGAACGCCGAACGGAATTGTTTCAGACAAGGATTCTGGTCTGATTTATAGCCCTTCACACTTCACTTGGATGGATACTAATTATCCCGCAGGCACTCCGCGCGAGGGCTATCCGGTGGAAATACAGGCGCTATGGTATTTTGCGCTTTCATTCCTGGCTGAAAATACCGATAACAGGGAATGGCGGATTCTTGCGGACAGAGTGAGGAATTCATTTATGAAACTCTTTTATCTGGAAAATGTGAAATATCTCGCTGATTGTCTCCATGGAGAACTTGGACAACCTGCGTCAAAGGCTGGAAAGGGTGACTCGCTGAGGCCAAACCAACTCTTGGCTATAACTCTTGGCCTTGTCAAGGATCCGGCCATATGCAGGAATATTCTACTAGCATCATCATCCCTTCTAATTCCAGGAGCCATCCGAAGTCTTGCCGATAGGCCGGTTTCATTCCAGCTGCCTGTATATGGCAAGAATTCACTAGTAATCAATGATCCTCTGAATCCATACTGGGGTAGATATGAAGGCGATGAGGATTACAGGAGAAAGCCCGCATATCACAATGGCACAGCTTGGACATGGCAGTTCCCATCATATTCTGAAGCCTATTATCTCACCTACGGTAATTCAGGGAAGAAGACCGCGAAGTCGATCCTCGCATCCTCAAAGATTCTTCTAGAGAAAGCCTGTATTCATAACATCCCTGAGATTCTCGACGGTGACTATCCACACACACAGAGGGGATGTGACGCCCAGGCCTGGGGAGTAACCGAACTGTACAGGGTCTGGAGCCTCCTGTGATAAGATTCGGATTGTGCTGCATGTTCATCAGGGAACCTATCAAGTTCAGGACATTTACCGCCACGTCTGTTTTAAAGATTAAGAAGAGGGATAGAATCCGGAAGATAAGCGGTACTTGTCTGGAGAATTGTGAAAGCTTGCAACTTGCCCTGCGCGCAGTCAACAGAATGGGGATTGGCGCATTCAGAATTTGTTCCGGCCTTTTTCCTGTTTATACACATCCCGACGCTGGATACCTGCTTGATGAGCTTCCGGATTCCGATAAAATAAAAAACACCCTGTTCGCATGTCGTAAATTTGCGGCCGAAAAAAATATCAGACTGAGCTTCCACCCGGACCAATTCATAGTCCTTTCATCCCCGAATGAGAAAGTCGTTGCGAATTCCGCAAAAGACTTGGAGTGTCATGGTATGCTTGCTGAACTGCTTGATGCCGACACAATCAACATTCATCTCGGTGGAAGATATGACTCCAAAAAGGAGGCCATTGAAAGATTCCGTATGAATTTTGAAAAACTGTCTGATAGGGTGCGAAGACGTATAACGCTGGAAAATGATGATGTCTCATACACTCCCGATGATTTATATAAAGTTTGTGCGGAACTGAAAGTACCTCTTGTTTACGACGTCCACCATCATAGATGCAATCCAGACGGTTGTTCTGTTGAAGATGCCTCTGGTTTATGCATCGAGACATGGAAGTCTAGAAACGCTGAACCCTATTTCCATATATCATCACCGAAGAACGGATGGGAGCAGAAGGGCTTCAAATCCCATTCGGATTACATAAATCCTGAAGATTTTCCAAGCTGCTGGCTTAAGCTCAAAACGGATTTCACACTTGATGTCGAGGCGAAAGCCAAAGAGCTTGCGGTATTGAAATTAATGGCGGATATTCAGAATCATCCCGTTGGATGAGCATGGATCACTCCAGCGCTTTTTTCAGTACGGGCAGAATTGTTTCAGCCATCCGCAGGAATCCGATGTCATTTGGGTGGCAGCCATCAACAGTGCAGGCATCCCTGTCTGTCTGTCCAAACATCTTCTCCCCGTCAACGAAGTAAACTTTCCTGTCTCCTGCCTTGACTGCATTGGAATATGTTCTTTTTATGATTTCGCGCCGTTTTGAATTTATTTCAACATTGTTGTCAAAGTCGCATTTTGACGCGATTACGATCGGCAGGTGAGGGTGCTTCTCCCTTATTGTCCTGAAAAAAATCTCATGGGTTTTTTCTAGATGCTCTGGATTTGGCGCGTTGTGGTCGTAATCCATTACAAACGCGGAGAGCTTGAGTGAGGCGATGCATTCCGCCATCTCTATTTCACCACGGCCGCATCCGCTGAATCCGAGGTTTATCATGTTGGCGTCAAGCCACCTTGTAAGGAAATGCGTATATGCATTTCCGGGACGCGATGCACAACCGCCCTGAGTTATTGAGGAGCCGTAAAATAGAATCGGGTCCTGATGCTTGAGCATGGAGGGCGCTTTCACCTTTGTTCCGGGTGCGAGGCCTATCTCCATTGTCTTTATTCCGTTGTACAATGGCAGGTAAATTACGCATTCACGCATTTCACCGTCGAGATTTTCTGCGAACACCCCTTCAACAAAATCCGGGGTTGCTGATGAAGGCCTTATGTTTCTGTGAAATGACAATCCCTTGTCTGTCCGGAAATACAAGTCAAATCCTGACTGCCCGGAGAGGGGCATGTGGTCCATGATGCCTTTGTCACGCAGTTCAGCTCTTATTGCAATATCACTGGAGTTCGTTTTAAATCTGATCATTGCCCCGCTCGTGCACCATGAAAGGCCCTTTGCCCCGTCGTTCAGAGATGATTCCTTTGAAATTATTTTAGCAGGGAGACGGCAAAACTCCTTCTCCTTGTCAAACCAGGCGAACCCGTCAAGTTCAAACGGTTTTTCGGTTATTTTAAAGAAATGGTATTTCTTGCTGTTTAACTCCTGGGCCCTGAAGTTCTGGTCTATATCTTCTATCTTTTTGTTCTTATTCATAGGTTAATTTAAAGCTCCTTGGCATCTCCATATTTTAAGTTCGATGGTTTTGGTGCGTCTGAAATCCGAAACAAGTTAAAATAAAAGTTAAAAAAAATCAAAGATTATAATTTTGCAGTTTCGGATTTCGAATTTGATTTACGGGAAAAGCCCGCATTAAAAATACTTCTGTGCGTCCTTCTCGGTGTTTATTTCTCCGAAGCCGTCTTTTCCTTCCCATTCCTCGTCATGCACAATTTCCTCTCCGGGGGCGAGAAGATAAAGTGGGCTGAGCGTCTCGATCTCAAGCATGAAATCACATGTATAGGTTTCAATGCTGCAGCCATTGTCCGGATATTCTTCGCCAGGCATGTGTTTGAACCTTTTTATCAGCGCACTTCCCCTGTTGACATATGCCATCCATCCGTCTTCGCAGTTGAGTCCTATTTTACTCGGATTCTTGAAGCCTTTCTTTTGACGGAGCAGGACATATTTCTCGCCGAAGGTCAGGCGTCCGTCTGCCAGGTTTGTGTATGGCCATACTGTAAGATAGCGATTTGGGAGAAGGGCTTTCTTGTCGCCTGCAGGCATCGGGATTACCGCGACGCCGCCTGTGTCCATTACTGTGAGCGCCCATACTGCAATCTCGACTTCCCATGGATTGTCGTTGCGGAGGGTGTGCCTTATGCGGAACTTTTCTTTTTCAAGGGGTTTGATGGTAATGCTCTTATAGATGCCCGTCTCTTTTTCGGTTCCGGCTGTAAACATGATTCCATCTTTTGTTGTTTTCATCTCGACCGCGGAATTGTCCAGGGCATAGCTTCTCGGTTTTGCTTCAGGGGCGTGCCAGAGACGGTGCCCTCCGTAAATCTTCCATTCATTCCCGCCTTTTTTTCCAGCCATTTCCGGGACAACGCACATCATGTTCGCGCCTTTGCCCACAAATGCCCCTATGATTCTGGGACCGACCTCAGTTGTCACTACGATACGGAACTTTCCGCTTTGGAGTTCAACACAGTTTTTCCAACCCATGAATTCAATCTTTTTCATATTCTTCCCTTTCATATTTGTCGTTGTCCTGCTTGTTGTTGCAGGGATATATTGCCACTACACATTCACCTTTCCAATTGCGCCCCGATGTTCTTTGTACAAGTTCCTCTGCTGTGCCACGCAGTGTCTCCTCATGGAGCTTTGTCGCCTCCCTGATTACTGCGACTCTTGCATCCCTTCCTATTATCTCGGATATTTCTTTAAGAAGTTTTTCCATCCTGTATGGGGACTCAAAAATAAAGACGGTCTTGTTTTCGGCGGATATTTCCATTAGCGCCTTGTCTCTCCTCCCTTTTTTCACCGGCAGGAAACCGTGGAAACTAAACTTGTCCGCAGGGAGACCTGAAGCTGCCACGGCAAACGTGAGGGCGGAAACGCCTGGAATGATTTGAGGTTCTATCCCTTTTGCAAGCGCTTCCCTGATAATGAGGTATCCCGGATCGGATATGCAGGGGGTGCCCGCATCCGAGACATAGGCTATTTTCTTTCCGGAAAGGGCGGATTCAACAAGATAGGAGACTGTCTTATGTTCATTATAGATGTGGCAGCTGACAAGTTTTTTATGGAGATTATGGGCGGACAGGAGATTGTTTGTCCTTCTTGTATCCTCTGCTGCGACAATATCGGCAGCGGAAAGCGCTTCAACCGCCCGCATCGTAATATCCTTCATGTTGCCGATGGGCGTTGAAATAATAGAGATTGAACCGGCGCCTGTACTGGAGCCAAGAATCATCCCTGAACTTTCCGAGCTATGCTTGATTTCTTCCATATATGCAATCTTTTTATAAAATACTAATTTAGTGTGCAAATCATGGATAATCAAAACAAAAACAAAAATGATTCAGGGCCGATGAGGCTTGATAGGTTTTTAAGCCAGGCCGGAGCAGCGTCAAGGAGAGAGTCCGCCGAGATTGTAAAATCAGGCAGGGTTCGTGTCAATGGCTCCTACGTGCTTGAACCCGGAAGAAGGATCCTGGACGGCGACACAGTCCTACTGGGTTCAAAAAAAGTGACGCTCCAGAGACGTTATTACATTATGCTCAATAAACCCGTGGGATATTATTCAACCGCCTCGGATCCGCATGCGGATCTACTGGTGCTTGATCTCGTTAAAATTCCGGAACCGGGAGTGCGTCTTTTCACCGCAGGAAGACTTGACAAAGACAGTGAAGGACTGATAATCCTGACAAATGACGGTGATTATGCGGCAAAGCTGACTCACCCGAGATATGGAATCCTTAAGAAGTACAAGGTTTCTACCGAAAGGCCGATAAACGATGAAGCTTTGGAGCGGATCCGCAAGGGCGTTTACAGTGAAGGTGAATTCATCCGGGCTACAGATATCAAGTGCATCAACAGATATTCATATGTATTTACCATGGCAGAAGGCAAGAAAAGGGAAGTTAGGCGGCTTGTTGCAAGCACAGGTACAAAAATAAACCGCCTCAAGCGAATTGCCATTGGCGGTTTAAATCTTGGTCCACTTCCTCCAGGCGAATGGCGTTTCCTTACTGCAAACGACATCAAAGCAAGCCTGAAAAGTAAAGAGTGAATTTATTTCTTGACCTTGTAGAGGGATTTCTTCTGTTCAAGAAGGAGTCCGACCTGATCTTCATCAATAGGATAATAGCCTTTTTCCTTGATTGAGCCAAGGAGTCCAAGCCATCCTTCGTGATCCCATGAGCCTTTGTTTCTTTTTACAAAGTTGGCGAGAATGCCTGTCTTTGCAAGTTTCTTGAGATTGTCTTCTTTCTGTCCCATTCTATGTTCTCCTTCTTTAAGTGTTTTGGCACCGAAAATCATCGCAATAAATATAATGGTATGATCGGATATTTCAAGATTGGAGAAAGAAAAAAATAAATTTGAAGTATCAGATCTGAGGCTATGCCTTGTTGCCAGACTCGAGCCATCGCTCAACGTCAATAGCGGCTTTGCACCCCATTCCTGCTGCGGTTACGGCCTGACGGTAAACATGATCAGCGCAGTCGCCTGCGGAAAATACACCTTCAACGCTGGTGTAGCTCCTATCTTGTTTAAGAACGATGTATCCAACATCGTTCATCTCAATTAACCCCTTGAATATTTCCGTGTTTGGCTTATGTCCGAGGGCTGCAAAGAATCCTTTACACTCTATCCGCTTTTTTTCTCCGCTTTTCAAATTCTTGAGGATTGCCCCGTCAACTTCATTTTGTCCGGTGATCTCCTCGACTGCGCTGCTCCACTCAAAACTTATTTTTGGGTTTTTCATGGCGCGGTCAGCCATGATTTTCGAGGCTCTCAACTCGTCCCGCCTGTGAACGACAACAACCTTTGAAGCGAATCTTGTCAGAAAAATGGCCTCTTCCATTGCAGTGTCTCCTCCGCCTACAACCACGACAGGCACATTCCTGTAAAAGGCCCCGTCGCAGGTTGCACAAGCGGAAACGCCTTTAGCCATAAGTCTTTTCTCGGATTCTATTCCGAGCCACATCGGAGAAGCCCCTGTTGCGATAATAAGGGCCCTGGCTTGGATTTTATCCCCGCCGCCTAGGTTAATTTCATGTGGACCGCCAGAGACGAGTTTTACCGAGGAGACATTGTCGTAGACAGTTCTTGTGCCGAATCTTTCCGCTTGTTTTTGGAATGTCGTCATCAGCTCAAATCCGCCGACGGGTTCATTGAAGCCAGGGTAATTCTCGATGTCGCTTGTCTGTGTGAGTTGTCCGCCAGGAGTTGAGCCGGAAATTACCAGCGGATTGAGAAGTGCTCTTGCTGCATATATGGCGGCGGTTAGGCCTGCGGGCCCACTTCCAATAATAACTACGTTTTCCATATGAATTGATATTTCCTTTTTTATTTGTTTCAACCAGGTAGGTAGTAAACTACCCTAACGCCATTCCAATGCAAATGTTGATTTTAAGGATGGATTGATTTTTTCATTCCCTGTTCTATTTTAGATGTCACTTTCAATAAATTTATATGCAAGCAGCATCAGTAAACTAGAAAACGTAAATAGTTATGAAAATACAATGTCCATATTGCAAAGAGAGCTCCGAGTGGAAGTCCAATCAGTGTCCACTTTGCCATAAATTCGCCATCAAGCCGGGTTTTTACAGGAAGTCATCCAAGAGAACTTCCGGTCGAAGGGAAAGGGATTTGGGAATAGCGACACCATGGTTGTTGAATGGCGGTGGGTTCTACAACATAGGCGTTATTTTCCATAGTATACCAAGATGGGTTCTCGTATTGGGAGGAATAGCCATAATCGGTTCGTTCTGGCATGTTTCAACTCAAAAGCCTGATCATTCCTCATCGATACAGCTTACTCGGAACAATTTGTCCACCCTTCATATTGCCTTAGATGCTTTTAAAAAGGACTGTAGTTGTTTCCCCACAACAGAAGAAGGCCTAGCCTCGTTGGTTACTGATCCCTATGCTGAGGGGTGGAGAGGACCATACATTTTCAAACTCAAGCCGGATCCATGGAAGCAGCCGTTTATTTATATATCTGATGGTTCATCAATAAAGCTTTTCTCTAGTGGTCCGGATAAAAGGGCTGGAACATCTGATGATATATTTCCAGGAAAAGAGCAGGGGGCGTTGTTTAAAGATATTAAGTCAGATGAAATAGAAGTTTCGATAGGAACATCTGTAGCGTCCGACAGAACAGAGTATCCTCGCCAATGATTAAACCTAATCTACACTGACTACCGAAAGACTTCCCAATCCAGCTTTTGCGCACAAATCCAGGACTTCCACCATTTTTCCGTGCGAGGATTTAGGTGTGCATGCCACTATTACCGTCTGAGTCTTGTCCAACTCTCCGAGCTGTGTCAACTGAAGATCGAGGTTTTCCTTTTTGATCGGGTGGTCGTTGAGGATGAAGGTGCCGTCGGCATGAATTGTTATCCATATTACGTTTAAAGGCTTTGACTGCTGTGTTGCGCGTTTGTCCGGTGCCGGGCGTGATACATCGAGCAACGCCAGCACATCGGTCGGTTTCATGGTCATTACGAAAAAGGAAAGCAGCTGGAAGGCAATATCGATCATGGCTGTCAAGTTGAGTTCTCCGGCCTGCAAATTAGATTTTCTCTTTTTCCTTGCCATCCTATCTGCCCTTTTCCTTTAGAACCGAAAATTTAATCTTGTATATGCCTGCATCTGTACATGCGTTCATGGCCGACTGTATTGCAAGATGTCGGGTTTCAGCATCGCCACGGATAATTATCGGAGTGTCGGCCCCATATTCCTGCATGCTTTTTTTGACTATGGATTTAAGTAGATCGGTTGAAACATAAGTACGTGCGATGGAGATATTCCCCTTTGCGTCAACGTCAATTTTAATTTCCCTCGGATCCTTTTTTGTAACAGCCTGCCCGTGCGGAGCAATTGCAAGCTGAATTCGGTCATCAACTGAGTTCTGCATATTGGTGGTACATACGAAAAAAATGATAAGCTGAAATACGACGTCGATCATCGCAGTCAGATTTCCCGACATATATTCATCTTCTTTTCGTTCTCTCATGGCAATCTAATTCCTGTTCGCTGAAATGTTCAGGCTTGTTCGTCTTCAACTACTACAGCATTACGGAGCGATTTTGTTATGTCGAGGGTAAGCGCTTCCATTCCCAGAATGATCCTCATGCTCCTGTTTTTGAAGAAATAGAACATGATCGATGCGGGGACCGAAATACCAAGACCGATTGCCGTCGCCCACAATCCGTGAGAGATATTTACAGCCAGCATCGCCTGCTGCGCAGCACCCGCTTCCTGAGTACCCAGATTGAAGAATGCATAAATCATACCTTGAACTGTACCGATCAGCCCCAACATGGGAGTGACGTTTGATATTACGCTCAAATATGATATGCGTGAAAGAAGAGTTTCACTTTCAATATCTGCGGAGACACTGACGGAATCCTGTACAACCTCGAATCCCTCCTGTACATTCATGAATCCCGCCTTGAGGATTCTGCCAAGTGGAGTTATGGATTTATCGCATAATTCGATGGCCTGTGCTAAATCTCCCTGGGATATTGCGTTATTGACTTCCTGAACCAAGCTGCTTGGCGCAATCTTGTGTTCTCTTATCGACATGAAGCAATCAACTACTAGCCCCATGCATACAACAGAGCAAAAGAATAATGAGCCCCAGATCATAAGGCCGAACCATCCGGAACGGAAAATGATATTTGAAAAACTCATGCTTTCGCCATGCCCTTTGTCTTTAGCTGCTGCAGGCGCCTCAGCTCCTGCTGCAGCTGCTGGTGCCGCCGCAGCGGCTGCTGCTGGTGCGGCTGGCGCTGCTGCCCCCTGGGCAAATAGCTGTACGGATTGAACTACAACAAAAAAACCGGCAAGCAGACCAAAAAACAGTAAAGACTTCTTCATTAGACATGACTCCTTAAAATGCTTGGTTTTATTTTTTTCTTAATTTAATTTTTCGTTCACTACTGAATAAAACATATTATAAAGCGATTCCACCTGCTAAAGATGCTTTAATTTGTATTTAAAACATTTAGTCTAACTCCGAATATTTTTAAATGCAACCGAAAAAACAAGACAAAATCATTTTTTTTGATTATTTGTCCGGATGCGGAGGAAATTATTTCAACTCTTTGATGAATGGACTTTCGGGATAATCCTTTTTGAGCATGTCGGCGAATTTCACAGACCTGTTGTCGTTAAGTTCCTTGAGGATGTTTGCGACTTGGCAGAGAGCTCTTGGCCTCTCCGTGTTCTGAGTATTGAAGATGAGGGCGGGAATCATATATTTCAGAAGGGCTTCCTTCTTTTTTCCCTGCTTGACCAAGATGTCACCCCTGGTGTTGAAACTGAATGCCGCAAGGTTCTCGTCGTCGGAATTTCCGATATCAGAGAGCACTTTACTTGCATCATCGAACTTGTTGAGATCGATCAGTATGGTTGCCTGTAGTTTTTTAGCGTCAAATAATTCGCTCTGCTTTTTAGGATCCAAGTTCTGATATGTGTCCAATATCTTCAATCTTGCAAGGGCATCTTCCTTGTTCCCAAGTTTATCCAGGCATGCGCTTTCCCTGTAGATGCAGTAGACATCGAAGCCGACGTATTTGTAGGTGTTGTAAAGCTTTTTATAATCGGCCAAGGCGTCCTGGTATTTCTGTTCTGTGAATTTCTTGTCTGCTGCCAATATATCATCGGGCGTTTTTACGACCCTCGCATATTTATAGTCGTTGGCTTTGATTTTTATAGTGAACTTCTCCTGTTTATAAGATATGTCCCCGTTTGCATCGGAGCTGATGTATTCGGCTTTGATTGGAGCTCCCTCTTTTTTCTCGATAATAACTTCAACTGCGGAAAGCGTAATTGCGCTTAATGAGATCAGTACGGCCAGAGTGCAAATCAGTCTTTTCATTTTTCTCTCCTTTTCTGTGATATGATTATTTCTTTTATTTCTTTGCCGGTGCAGCGGGTTTCTTTTCTGTTTCCTCGTTTTTCTTTTTATCTGCCGCCTCTGTTTTTGCGGGTGCAGCTTCAGCTGAAGGCAGTGAGCCTATTTCCTTGATATATTTCCCGTCGGGGAAAAAAGTCCTGTATTTTTCAACCATTTTCTTGAGCTCATCAGCTTTTCCGAGTTTTGCAAGGCAGAACGCGGAGTCGTATACCGCCAATTCAATCCAGTTTTTCTGTTCCTGCATTTCCTCCTTCGTCATTTTTACAGTGGAGTCCTTGAGTTCATCAGGATTTATGGAGGCGGTGATGCTCAAAGTGCCGTAGGCTTTCGAGTAGTCTTTCATTTCCATATACGTCTCTCCCATCAGGCATTGGGATTTTCCATATATTAAATGCTTCTTGGCGGTAAGCGCTGTGATAGATATTTCACCGTAGTTTTCCAGGGCTTTATCATATTTCTTCATGGCCCTGTAAATCGACGCCCTGAGAAACCTTCCCTCAAAGTAATAGGCGCTGTTTTCCTTGACTAGGAGTTCATCGGCCATTTTTAATGCCTTATCATACTGAGCCCCCCAGTAACAGGCAGTGCCATAGTCGAAGTATATTTTCTCCCTTATGGCTCCCATCAGCCGCTGTTGTTCCACAGGATTGCCTGCGGTTTCCCTGGCTCTCTGCTTGCCGAGCCATTCCTCCATCACAGGTTTGTCTATTTTTGCTAGAAGCATTTCGCCTGCCTTGATTGCTACATTTGCTCCTTCCACAGGGTGTTTCCCCTCGCAATCGTCGAGGTTTGCGCAAGCCCAACGCAGATCTTGTACTGAGACATCTATGTTCTGTGTCAAGATTTTATTGAAAACGGATATGCTCTTCTCAAAATTCTTTACTTCATACATGTTTCGGGACAGGGTTGAGAGTGCAAGCCTACCCTCGGGCGCTTGGGGATATTTGCTTGCCAGAGTTTCCAGAACCTGTCCTGCAAGCTCGAACTTATTCAGATCCCCGTAAATAATTCCAATTCTGAACATGGATGCGGGCACTTGTTTCGAATCAGGATATTTTTTCACGAATGCTTCAAGTGCCTTGCATGCGTTCTCCTTGTCTTTTGTGCCGTCATAAGCCCAGCCGATAAGTGAGTAGGCGTTCTCAATGCTTTTAAGAACTTTGGGATCTTTTGTGTTTTCAAGAATCCCGCCGGCTGCGCACCAAGTGCCTGTAAGTTCAAGAAGTTGTTGCAATGCATCCTTATGGAATCCTATGGCCTGCTTGTTAAGCTCATCAGCTTTTGAATTGAGCTGGGCGGGCGTGAGTTCGTCTTTCTGTGCATCTTTAGCTGTTGCTGTAGATGCCGCCAGAGCTGCCGAGATTTCAGAGGCCTTTACTTTCAATGCTTCAGCTTCCTTGTCCAGGCTTCCGGCATGCTGGACGTAATTGTCGGCAATTCTAAATTTGGCTTCAGCAAGATTGGCAAGATCCATATCGGCATTCTTGGACAATTCCTTTTCACAATAAGCCTTGAATTTTTCAGCGCCTTGTATATAATCCTTTGCATTTGTGTAGCACCAGGCAAGTGAAAAGTATGAGCTCAAGCCCCATTTTGTATGAGCGAAGTTGTCAACGATGTTCTGGTAGTAGGGCGCTGTTGTTCGGAACGCTTCGCGAGCCTCCTCGGCTTTCTTGACCTTTTCTTCGCCCTGGGGCAGCTTGTTCGCTTCTACGGCAAGTTCCGCCGCCTTATTGTAGTAATACCTCGCGATTCTGGCGGAAACATCACCTGCGAACTGGTCCGCAGGGAATGTTTTAAGATAAACATTGTAAACGATAATTGCATCCGCGTAGTTCTTTTTCCCCCAGAGTACTTCGCCGACTTGCACCATTGTTGTCGGTGTGTTCTCAGCGTTGGGATAGAAATCGCACAGGTATGCCGCCATTGCCATGGCTTCAAGAATCTGATCGGTTTTCAAGTATGAAAAGGCAAGTCTGGCCGAAACGACATCAGCATCGGATGCTTTTCTGTCAGTCTTAATGATCTTCAGATAAATCTCCAGGGCATTCGCGAATTTGCCATCTGCGAAATACTGGTCGGCTTCCTTTCTTTCAAGGGATGGACCGCCTCTCTTCTTGCCGAGTTTTGTCTTAATATTCTCTGGAATAGTAATTTTCTTGCCCGCGGCTTCAAGTTTGTCCCTGCATTCGCTGAAACCGCCCAATGCATCATCGTACTTAGGGAATTTTTCAAATTTGGTGATGATCCTGTAAAAGTTCTGGATCGCCTCGGAGTAAAGCGCGGTTTTTTCCGCATCAGGAGCCAAGGCGGCCTTTGCCATCAAAACTCTCCCCAACCAGTATGACTGGAACACAGAAGGTGATATATATACCATTCCCTGCTCCTTGTATGCTTCGTCGAACGCCTTGATCAACGCATCGACATTTTGATCCTTGAGCAGTTTCAGGGCATCGTCATTGCGGCCAAGCAGGAAATAGGCCCTTGCTTTTTCAATGTATGCGAGGGCCGCGATGGAGTCCATTGTCCATATGAGGTCATCTATCGGCTTGATTGAATCATTGACAGTTTTCTGCCATCCATCCTTCTTTTTTTCAATCATTTCTTCGACAGTGTCCAGCTTTATCTGGAGCTGGCGGAGCTTGGTGTCCCTGTCATCGCCTCCCTTGTCGTCCCCCTCGAGAGCTTCAAGATATTTGACGGTTTTTTCGGCTTCCGGGATCTTGCCCATCTGTTTATATGAGAAGATGAGATAGTTTGCCGCCTCCATGAATTCTTTTTTTCCTACATCTGTTTTCGGCGGAGCTGTAAGGTATACCTTGAAATAGTCTTCAAAGGCTGCTGCGGCAATATCGAATTTTTGTTTCTTGGTGGCTTCAATCCCGAGGATCCGCCTCGAATTTGGGTAGTGTTTGCTGGAAGCCGGAATCGAGGATATTATGGTATTGCCTTCGTCGGGTTTGCCGGATGCGAACTTTGTCATTCCAAGCTGTACTTTCAGGAGGTCGACGTCAGCTGGATTTTTTGTTATTTCCTGATTCAGGACCAGTTCCGAATAATCAAACATCTTATTTTCATTGAGTTTGATTGAAAGCATTACCGCTATTTCGGCGTCTGATTTTGCAGAGGCCTGAAATGGGAGCAAAAAAAACGACGCTTCGAGAAATGCGAAAAGCGCAAGGAATCTAAAGATTCGCATTTTATACTTCTCCTGATTTGTTGTTTATTATGTTTTTATGTTGGCTTTTATAAATTCAAGACAGAACCAATATTCTTCATCAAATCCTGGAGTGGAGAAAAAAGCATATCCATCCCAAGCAAACTAATACTATATTATATCATTAAAAAAAATCAATAGATGTGTGGTTTTGCTGAATTGTTTAAGGGTTATTTCGTTTCTTCAACGGAGATGTCTGCTTGGCGAATTTCATTTTACTCCACCGGAGGCACTCCGTTTTTTATTGTAAATGTGGCTATTGCGGCAGCCTTGCGCAAAGCTTCCGGATTGCTTTTATTGTTATATACATCGTTTAGCCAGGCCAGTGATTCCTTGTTGTTTATCTTTGCAATGGCATCCAGGATCAGCGGTTTCCTGTCAGCGTCCCGTTCTGATTTGAAGATATCCGCAAGGGCTTGTGCCGCGTTCGGGTCTCCCATTCCAGAAAGAGCCTGAAGCGCGCTTTTCCTAATCTGTGGATTCGAATCATTTGCGGCGACGTCTGAAAGTGACGGAACTGTCTCCGGCTGTCTTACTATTGATAGAGCTCCGAGCAGGTTTGCCGTCTGAGCGTTCATTTCGTTCTGGTTGTGACATGCCTCCACGAGCTGTTTGACCGTCTCTTCCGTGCCCGTTCTTGCTATCGCCTGTTTGACTTCCGAAGAGAAGTAGATATCCTTTGAAGATTCTAGTGCTTTGATGAGTGGGGGGGCGGCATCTGCCTTGTCCACCGCCTGAATGGATCTGATGTAGAGTTCCTTGCACACCGGATCGCTTTCTGAATATATGAAGTTAACAAGAGTCTCAACCGATTCGGCGCTTCCTATCTGAGCAAGCACTCTGGCCGCCGGAGACTTGACAGAGGCTTTGGCATCGGAGGCGAGCAGTTTTTTAATTGCCGGAATCACGGAATCGCCCATATCACACAGTTCCCTTATTATACCTTCGGTCTGGGGAATAGACGGATGTTTAGTGTTCAACCTTGAAAGTTCATCAATAAGTCTCTGTATCTTTGAATCAATCTCAAATGTCGCGCTGTCTTCCTTCTTTAGTCCAGTTGTGTCCGGAGTTTCCTTCGCCCGCCCGGTCTTCAATGTGTTTATCTGTACTGTTGCGGTTTTGACCTCATTGAGTTGTTCCGTTTTTTCTATGCGGGAAATTAATTTAATTATGATCAGGATTGCTAAAATTAAAGTTGTTGCAACAAGCACTGCAATATACAAGTTTCTTGTCTTCATGATTTCCAGCCTTATCTTTAATTTACTTTTGCGCGGAATGTGCAAATCTTTAGGGGCTTCCCTAATTAGAGAATTTTAAACCTACAGCCAAAATCAGAAATATACAAACAAGATAATCTGCATCATGGATGGCAATAAGCCGTTATGGATTTCCGCCGTGTTGACAAATCGCGCGAAAGAGCAACGGCCAGTTTCAGGGATGCTTTTGCCCATCGCGCCTTGGGGCTGTATAATTAACCTTTGAGAGCAATATACTGAGTTTCATGGCTTCCATCATAAATTTTATCTTAAGCTGATGTCCGAATGTCTTGCGAATGAGTCAAATGACAGTATTGTACTTAAGTATTGAAGCGAAATATGGGGACATTAAAAAAAATGACAGATGCCATGCAAAGGCAATATCATTGTCAGTAGGAGTTTTACATGAAAAATGGTTTTAAGGAATCTCTTGTTATTCCCGCAATGGCGTTGCTCTTCCTGGTCGGATGTGCAACGGGATATGACAAGGCAGCCGCTGAAAACAGGCTGAAGAAAATAACCCTCGACAATGTTTCGCAAAAGCCCAATACGATAAAGACTCCATTGAAAGTTGCGCTCTTCGCAGACATGGAGACGATGAATTCTCCTGAGCAATTCGAAGAGACCTGGGACTGGAGCTCCGGTGATAAAAAACTTATAATATCATATCTGGTAAATCTTCAGGAACTAGGGTACATATCGGATTACTTTATCATACCTGATGCGCCTGGCTTTTCGATGCAAGACATAAATTATCTGATCAATGAGGCCGGCAAGCAGGATGCTGATGTTCTGATAACCCTCCGAGGGATAATCAAAGTCAACAGATATTTCAATCCGGCTGCGATACTTAACATAACGGTTCTGGGGGCATGTCTCTTTCCGGGTTCCAACTGCGATGCACTGCTTCTTGTGGATATGGATATGTGGAATGTGAAAGGCAAGGACTGCGTTCTTGCCGTAAAAGGCGAGGGGATAAAAAGGATAAGCGAGCCTACGTTCCTTCTTGAACCCGATGATGCCATCATTCCGGTAAGAAGGGATACTTTGAGAAAAGTTCTTGCTGAATTCAAGAAGAGATGCCGTGATATAAAACCGGCCAAGCGATGATTTGAATTAATCCTGTATTTGCTTTACGACTTTTTTACAAAACTGACTCCGGACGCACAACCCCCGGGAAAAATAGGAATCACCAATTGTTCAAGAATAAAAATTGCACGGTAATATACTGGGACAAGGACAAGGATGTCTTCGGCGCCGAAATCTCAGCAGCCGAGGGCGGGAAAATGATTATTGGCCAAACTGTCTTTTCCGACCCCTTGGTTCCCGACTTTTCGGCTAGGCTGGTTCATGTGTGCGCCGCTCTGAAACCGAAGGAGAACCACAGTATAATACTTGCTTCACGTTTTGAAGAGGCCATATGCATTGAACTGAATCTTCCGAAGCTCCCGCAGGCTGAAATGCAGAAGGCCCTCGGTTTTGAAATGCCAAGACATATTCCCGTTTCAATTGATGGGATGGCATGGACTTACAGGATAATCGGGGAAGTTCCTGCTGAAACAGCAATATCAACTCTTTCAAAAGTGAGAATACTTGCAGTAAGCCGCAAATCCTGGGATTCAACGGTGTCGCAGATAACAGGCGCGGAAATTAAAGCCGATGCCGTAACGCATCCCCTTATGGTTTTCAACACGCTGCCTGACAATCCGGAATTCATTCTGGATGATCCCGACGAGCTCCTGAAACTTTTTCCCGGCGTTCAGGATGATTCTGCAAAATTAGGGCATTCGGGGTTAAGTGCGAAGTTCTCGGGGCTGGAAGGCTTCGGGAACCTTGCAGCGAAACAGAAGTCAGGACTTCTTGTATGCCTTCTTATCGGCGAATTCATTCTGCGTGGAACCGCATCGCCTGAAAGTCTTAACATTGCACCACTGCCAGATACGGTACGCCCGCAGAGGTTCCGTGCCTTCAGATATTCCGCAGCCGCACTGTTCATCCTTGTTTTGATGCTTGGAACGGTTCTGATTGCGAGAAGCTGGTGGGATGCCCGTTCAAGATACAGCAGGATAATCGTTGAAAAACAGAGGATTGCCTCCAAGATTAGCGAGTTCAAGCAGGAACGTTTCAAAAACAAGAAGATTGATGAGCTCATAAAGAAGATTGATGAGACTGAACCCGGTAATGCTGAAATCCTTCAATGCCTGCAGACGCTTTCACAGAAACTTCCGTCCAGCATGTGGATAACCATGTTCAGCACCAAGGACGAGGACATAGATGTGACAATATGCACTACGAAAGACAAGGATGCCCAGTCCGATCTTTCCAAACTAGGCGGCATGCCCATTTTCTCAAATTTTAGCATCCGCAGTACAAGAAGGGACAGCGACGGCACCTTAACAATATTCGTCCATATCGTTTATCAGGGCAAGTTCAAGAGGCAGAAAACAAATGGGTAAACTGAAAACACTCATCAGTTCAAACAAAAAGGCAGTCCTGGGGATTATCCCTCTGGTGGTTCTCTTGATAGTGGTGCTTCTCCTCTACAGCAAGGAAATAAGCAACCTCTGGCCGGGAGGCGAGAGCATCCAGAAGGAGATTGGCGAACTTGGAGATATGCATAAAGCCCTTGACAGAGAAATCGTGGAAGTTAGAAACATGCGGCAGATAAGGGAGAATTTCATCAAGCAGGGAAAGGATTTCTGGGTTCCGAAAAGGGATGGTGACATAGAGAGCAATATCATTAAGAAAATCGAGGATGTTGCAAAGACATCGGGACTCAAGCTTCAGAACATAGGAAACGCCAGACTCACGAAAATAAGTGAGGATATATCATTCATGGAGGTCAATGTCGAGGCGAAGTCATCGATGGAGGAGATAACAAGATTCATTTCAGACCTGTATAAGGCCAATCCCTCTTTCTACTGGAGGAAATGCGTCCTCCGTCCATTTAATCCGCGGGATGCCAAGGATATAGTGCTTAGCGGGACAATCAATGTCGTCTCACTTACCGGAGACGGCGTGGCGCAAATACTGACGGGGGAGGGGAAATGAGGACATTCTATATATTTCTCAACCTCTCTCTGTTTATTCTCACAGTGCTCCTGCTCGTCTTGAATCTTTCCTTCAAGGCGCAACCGCCTGACAAAATCCTTTCCATGGCCCCGGTTTTGAATGAAAACGCTCAATTGAGCCAGAAAATAAAAGGGGGGCGTGAAGAGATTCCAGACATTGCTTCCCTATGGGATAACAATCTTTTCAGTCCGTACAGGACCGGAGACGGGGGACCTCTTCTGGGAGCCGCAAAGCCTACCGGCATGGAACTTATGGGGGTATGCAGTTTCGGAGATGTTGCTGGCGCCATAATGCTTGACAAGCAGGCTTCAGCTGCAGTGTCGCAGCCAGGGCGCCTTCGCAACAAAGGGGTTTTGTCTCAGGGAGCGTCGGCTAATGCGCCACGTTTCTATAAACTGGGAGAACAGCTTGAAAATGGTTTTACATTGAGCGAAATTAACTCCGATTCAGTTGTCCTTTCAAGGGGCAGGGAGCAGATCGTTCTGAAGCTTGAATTCGAAGATGACGGTTCTGCTTCAAGGATTTCAGCCGCAGCCGCAGCTTCAGAGGCTGCAACCGCAGCGATTAAAATTGAACAGAAAGCGCAGGAGAATGTTTCGCCTGAAACCACTGAAACACAGGAAGCTGCGGTTGCTCCAGGGGCGAAAGTTGCGCCTGCCACTCCTCCTGCTGTGAGACCTGCTAGGGTTGTTATAGGCACTCCAGGGGCTTCGGCTGTTCCGGGGGTGGTCAATCCGGAGGGTATGCCCCGTGTTCAGTCGCCTCGGATCCGCGGGCAGCGCCAGGCTCCAGCTCCTGATGTAGTGAATCCTGAATGAAAAGACCAGGAGTGATATTGGATGAAGGGATTCCAAAATAGTTCCGGGCGTGAAACAGTTAGGTTTTAAGGAAAGCATTTGCCGTTCCCGGAAAATAATCTGTCACTTAAAACCAGAAACTTAAAACTTAATATAAACTTAAAGGTGTTTTATGAAAAGATTTATTACCTCTGTATCTCTCTTGCTGCTGGCTTTATTATTCTTGTTTTCCTGTTCCATGCTTAAGGAGGATAAGCCCGTGAGCCAGGCGGTTGTGGAGGACTCAAAGCTTAACAGGAAAACCGAGCTTGTAAAAGAAGAGAAGAGGGAGTCTATGAAGGACGAGTCTGTTGAATCCCTTCCTTCGCCAAAGAGTGATGACAAGATAAAGGACATCATTAAACTGTCAGAGCGGAAACGCAGTGAAGCTTTTGGGCTTCAGGAGCCCTTCTATGTCAAACTTATAGCAGACGAGGGCAAGGAGGAGATGCCTATCACTCTTAATCTTGATGCAGCACCCATAGCAAATGTTGTGCGTGCATTTTCAAATTTCCTCAAATTCGACTTCCTCATAGATCCGCAGGTTACCGGGAATGTCTCAATTTCTGTAAACAATTCAAAGATGAGCAGGCGGGAGGTATGGGAGATGTTCGAGCAGATCCTCTGGCTCGCAGGTTCATACTGTTCGCCTGACGGGGACATCCTCCACATTCTCCCGTTTGCTAAAATGCCGCAGGAAAGAAAGATCCTTGCCGAACATGATCCGCGGGCGAATGTTGAAGTCGTGCTTCTTTCAATAAGAAATGCGGCATCCAAGGACATCCTTGAAAAAATCAAAACTTTCATTACTCCAGGAGCGACTGCGATGGATATCACCCATCAGAACTCTATCCTGCTTATCGAATCCCCTGCGAATGTCGCAAAAATCAGGGCGTTGGTAAAGCTGCTTGACCAGAAAAATAAGAACAACTGGCCACAGGCGGTAATACAGTGTTTTAACGTTTCGGCTTCCAGAATTAAAAATGAGCTTGCCGCGACTTTGCCGATACTAGGATTCCCCGTTTCAACCGAAAACATTCAAGCTGAGCCGGGTTCAATAAATATTGTAAGCCTTGACAGGCTTCAGGTCATAATTGCCACTGCAGCGAACGAGGAGGCGCTTGACGAGCTGAAAAAGTGGGTGGCTATACTCGACAGGACCGATGTGGGTGAACAGGAGCAGGTCTTCATATATAAAATTGTGAATTCCCGGGCTGATCAGCTTCTCAGCGCGATATCTGTTATCTTCCCTACGGAAAGCACATCCCTAGCCGCAGGCGATGGAGGTGGAAGCTCTTCCTCTTCATCGTCAGCGACAACAGGAAGCTCATCGAAATCTCCCAGCACCAGTTCCGCCGCCGGAGGTTCATCGAAATTTTCAGGTGGTTCAACAGCAGGCGGAAATAAACCCTCTGCTGCAACTGCCACCGCCAGCAGCAGCGGCGCCAAAGGACAGGATGACAAAGGGCCTGCGAGCGTATTCGACGTACCTGTCAAAGTGTTTGCGGATGGTGTTCACAACAGGATGGTTATAAGGACGACTCCGAGAACTTACGCCATGTTGAGGGCTGTGCTTGAAAGGCTGGATACAGTTGCTGCTCAGGTGCTTCTGCAGGTGTTGGTGTCGGAAGTGACTCTTACTGATGACACGGCATACGGTCTGGAGTTCTCTGCAAAAAGAGGAGACGGAAACACCCAGAGCCTTTTCGGAACAAACTTTGCGACACTTAACAAGGGCAAGGCAGCGGACGGGTTCAAATACTTGCTTACCAACAAGAATAATCCTGAAGAAAAGTTCGCCTACATTAAAGCCATCGCGGGAAAAGGTAAGGTGAAAGTTCTCTCAAGCCCCCAAATTCTGGTCGCAAGCCATTCCCAGGCTAAAATATCGGTGGGGGACCGCGTTCCAATTGTGACCAACCAAATCACCGATACATCTTCAGTTACAGCTAACAATACCACGGTTCTCAATAGCGCAATCGAGTATGTTGACACCGGTATAATCCTCGTAATCACTCCGCATGTCACCGAAGGCGGCCTAATTACAATGGAGCTTGATCAGACGGTCTCTGACGCAATTAAAACCACATCCTCAACGATTGATTCCCCCACGATTTCAGAACGCATCCTGCAGACCGTCCTTTCAATACGCGACGGGGGAACAGTGATTGTTGGAGGGATTATTAAAGAAAAATCAGAGGAGAATGTTCAGTCATATCCATTTATCTCCGAAATAAACATGCTGAGCAAGCTTCTGGGAAATACGGCCGCCAAGACTGTCAGGACGGAAATGGTTGTGCTTATAACAGGCAGGATAGTTGACGAGCACAGCAATCTTGATGAAATAACCGCTAGATACAAACAGGCGTTGAAGGCGATAAGCGACATGGAGAAACCTGACGTCAAGGAGGAAAATGCAAAGTGAAGGTCAAAGTCAGAATGATGTGATTTTCAGGGAGCTTTCCGCCCTTTATCCGGACTATCCTGAAAAAGCGAAAAAGAATCCGGAACTAAGAAAGCTCGACTGGGAACTTTGCAACCAGGGGGCGATTTCAGAAGCCGACCTCATTGCAATATATTCAAAGTCGAGCGGCCTTGAAATCAAGGATGAAGACGAAATCAGGGACAGGGAGATTCTGCCTTTTCCGGGAATTTCAACTGATTATCTCCTGAACTGGGCCTGCCTGCCAGTATCATGGACAGATGATGAGATGGAAATGCTGGTCAGCGAACCTTATAGCCTTGCCAAAATGGCTTATTTCATTAAAAGCCTATATGGCAGGAAGGTCAAATTTTCCCTTGTGAGAAGAAGCCTGCTTGAACGTAAGATCAATTCGGTTTACGAAAAAACTCCGGATGAACAGGAGAATAGTTCAAACCAGTTTCTGCAAACTGGGGATAATGAAGAGACCCTTAGGAGCCTTGCAAGTGAGGCGGCAATCGTAAGGCTTGTCAATGAAACATTTACAAGGGCCATTGAATCAGATACCAGCGATATCCATATCGAACCGGAGGAGACTAGGCTCGTGATCCGTTTCAGGATTGACGGAATGCTCCACCTGATAATGACAACCCCTCTTTCCCAGTATCCCGCAATTGTGTCGAGGATAAAACTTATCGGTGGTTTGAATATCGCGGAACGCCGGCTTCCCCAGGACGGCAGGACAAATTTGAAACTTGGCAGATACGACGTTGACGTCCGCATAAGCACAATACCTACCATGAACGGTGAAAGTGTTGTTCTCAGACTCCTGAGAAAAGACGCAATGACCTATGACTTGAAAAACATAGGAATGAACGAGAAAATGCGGCTGGAATTCGAAAGGATAGCTTCTCTTCCATATGGGATAATCCTTGTCGTGGGGCCCACCGGAAGCGGAAAGACGACAACCCTTTACAGCGCCATGACCATCCTGAACACAATGGAACGCAAGATTATAACAATCGAGGATCCCGTTGAATACAGAGTTACTGGGCTCTCTCAGATGCAGGTCAATTCGAAAATAGGTCTTGATTTCGCAAATGGTCTCAGACACATTGTCCGTCAGGATCCGGATGTCATCCTCGTCGGTGAAATACGCGACAAGGAAACTGCGGAAATCGCAATCCACGCCTCCCTGACGGGTCATCTTGTGTTGAGCACACTCCACACGAATGATGCTGCCGGCGCCATTAGCAGGCTTCTCGACATCGGCGTTGAAGGTTTTCTGATTTCTTCATCCTTGAAGGCGGTTCTTTCGCAGCGGCTGATAAGAAGGACTTGCGTTAAATGTCATGGGAAGGGGGGCGATCACGAGGCGGTTCGATGCAAGGTTTGTTCTGGAACCGGTTTCAAGGGTAGAACCGGCATTTACGAACTACTTGTCATCAACGAGGAGATTGCCTCCGCCATTTCAAAAAACAGCGACAGCAGCACAATCATGAATCTTGCAATTAAGAACGGTATGAAGACAATAATGGAGGACGGGGCTGAGAAAGTCGCAGCTGGAGTCACAACTGCTTCTGAAATTGCACGTGTTACAATTAATGTTTGACACATTTTCTTAATTTGAAATGAAAAATAAATCGGAAATAGCTGGATGCCTCTATTCAAATACAAAGTGGCCGGTTCTGACGGAAGAATCACTGAAATTCTAATAGAAGGTGATTCCGAGCCGGATTCACTCGGCAGGCTCAGGCAGAGGGGTTTTATTCCACTGGAGTCTTTCGGACAGGTTCAAAGTTTTGCAAAGGAGAAGAGCCTTCGTTTCTGGAGGGGGCAGGGGTTTGACGCCTGTGATTTCACCAATAGGCTTGCGCCTCTCTTGAAGTCCCATATTCCACTCGAAAGGGCGCTTGGAATAATTGCGCAGGGTGCCGACAATGAAAATTATTCCAGAGTGGTTAATGACATCAGGAAGGGGCTGCATGAGGGAAAGAAGTTATCCGCGCTGATACGCGATCACGGCAACAGGTTTCCAAAAATATATGCGAACCTTGTCGAAGCCGGTGAGGAAACAGGTTCACTCACTGAAATAGTCACTGAAATCCAACGCTTCCTGAATGAAAAGAAAGAATTGAAGAATTTCCTTGTCACAAGCTCCATATATCCAGCATTTGTGGTTTTTGTGACGTTTGTTGTGATTCTGCTGCTGTTCACGGTATTCATACCCAGGTTTTCAAAGATTTTCCTGGAAATGGGGAAGACTCTGCCTCTCATGACCAGGGTAATGCTTTTAATCAGCGAATTGATAACAGGCTTGTGGTGGTTATGGCTGATTCTAATTGCTGGCATCGCCTTCCTTGCTTCACGTATAAGGAAAGGCGGGAAACTCGCCGACTGGTGGAACGAGAAGCTGCTTAAAATCCCGTTTCTGGGTGAACTTTTGATATTGACGGAGATAAGCAGGTTCCTGAGGACGATGGCTGTGCTGATCCAGAATCATGTGCATCTGCTCAGCACAGTGCAGATATCGGTGAATGTCATATTGAATCCACAGATATCAAAGACTTTTTCAGCGGTTGCCCCTGAGCTTAAGGGGGGGGCAAAACTTTCTTCCGCTCTCAGCAAGAGCAAGTATATCCCAAAACACGCGTTGCAGATGCTTTCGATAGGAGAGGAATCAGGCAACATGGGGGGGATGTTGAATCAGGTTGCCGAACATTACGAGGAGCTGCTGAAGACTAAAATCAAAAGGCTGCTGGCCCTCTTTGAGCCTGTGGTGATTTTATTTCTGGCGGCTGTGATATTGTCGGTGGTTATTTCAATATTTTTCGCCATCCTTGAGATGCAGAACATGTAATAAAAATTTAGGGGCTAAATTTTTTATTAGAAAAACAGTAAAATAAACATGGAGGTTACGATGAAGATTAAAAGCAATAATAGAAGAGCAATAACGTGTTTTACGCTTATGGAAATGGCGGTTGTCATGGCGATAATAGCAACACTCGCAACTATCGTGACACCTGTCTATTTCAACCACGTCAAAAAAGCCAGGGCAGGCACTGCAAGGGCCCAGATAGCCCTCCTTGAACAGGCGATTATGGATTTCCGCCTTGATGTGGGAAGGCTGCCAAGCTCACTTGATGAATTGATGAAGAATTCAGGCAATGAAAAGTGGAACGGGCCATATCTGAAGAGAGCCGTACCCAAAGATCCATGGGGTGGGAATTACATTTATAGCGTTCCAGGCACCCACGGTGAATTTGATTTGATAAGCTATGGAAGCGACAAGCAGCAGGGTGGGACTGGAGAAGCCACGGATATCTCAAACTGGGCTGAAGAAACACAGCCATAGGAAGAATGAACTTCGAATTGAAAACTGGAAAATATAAATCGCAAGTCAACAGGCCGGCATTCACCCTGATAGAGCTTGTCGCCATTCTGGCAATTGCGCTACTCGTGACAGGGTTGGTCGCCGGAAATGTGGGAAGGATCCCGGTCTTCCTTTCTCTGGAGAGCACTGTTCAGAAAATACAGTATATGTTCTCAAGAGCCTCAATCATGGCTATGGCTCAGGGAAAAACTGTTACGGTATCCTATGAACCAGGTGGGAAGATGTTTTCCATAAGCCAGGAAGGTTCAGCGGATGCGGGGGAGTTCAGCGGAAAATTCCTTCATGAGAAAATCCCTGATGCCATAACTGTCGAATTCGAGTCGGAAAATCCCTCTTATGTTTTCTTTCCGGACGGATCCGGTTCCGGCACTCCTTTCACATTGACCTTGAAAGGACATGCTTCCCGATTAAGGATATCAAGCCTCACTGGTGTTGCCATTGCTGAGAGAATAAACGAGGAGCAGCAATGAAGTTGAAATATTTGAACATGAAATTCACTCTTGTGGAAGTGGTTGTCGCACTTACTGTCCTCGGCCTTGCAATAATCTCGGCCTCGGCAATGTGTTCCCAGTCAATAAACAGGACTGCAAAAGCAAAAGAAAGATGGATGAATCAGCATATGATTTCACAGGCCGCCGAATACTTTCTATTGGCGGGTGCGAACTCCCAGGTTCCATCTGATATATTCCCATATAAAAATGCAAGGGTCAGTTGCTCCCTCCTCAATGCTGAAGGTTTGCCTGCAGGGGTTGATGCCGTTTCCGGACAGTGGCGTCTTGCTACTTACGACATCCGACTTGTAGGCGCCACCGGAGAAAAACTCCAGTCCATGAGAATCGATAAGATAATACAGGTGTCGGACCAGTGAAGAACAACGGCGGATATACACTCCTTGAAATGGTCATAGCTGTGGGGATCTTCACCATGGTGATGGTTACCGCATCCATGGGGATGGTCACTATCCAGAAAACCTGGAATTCCGTTACAACTCAGAACCAGAAGATAAGGAGTTATCAGGTCATAGACTCTGTGGTCGATTCTGCATTCAGGAATGCCGTTCCTTTTGCGTGGATCGATGAAAACAATAAAAGCAGGAGCGTTTTTGCCGGGAACATGGACAGGCTCAGCCTCGCTTATCGCCACAGGATAAACAGTGTGGATGAAGGAGGGATCAGATTTATTTCACTGTTTCTTGAAAAGGGATGTCTTATGGCGGCTTACAGGAAAACCCCCATGCTTCCATGGGATGGCAAAACAAATACTGCAAATACTGAGACTGAAGTCCTTGCGGAAAAAGTCAGGTCGGTATCATTCCTTTACGCAGACAGGAAGAAACAGAATATCGACTGGAGGTCAGCATGGGATGAAAACAGCAATAACATCCCCGTGGCCATACAGATCAAAGTCGAGTGGATGAACGGAGACAGTGAAGTATGGATGAGGCGCACTGCTGGCGCCGGACTGAGGGAGACATATGGCGCGAGAGTTGAGAAAAACGATTAATTATATGAAGAACTTCAATATGAAGACTGCATTCCGAGATGAAAATGGTGCCGCCCTGATAACGGTGCTTTGCTTCATTGTGCTTGTCGCAATGGTAACCGCATCGGCCGTAACGGTCTCACAGATTAGCAACTATACGTCAAGAACCTTCGCCGACCGCTCTGTGTCGGCTTATCTTGCGGAAGGTGTGGCTGCACGCATCCAATGGCTCATAATCGCCGACAAAAAGAAATTCTCGAGCAGGGTTCTCGGTGAAACTGAATACGACCGTGAGGCTCAGGAACGTTTCCTCGCCGACGGAACTCTTCATAAGATAGATTATTACGGGACTGAAATTGATGCCACAATTTTTGACATGTCCTCCGGCTATGATATTTCCGACGACAATCCGGCGAAACAGATGGAGTTGCAGAAATTAAGCTTCGCCGACAATTCGGAACTTAAGGAAGATTTCAGTGCATTTATTGACTGCCTTAAGGATTATGTAGACAAGGACGATTTCCTTCAGATGAAAGGCATGGAGAAATCGGCCTACACGGCAAAGGGACTTTATCCGCTGCCAAGAAATGGGAGGATGCAGTTCAAGGAGGAAATCATGCTTATTCCCGGTTTTGGAAAATTCTTCCAACCTGACAACTATGGAAGAATACCTTCTTTCAGGGTGATCCCTCCAATAAACATGCCGAAGATAGGGCAGAACAACGATTTCTTCTCCGCATCAAGGGATCTGATTATGAGCAGATGTGCGTTTTCAGTTGAGCAGACCGCCAAAATCATTGAAGCCAGAGAAAAGTGGAAAAGCGAAAGGATACCGCTCAGCAAGAACCTTGATGCCGGGGTTTTGTCAACGTTGAAAAGCAAATTTTCCTTCAATGAATCCGGTTTCTTTACAATCCTTGTCGAAGCATCTCTGGGCCAAAACCGTGCAAAACGTATTCTTGTCGCATCAATGCAAGTTGGTATCCAAGTCACTGCCCCGGGTACGCGTTATTACGAATGGATTTCGTATTGAACCTGAATTCTGCTTATAAGACCCGCAATGGGAGTTGCGGGTGCGGAATATCTGCGTCATCCCAACCTTTTCCTGAACATCCAAGTTGCGAATGGGAGTGTCGCTGCGGAGATGCAGAGCATCGGATAGATGTTGTTCATCACTTCGGAGAAAGGCATGTCTTTGAGGAAGATCCCCTTTACAATCACGAGGAAATGCTTGAGGGGGTTTATGACGATGAGGGTTTGCAGCCATTGCGGCATGTTCTCTACCGGGGTCATGAATCCGGACAGCATGAAACACGGCATGATGAAAATGAATATCCCCAGGAAGGCCTGCTGCTGGGTGTTTGCCATCGAGGATATGAAAAGGCCGAAGCCGACGATGGATAGCAGATAGAATGGAATGCTGAAATACAGGTAGACTAATGAGCCTCTGAACGGTATCTGAAAGACGATCATCGCGATGATGAGGATGAAAGTCCCCTCGAATATCCCGACAAGTATGGAAGGGATGGTCTTGCCGATCATTATCTCCCATGGAGTGATGGGCGAAACAAGGAGCTGTTCGAACGTGCCGAGTTCGCGTTCCCGGGCAACTGAAAGCCCGGTGATCAGTATCACCTCTATCGCCATTATAGTCCCTATTAGGCTTGGGATCGTGAACCAACAGTAGATCTTGTTGGGGTTGAACCAGGTCCTGACGGCGATCTCCGGGCGCCGCACGTAGTTTCCTGTCGATTCCAGCAACTGGATATTGTAGCCGTTGATGATCTGCGTCATATATCCAAGCGTGATCTGCGTGGAATTAGTGCGTCTCCCGTCGAGAATAACCTGTACATCGGCACCCTTCCCGGAAATCACATCGCGAGAGAGGTTCTGCGGGAATCTTACGGCAAGCATCACCTTCTGCGAATCGACCAGGGGTTTTATCTCTCCTTGGCTTTTCAGATAATAGAATTTCGTGAACAATGTCGATCCTTGTATCCTCTGGACGAGTTCGTTCCCGATATTCCCCCTGTCCTCGTTGAGGATTCCAATCGACACATTTTTAACATCCAGGGTTGCGGCATATCCGAAGATTATCACTTCCATGATGGGGGGGAACATGATGATGAAGCGAGTCTTCTTATCGCGCCATAGTGAGTGGAACTCCTTCACTACGAGGGAGAGAATTCTTATTATTCTGGCTGAGTGACTCATGCGGACTCCAGTCTTTTTGGGCTTTTTATTATGGTGAGTGCGAAAAGGATTACAAACATTGCAGTCAGGAAAACTGTTGCAGGAAGAAGCACTGACCACACATCCCCCGCAAGGAATATCGTCTGCAGGGACGGGACAAAATATCTGGCCGGTATGATCAGCGTGATGCCCCTTACGATTGCGGGCATGCTGTCGATTTCAAAGATCATTCCGGAAAGAAGCGTGGTCGGCATAAATGCCGAGAGCATTGCGGCCTGTGCAGCGACGAACTGGTTTTTCGACGTCGTGGAAATCAGGAGCCCGCTCGCCAGTGATGTCAGGAGGAAAGCAGATGATACGATGCAGAGCGCCGGGAGCGAGCCGCGGAAGGGCATCCCGAAAACGACCATGCAGATTGCAACTGAGAACAGCATCGACCCCATGCCGAGCACGAAATAAGGCACAAGCTTGCTTATTATTATTTCCCTGACCTTCACCGGGGTGACCATCAGCGACTCCATTGTGCCGCGCTCCCATTCGCGTGATACGACAAGTGCTGTCAGGAGCGTTCCTATGGTCGCCATTATCATGGCGATGCATCCGGGCAGGATCGTGTTCCGGCTTGTAAGTTCGGCGTTGAACCAGAAACGCGGCTCGATATTTATGAGCGGAGATGTCTTTGTTGCGTTCTCATACCCGTTGGCTACAAGCCAGGTGAAGAAGACACCACCTGCATAGTTTTCCACGAATGCGGCGGTGTTCGGTTCGCTGCCGTCTGATATTACCTGCAGCTGCGGACTTAAGCCTCCCTTCTTGAGTTTCTCCGTGAAATCCTGGGGGATGACAATCATGCCGCGGATGTGTCCGGCGACAAGTTCATCCTCGAAGTTTTTCCTGTTGTGCCCGAGATGCGCATCGAAGTAGCTCGTGTTACAGAACGCATACGCCAGGCTCCTCGCTTCGTTGCTCAGATCTTCCATCACTACACCCACCTTGATATTGTATGTGTCCAGGGAACTGCCGTAGCCGAAGAGGAAAAGCATTATGAGCGGAAGCCCGAACGCTATCAGCAAACTGCTCGGATCCCTGATGACCTGATGCAGCTCCTTTATAATGAGGGCCCGTGTTCGGATCCAGGAGGAACCACGTGAATTTTTATTTGTTTCTCCCATGTGGATACTCTTCTTTCAAAATGATATAGAATCAAAATAATGGAACCGCAGAAGTAAACCTTATTCGAAATTCGATATTCAGTGTTCGATGTTCGAAATTCATATCATTTTTTCCCGGCAGGGAAAAAATTAGAACATCCGCAGTTCATAACCCATTACGCTGGATCAGTTCCACAAACGCATCCTCCAGAGTCGGTTCTGGAAGTGAGGATGAACGTACGCTTTCCTTCAGTTTGTCTGGAGATCCTGACGCTATCATCCGCCCCTGGTAAATGAGCCCTATCTCATCGCAGTATTCGGCTTCCTCCATGAAGTGGGTGGTCACAACTATCGTTACTCCCTTCTCGACCATGGCGTTGATGTGATTCCAGAATTCTCGGCGAGTCAGAGGATCCACCCCGGATGTAGGTTCGTCCAGGAAGAGGACTGCCGGACTATGCATGATTGAGCATGAGAGTGAGAGGCGCTGTTTGAAACCCAGAGGTAGATCTCCTGCTGACGAGTCCAGGCATGGTGCTAGATCGAACATGTCTACAAGCTGGCTAATAGTCATTCGCTTGTGATTGCCGTAAAGCCCGTAGACTCCGGCGAAGAAGTCAAGGTTCTGCGCGACGCTGAGATTCCCGTAGAGCGAGAATTTCTGCGCCATGTAACCTATGCACGAGCGTGCCTTGCTCGGGGCGTGCTGGAGATCTATTCCGTTTACAGTCGCCCTGCCTCCAGTCGGCTTGAGAAGTCCGCACATCATCTTGAAGGTGGTCGACTTTCCCGCGCCGTTTGGTCCGAGAAGTCCGAAGATCCGACCTGCCGGAATGGAGAACGAAATATTGTCGGCCGCCGTGAAGTCGCCGAAGCATTTTGTCAGGCATTCTGCTTCTACTACCGATTTCTGGCTGCCATGGACGGTCCTTATCATCGAGGCTACTCCAGATCCGACATGTGCGTGTCGGTGTTGCAGCAGGTCCACAAATGCGTCCTCAAACCTGGGTTCTGCGGGGTATGCAGCCAGCATCCTGTCTGGGAGAAGCGTCTTGAAAATTGAGCTGTCTGTTCCGGATTGCAATACAAGTCTGACATTTCCACCCTGTATCACTCCGTCCCTGAATGAATTGTTTTTCATTGCCGATGCGAGGATTTGCCTGCGCCCTGATGCATTCTCCTTAACAAGGAATGTGCGCCCCCGCATTGTGGCGGTCAACTTCTTAGGCGCGCCGGAATAGAGGATTTTGCCTTCATTGAGGAGGATGACTTCGTCGCATCTATCGGCTTCGTCAAGGTACGCAGTGCTCCACACCACACCAGTCTCGTTTCCGACAAGTTCGCGGACAATCTTCCATAATTCCCGTCTTGAGACAGGATCAACTCCGACGCTTGGTTCGTCCAGCAGCAGCAGTTTAGGGCGTCTTATAAGCGCGCACATCAATCCGAGCTTCTGCTTCATTCCTCCGGAAAGGTCGCCTGCCAGACGTGAGTGGAAACGTTTCAGCCCGGTGAATTCCAGCAGTTTTTCAAAAAGTCCAGACCTCTCATCCTTCGGCACGTCCTGGAGGTCGGCATAGAGCCTCAGGTTTTCAATCACCGTCAGGTCCTCGTAAAGTCCGAACCGTTGTGGCATGTATCCGGTGATCTCGTGTATTTCGCTGGGACATTTCACAACATCGAATCCGCATACGATGAGAGTTCCGGAATTCGGGACCATCAGTCCGGCAATCAGCCGCATCAGCGTTGTTTTGCCAGATCCGTCCGGACCAACAAGGCCGGTTATGCATCCGGTTTTTATGTCTGTGCTTATTGAGTCTAGGGCAGGGGAATTGCTTCCTGTGAATTTCTTTGTGACATTGCTTATATGGACAAGCGGAACTTCATTCATTGTGCATTCCCTCAATAGCGAAAAATAATTCTTTAAACGGCATGAGTCATAAACGTTCCGGCGGAGCCGGATAAGTTCACATATAGGAATTTCAAAGTGACCAGAGACCAAGTGTCCAAGTTTTAAAGAAAAAGACACAACTAAAGCTGCGAACTCCAACATGTTCGATATTTGGCATTTTTCAAAAACTTTGTGCCTCTGTGCCTTTGTATCTCTGTAACTATTTTAAAAAGTTGTGGCGCTCTGGCCGCCTAATTCAATGCTGTCATGATCTACGGTTTCGGCTTCTCAAGTTTCACCGTGACCGGCATTCCCTGAAGGAGGTTTCTGTCAGGATTGTCCGCAATGATGCGCAAACGGTATACCAAGGATGCCCTGAGCTCTGGAGTTTCAACGGATTTCGGAGTGAATTCCGCCTCTGGGGATATGAAACCGATATGCCCGTCGTAAGGTTTGTCAGGAGCCGAGTCGGTAAAAATTTTAGCAGGCATCCCGTAATGGATTTTTCCGAGATCTGGTTCATTGACATATGCGCGTATCCAGACCGTTGAAGTGAGCGATACGGTATAAACAGTCTGTCCTGCGGCCACGATTGCACCCGGTTCCATGACACGCGTAAGTACGATTCCGTCAGTAGGCGATTTGATCTCGGTATCTGAAAGACTTGTCTTCGCCTGTTCCAGTCTGGCCTCTGCAGCCCTTACTATAGCCCTGGCTGCGATTACTTCCTCTTTGCGATAGCCCTTGTTCACTAGGTTGAAGTATTCGCTTGCAGAATCAAGTGCGGCCTTTGTTTCATTCCATCGAGCAAACACTTCATCGTAGGCCTGCTTGGAAATTACATTTTTCTCAAGAAGGATTTGCGCACGTACCAGGTTTTTCTCCTGCAGCTCATACGATGCCCTGCGTTCAGCCACAGTGGCCTTCTCCTTGGCTATCTCTTCTTCCCGGTATCCTGTCCTCATTTTTGCAAGTATGGCCGTGAATTCCTCTATCTGCGCCATGTAGAGGTTCACCGTATCCTCGTATGGTTTCTTGTCCAAGACCGCAATCACATCCCCTGCTTTGACCTTGTCGCCTTCCTCGAATAGCATCTTCTCGATCCTGCCGCTGACACGAAACCCCAGGTTGACTTGTCTTATGTCGACATTTCCATAGAGGGTCAGCCCCTCTTGTTTCTGGGCGCTGTATTTCATCCAGAGATTGATGGCTAGCCATGCAGCTATCACCACTATCAATGTGAGGAGCACTGTCTTGATTATCTTCTTCATCTGAAAATCCCCCTGACGTGCTTTTTCATGGTGGAGTGGAGCAGTTCGGCATCGTCCGTAGAGAAGTTTTCTTCTCCGAGCCTTTTCAGGATCAGGGCGCGTCCAGCCAGAAAAATCATGATGTGGCCGAGGAGCGCATGCGCATGCACTATCGCCTCCCTGGAATCCGGTCTGAGTTTCAGCAGTTTCGCAACTATGGCTGTGACCACGGAGTGTTCCTCCTTCAGCAGTTCTTCGTAGAATATGGAGAATGCCTTTGACGGCTGGAGCTGTTCCTGAAACATTATGCGGGCTACGTGCGGGGTTTCGTCGCTTGTGACAAGCCCGATATAGTTTGATAAAAGCCTCTCAAGCATCTGCAAGAGTTCCTCCCGTGAAGCGGAGCCGGTTTCAAGTCTCTTGCTGACCCTTTCAATCTCCGGAAATATCTGTTCCCTTCCGAAGCGGACTATGCTGCGTATTACCGCGTGATACAACCCTTCCTTCCCGCCGAAATAATACGGTATGGCGGCAAGGTTTACCTTTGCCTCCGACGCTAGCATCCGAGTCGATGCACCGGCATAGCCGTAATTTGCGAATATCGCAAGCCCGGCCCTTACAAGGCGTTCCTTGGCGTCATCTCTCGGAATTACTTTTCCAGTCTGTCCTGTTTTCCTTTTCATTCACTTCCTCACCCCTTAGAGATTCCCCATGTCGATACATATGCCCTGCAAATAGAATAAATCAATCGAATGAATTAAATATTGATTATGTTCTGCCCGTTGCTTCAGTGTGGACTCGTGAGGGGGTAGTCTCGGATTTTCCGGCAATGCGAATCTCCATTCTTGATGTTTTCTCGTTTACATCCTATAGTTGTATCAATAAAAATTAATCCTATTATGGAGATTAATCCATGAAACGAAAACACTCCCTCTCCGTATGCATACTGATTTCCTCCTTTATCTCTGTCTTCTTCACGCAGAATCTGGCAGCCGTAGACTTGACGGATCCGTATGATGAAGCCAGGAGCATAGCCCGTCTTGAGATATGGAAGGCCATTTCCTCGGGGTTGGCATCGAGCGCCACAGTCGCCATAATGGATGACGGGAATATTGTCTATTCCGAATGCTTTGGAATGCGCGACCGCGAGAAGTCCATTCCCGTAGACAAGCACACTCAGTTCAATATAGGCTCCGTGAGCAAACTGTTTATCTCGAGTTCCGTCCTCCTGGCTAGGGAGGATGGAAAAGTAGATCTCGACAAGCCTGTCACCTACTACCTTCCAGAATTCACAATGAAAGATGCTAGATACAAGGCTCTTACCGTTCGCATGCTGCTGAACCATACCTCCGGATTTCCCGGAACATACGGGAGCAAGGCGTTAGGCAAGTCGAAAAACGTCGCGTATGCCAGGGGCAGCGTCAGTGGTATGGCGGGTGAATACCTCAAACATGATCCTGGAATTCTCAGCATGTACTGCAATGATGGCTTTTCATTCGCCCAGGAGATACTGGAGCGGGAGACCGGTTTAAGCTATCCCCAATTTCTAGGCCAGCGTGTCTTCACAAAGCTTGGGATGAATGATTCGAGCTGCAACTTCATGGAGGGAAATGAAAATATTATTCTTGCGTATGATAGCACGACGGGATTGCCAATGCCGATTGAACATGTGAACGCAATAGCCTCCGGCGGACTTTCCTCGACCGCCGAAGACCTCTGCAGATTCTCGACTTCCCTCTACGCCAATAACCTGTTCAAACCGTCCACACTGGTGGAATTCAAGAAACCCCAGTACGGTCCCCAGACCGTGCCGGAAGGGCTTCCCTATTATAAGTATGGTCTCGGATGGGATAACGTTGCGGTGGGCAAGTTCCAGAAGCAGGGAGTGACAGTCCTCGCCAAAAACGGAGTCACCGCTGAATTCACCGGCCAGCTCCATGTCGCCCCAAACGAGCGGCTCTCAGTAGCGATGATCGTGGCAGGGAAGGCGGATGTCGAGACACTCACCGACACCCTCATGCAGTCAGTCCTTGAGGGCAAAGGCATAGTTCCGAAAGTTGTGGTGCCGTTAACGCCTGTTCCCGTCAAGATTCCCATTCCGGCCGAGGTTCTCGCATTCGCAGGCCATTACGGCTCCGGCAGCGGTGTCTTCAAGATTGACTTCGACATCATCAATAGCACTGTGCGCGTCTTAAAGTATGACCACGGGGCATTCGGGCCACATGAAGAGTATCCCTATGTCGAAGGCGGGTACTTCTATGTCGATGAAAAGAAGACAGTGACTTTTTCTGAAAACTTCGGCGAGAAATTCATGATCTACAATTATCCCGACTCTGATGGTGTAGGCATCGTCATGGAGAGCATCCCGACGCTGTCGCCCGGGATTGATGGAAGCGCTTTTGACAACAAGATATGGCTCCCTCGTAACGTGAACCGCGATGAATTCGGAAATAAGGTCCTGCAAACCTCGCTGGTTGCCGAACTGCCGGGTTATGTCTATATGCCTGATGCCTTATATGCCCTTATTGATGCCAGGACTGCGGTAATGAACCTTCCTCATGCCCGCGACATTACAGCACCCAGGCTTTTCGAGCGCGAGGATGAATTATGGCTCTACTCTAGCGGCTTTGAGTATTCAGACACATCGCTTGTTAGGAGCCTGAAGCCGGGGGAGACGATCACGATAGGGCCCAAGGGGTACAACGAATGGCGCAAGGCCGCTTCTGAAATGATATTCTCCTGCACTTTGCCGGAGAAAACAAGGATACTGACATGGTCAGCCGAGAAGGGTAGTTTTTACGACAGCATGTCGGAGGGGAAAAAAGACATCCTGCTTCCAAAAGGTGCCTACGTTGGATTTGTCGGCCCGCCCGGAGCGGTCTTTACTGTTGCAGGCGATCCCTCGGCCAACACCTACGAGCTCAATTTCGCTTCCGCCGGCAACGGCAGCATTACAGGAACGACTCCGCAGACAATAACTTACGGAGAATCATCTGACGCTGTCACCGCGAATCCTGACACAAACTATAAGTTCGCAAATTGGACAGGCTCCGGCTGGTTTACGACTACTATTGAAAACCCCCTGACAATTGCGAATGTGAAATCCGTTATGACTCTCACTGCGAACTTCGCAAAGACAGTCGACATATCCGGCATTTCCGGCGGCGGCAGGATAACCATTCCCGCCCTGTCCGACTCAAGGGGCGGGATGAAGAATATGTTCGTGTTCAACATCACCACCGAAAAGAACTTCAAGCTGCTCAGCTCCGGAGGCACTGGTAATTGCGATATATATATTAGGCATGGCGCGGCGCCAGATCTGAACGACTATTTCAGGAAAGTCACCGGTAAGAGTACGGCGGAGGTTCTGAACGTGGAGAACCCGCAGGCCGGCGATTGGTATGTCTATCTTTATCCCGCTGCGGATTTCGCAGAAGTGAGCCTCAACATAGACGTCAACAGCGAGGTTCCGGACAAGCCGCTTCTTTCAGCTTCAATATCCGGAACGAAAGTCAATCTCTCCTGGACCGCCACTGGAACCATCTACGACATATACCGCAGTCTGTCCGGTTCCACGGCAGGTGCATCCGTCATCGTCGCCGATACAACGATGCTGACATATCAGGAGAATTTTACCGGCACCTACTGTTATTACTGGGTGAAGGCCAAGTCCAGCAGATATGTTGAGAGCGATTTCAGCAATACCGCACATCCAACCGGTTCGGACGCGATATTGAAGGTCCTGTCAAGCGGCATTCCCATCACCAATATAAACGGAGCCGTCGGCACGACCAAGACCTACCAGATAGACGTTCCTGCAGGACAGGCGCTGCTCGAAGTAAATGCATATGGCGGAAAAGGCGGCTACGAAATCGACGTTTGCCTTGACGGCAGCACGCAGAAGTATCGCGCACTCATTGATTCCGCTGCCGAGCCCATCCGCATTGAAAATCCAGGCGATGGATCATACCTGATACACATTTACGGGAAAACGGATTACAGTGGAGTTGCGATTGTCGCAGAGTATTATGGCTCAACTCCTCCTCCCGTAACCGGACTTCTCGCTGGAAAAGGAGGGTTCTCCGACAGGATACCACTCGGCTGGGCGGATTCCCAAGGCACAGCATTCTACGAAATCTGGAGATCCAGGACAGGCAAGATCACTGATGCGGCCAGGATTGGAAAAGTCCCAGACAATTCCTACTGTGATGATACCGGCCTGGAACAGGATGCCATGTATTACTACTGGATCAAGGCTGGCAATTCGAAAGGGGTCTCCAAGGAGAGTGCAAGCGCCTTCGGCTACCTTTTGAAAAAACCTTCCGCGATTCCTTCAGGACTTGCCGCATCCAGCCAGCGTTTCGATAAAGTTACAGTTGCCTGGCCTAAATATGCCGGAGCAACAAGCTATGTCATTTACAGGAACACTGTCAACAATCCTGCGGAAGCCATTACTTTGACTGAGGTGGCGTCGGAAAGCAACCTGACAGCATATTCATATGACAACATGGGCGATGACCTCGCCACTGGAACCAAGTATTATTATTTCATAAGGGCGAAGAACGGAAGCGGGACAAGCGGCTTCAGCCCTGGCGCCACGGGCAAGCTGAAAAGCAGCGGACCATCATCCCTTACAGCCAGTGACGGGACATTCTTCGGCAAGGTGCGGATTGCCTGGACCGAAGTTCCCGGAGCGACAGGATATGAAGTCCACCGTTATACGGACAAGGGATTGTCGCAGGATGAAGCGATATTCGATGCCGGCAATAACTTGACCTATGACGATGCGGCAGCGCTTGCCGGCAAAACCTATTATTACAGGGTCAAGGCGAAATACAAGGAGCGCTATGCCAGCCTTTTCAGTCCGTATGACTCGGGATACCACAGACCCAACGTGGAAAGACTCAGCTCTCCGGTGATTAAAAGCGTCAGCAAGGGCGATTACGGATATGTCAAAATAAGATGGTCGGCCGTACCGCTCGCCGAGAACTACAGGATCTACAGGAGCACTGTCAATCAGTTCAGCGCGTTAAATCTTATTGCGACTTCCGTCAACACCGCGTACAACGATCTGGCAGCTTCCACTGACACTGTCTACTGGTACTGGATTAGGGCGAACAATGATAGTGCCGAGGCGACAAGCGCGCCTAGCAACTCAATGTCGGGTTTTGCGAAATCCGCAAGCACCCTCATCGCTGATGGCGGAACTGCAATCGTCGATGCTGCCAAGGGAAGCTACAAGTTCTATGCGGTCGATGTTCCAGGAGAGGCGGCACGGCTGGTTGTCACGCTCTCAGGCACTTCGCCCATGGATAATTGCGGCCTATACGTTAAACTGGCGTCATATCCGTCGCTTTCGTCATACAACGCCAAGGGGGCTGATGTGGCTGGAGGTAAAACACTGACAATAGGTAATCCGGCGCAGGGCACCTGGTACATCCTCCTATATGGAAAGACAGACTACACCGGTGTAACGCTGTCAGCCCGATCATATTCTGTCAGCGACATAATCCTCACGGAAGTTCCCGCGGACAACCTTATACCTCCTTATGCCGCCAAATTCAAAGGCAGGGTTGTTGACAAGGCTGGCAAGGGAATCCCCGGACTGAACCTCCAGGCAAGGAATCCGATCTCCGGAACAACAACCTGGCTCAAGGCGAAGACGGATGCCGGCGGATTCTGGACTTTTTCGTCGAATATAGACAGGGAGGGCGCACACGCATTTGACTTCTTCTTCACAACACTGCCAGATCCGGCGAAGGGAACGGCGACCCACACTGCCTACACCAGGAAAAACAACTGGGAGAAGGAAGGCCTTTTTGACTCCTCTGCATATCTGCCCGGACTGCCGAGCCGGCTCATGTCCGCCCAGTCCATAAGCATGCAGGAATACCTAAATATCCGGGGAGGATGGATGGCCGGCCTGCCGGACGCCTCTTCCGAGGAGCTCTGGATCGAGGGGACTCTTGGAAAAACCGCTTCCGACACCGCCATCCTCTGCAATCTGGAGGACGGACTTTACCTTATCTTCTATGCCTTTGATGGAACCGGCTGCGGAAACGATTTGCTCCCATATTCAGCTCTCAGGCCGCATCCGCTGATTGTCCATGTGTCGCCGGAGAGGATGCCCACCGTATTGAACAATCTCACAGCGTTGGGGGTTGTCGGCGAGACGCGGAGAGCCGAAATTCTCGCGGGGAATATCGGTGTGCTGTCCGTTGCCGCATTGAGCAACCCTGATGAGGAAACCTCAGGAGACTGCGATGTCATCCTGATGGCGCGTGAACAGCTCGAGACGCTTGCGAACATCGCAATGAACAACTCCTCGGTCCAGTTCCTTGAGGACAGGCAGATCGGGGATGTCATGGCTAAGATCATCAAGGTCAAACTTGATGGAGGAGCCCGCGAATTCAACGTGGCCACCGACTGCATCCCGGTTGGATCGCGGGCGGGAGTTTTAAAGGCGGCGTACGACAAGCTGGTCAATGCTGGGTTGAGTGCGGTTGAAGATGCAGGTGTTGTCAAGTTCACCAACGGCGTCGGCAAGTTTGTCGCCGAAATTGCTGGTACCCAGCTCATATTCAAATATCTCGGATATGGTGGTGATCTGATGATGGTTGAGGACAGGACTACGACTGTCCTGGGGAAATATTCCGATCTGCTGGATGGCTATGGCACGAAAGAGGTCCTGAGCATGCCGGAAGGATGTTTCAGCAGGGGCGACAGCAATCCGAATGGAATAAACATACTTGATGTTCCGTCGGCCATATATGATGCGCTGCTCACAAAGAATATACAGAAATATCTGGACGAGGGCAAGACGCTGGAGGAGGCAAAGGCATTGAGCATAATAGACGGCAAGGAGGAATTCTGGGTGCTTTACAATTATCCTTTCCTGGAAGAGGCCTGCCAGAGAGGTGACAATATACGGGTCATGTCGAACAACATATACTACAAGAACGCTTCTGATGCGGTGGGCGGCTTCTACAAACGTGAGATCAAGGCCATTGAAGAAGGCTGGAACGGGAACCAGTCTTTGATGCTGAGATACGGCTACACCTTTGACGCCCCGACATTCACTTATAAGAGGATTTGGAAATGATGAATGGATACCGGAACTTTGCGGATGATGTTAAACTGGCATTCGATGAATATTTGAAGCACGGGAGATTGGCTGTCAAACATGAAGAATGGTTCAAGGGTGAATTCTGCCATAGTGTGATTCTGGAAAGCGCCAGCCAATACTTGGATTTCCACGTTGACGCCGGCAGCCTGCTCGTATCAATAATTGATAAATCCACATTGGAGTTCATGGAATTGGACGAGTTGATGCTTTTCTTGAATCCCGGCATAGACCTTAAAGGAGAGAAGAGCAGATGCTTCCATCACAATTATTATGAGGACGCCAGGAAAGACGGCAAGGACACCGCTGCGCAGGCAGCTGTCACCGTAAAGCATTTGTGCCTGGGTGAATTGAATGCATACGCCAAGATTATCGATAAATATTTGCACGAAACAGTATTTGCGGATAGAAGTTCTTGGCCTGAAAAAGTAAAAAGCGCAGGTAAGGCGCTTAATGTCTCAAAGGCTGAATGGATTCATCATGCTTCGTAAACTCCGGACTGCCTGCGTTCCTCGGCCTTCCTGGATATATGCGTGTCTAGGCTTAGGTTCATGCCAAGACTCCTGATGAGTTTCTTGATGTAGTCCAGGTTCGGGCATTTTGGGCCGTGATAGTTGTCCTTTGTGATGCACGATGCGAGCTTTACCAGGATTTCATCCTTCTCTATGTTGTCGAACTTCTTTGCCTTCTGCGCAAGAAGCGAGAGCTTCCTGTGTGTCGCCTTGCCGCAGCAGCCACCACAGGAGATGTTTAATTTTCTGGTGTCCTTGCCATATTCTATCTTTTCAAACCCGCCTGTCTTGTTGACGAACGCCCTGTCACAGAAAAAACCTGGACACCGTTCTGTTGTTATGTCGCATTGGACTATTGCTATGAGTTTGATCATGAAATCCTCCTGTATTACGGCATTTGTTGGTAGTTGTGCAATTTATTGCACGTTCTTCCGATTTGTAACGGCGTATAAATTAGCCTACTACTAACATAATCATTTCTCCGACAGCCATTCCATGGCTTTCGCCTTGTCCTTCGAATCGAAGTGCCTAACTTCCGCCTGGACGAAGTGGCTTGCTATCTTAGGGGCGACAATCAGGAACTTGCTGTCTGTTACTGCGGCTATTTTCTTGATTTTCCTGTGATGGTTCTTCACGAACTTGAAATGCGCGAGCATCGCGGCGAAATTTTCCCAGCCGGGGAACTTGTCGCCTGGACAAAGCATGAGTCCGTTCAGTTTTCCGTTATCCTCTATATACGGATCAACCTCTTTTGCGAGATTCGCAAAATCCTCGGCGGCAAGCGGGCCGTGCGGGGTTACGACAAGTATTCCCTTTTCCTGCAGAAGTTCGAATGTGACCATAATAGGCTCCCTTAATTAATTCCAAGTGCGAAGAGGACGGATTCATTCACCTCTTTCATCTTAGATGATGTCACGGAAGTGATGAGACCTCCGATTTTATGTTTCGAGATTGTCTGTAGATGATCGCAGTTTACTGCGCATCCCTTTGGCATTCCGTCTTCTTCCGAGAGAATGACCTCACTTGGAATATCGCGGATTGTCGTGGTTATCGGCACTACTGTTATTTCATTAAGGTATCCAATGACAGAATCCCTCGAAATAATAAGTACAGGCCTGTTCTTGTCAGGTGGGTTGAATTTGTACCAGCGAACTTCCCCTCTTTTCATTCGTCACCACAGCTCTGTTCTTTTTCCCAGACATCGAACTCTCCTTTTGAGACAGGTTTTACGGCGTATCCGTTTCTGTGCCTTTCCTCAAGACCAGTGACCTTAAAATGTTTGAGTGCCATTCTCAATGCATCTCTGGTGAATGCTGAGCGTGTCATTCTTTTTTTCTTTGCGATACGGTCAACCGTTTTCACGAGATCGTCATCTAAAGTCATTTGAATAGTTCTCATGATGTATATTCCTATGTGTGTTTATATGTATATCTTAATACACATAATTATAATTGTCAAATTTTGCGTACGGGACAAGAAGTGGTATATTCTTAAACAATTGTATTTTAAGTTCACAGGGAAGACGCCTGTGTTACGTTCAGGTATAGGAATTTCAAAGAGATGGACATTCAACATTCAACTTTGAACATCCAACATTGAACATTCAACGTTGAACATCGAATTAAAACTGAATTCATTCGAAGTTGGAAGTTTCCGCCGCGGCGGATTGAATGTTCGAAGTTCAGATTATTTAAAAGTTGCGGCCATTGGCCGTCCAATCAAATAAACACAGGAGTAATTGCATGCAGTCTGTCAGGGCGGATATCATTTATACCGGAGATAATGTTCTCAAGGGTTTCTCACTTAACTTTTCAGGGGACAAACTGCATTCGCTGACTCAGAAGCCGGCGGGGGAACTCATCGGAGAGTGCAAATGCATCACTCCGGCTTTCATAGACGCGCACTGCCATATCGGAATGTGCCGGAGCGGAGAGCCTTCCAGCGAGGATGAGGCCAACGATCAGCTTGACTCCATAATGGCCCTTGCCGATGCGCTTGATTCGGTCCAGATGGATGACACCTGTTTCAACGAGAGCGTTGAGAACGGATTCCTTTATTCGTGTGTTGTTCCAGGAAGCGGAAATATAATCGGAGGCCGTTCTGCGTTCATAAGGAATTACGCCACGGACACCAACACTGCATTTGTCTGCCGTGCCGGAATGAAGGCAGCGTTCGGCTACAACCCGATGTCCACAAGGGACTGGAAAGGCGCCCGCCCCTGGACACGGATGGGATGCCTGGCAATATTGCGAGGTGAATTCCTTGAGATCATCAGCAAGTCGAAAGGCGGGAAAAAGGAAATCGAAAAACTCTCGCCGAAACATAAAGCACTCAAAGAGCTCCTCGACGGCAAAACCGTATTGAGGGTGCATGTCCACAAATCAGACGACATTGCGGCGCTCCTGCGTTTTGTTGATGAGTTCAAGCTTAACGTGACCGTTGAGCATGCCGGGGACGTGCATGATTTCGCGACTTTTGCGGAACTCGCAAAAAGGAAGATTCCGGTGATCTACGGTCCGATGGACAGCTTTGCATACAAGGTGGAGTTGAAGCATCAGGACTGGAGGAACATAAGGTTCCTGATTGACAGCGGAGTCCGCTTCGGGCTCATGAGCGATCATCCGGTCATCCAGCAGAACTGCCTCCTTCTGACACTCCGCCATTTCCTGAGAATGGGATTGAGTCGGTCGGAGGCGATTGCAATACTTACAAAAAGCAATGCCGAAATCCTCGGGGTCGATAAATTTCTTGGAACTCTCCAGAAAGGCAAATGGGCGAGTTTCACGTGCTGGAACGGCGATCCATTTGAACTTACAGCATTCCCCCTGAGCGTCTTCGGCGAGGGGAAGCTGGTTTACAAGAGCTACTGAGCCGGGTAATCGGTGAAAGAGGTTTCATTCAGTAACCGTTGAGCTGGGTGTTTTTATTCATTCCCCCTGCCAGTTTATCTGGCAGGAGAAGAAGATTGTCGGGCTAATGGCGTACCCGTTAGCCTCCCAATCTTCACTTCCCGTGGGATAAACCCACGGGGGAGTTAATTCTCATTGTCAGATTGTCTAGCAGTAGGCACTCAGCTTAATGGTTACAGTTTCCAGGCTTTAAGCAGGGAATGTTTTGACAGGAAACTCGTGAAAAAAACAAAGTGTGCAAAGCCAAGGGTATGAGTATAAATAATTCTAATAGAAAGATATGCCCTGTATGGCATTAATGCCATTAGAGGCTGCCTTAATTATATCTTAATTAATTTCATCGCGAGGTGCTTTATATTGACGAATCATAAAACATTTAATTTTATTGCAATCTTTTTGCTTTTAGCAATAGGAACATTTTTATTTTCATGGTCACTCTTAGCTCTTATTCCCGCTATTCTGTCTTCAAGGCCCCTCAATATTGATAAATCTTATATTGTAACAACAATTCTATTAGCTTCATTTCTTTTTGCATTATCTGAGGGGATATGGCACTTATCCGAAACGCTTGTTCAAGACAAAAACAAAAAATATTTTAAGTGGTTTATAATATTTATTAAAACATCAATATTTGTTTGTTTTGCATTTGGATTACTTGTAAGATTTTCTCATATGCTTCGATTTAATGAATGAGATTAAACATAAGGCGCCCCCTCAAAAAAGCCCACTGCCCCCAGGAACTGACCTGGTGTGCGCTGGACGGCATGGGGAGGTACGCAGTCCATGGGCAGATGTGGATGGCGGCTGGGCGATGATTCACGAATCATTGGATACTTTTCAGCGCTGTGCTAAATTATGAGTGAAGAACGCTTGCCGGAAATGTCATCTAGGGGAAAGGATCGGAAATGAGGAAGCTGAAAGTATATCTGGATACATCGGTCATAAACTTCCTTTATGCCGAAGATGCCGCAGACTATATGAAAGTTACAAAGGAGTTTTTTGACAGTTATCTGGATTCTTATGAGGTCTATATTTCTGAAATCGTGCTTTTGGAAATCGAGAGGACGACGGATACGGTAAGGAAAAAACTACTTCATTCAGTCATAGCGCAATACGGCATTGAAATATACGGTGAAGTGAACGAGGAGATACAGTCACTTGCTGAAAAATACATAAAGCAGGGACTTGTTCCGCAAAAGAAGTTCGATGATGCGGTTCATGTGGCGTTTGCGACATATTATGAGTTTGACGTGCTTCTGTCTTGGAATTTCAAGCATATGGCTAATATTATGAAGCAGACACGGATAAATGCGTTCAATGAATCGGAAGGCTATTCAAAGCGTCTGAACCTGCTCAGTCCGATGGAGGTGATTTATGAAAAATGATTATGATAAATGCATCAAGGAAGTCCATGAGATGAAGGAAAAGACATACAATGACTTCAGAAAAAGCGGCTTTAAAAACCTTAGCGATTTTATCAAGAATGAGCTGAAGGGCAAGCACGTCATGCACAGAAGAAAAAAGATTGCGTAGTTCAAGGTTCTCCAATAGCGCGAACTGTCTTTATTATTCAGCCCCCGCAGGGTGGCGGCACAAGATACGTTCTGAATTTGTTGACCGACAAAACCTCTTAAGTTTGGGGCCATTCAGTATGACACCGTACCTCCGTCCGTTTTTTTCATAACTTACGTCTCATCTTCTTGCATATAAATTACTCGACTCTTCCCGGGTTTCGTTAATGGCAAAGGCTGCCAGCAGGATGCTGGCGGTCCGGTTAGAACATGGAACGCCACCATCCTGGTGGCATCGGGATCTGTGGAGCGGGAAAAGATGAAGGCTGCCAGCAGGATGCT
>CAZION010000022.1:0-59397 GCA_964540865.1 uncultured Victivallis sp.
ACAAAATAGACTTTGTCTTCTCCCCCAATCCCGGAGAAAAGGAGAAATCGCTTCGCGAAATAGCGAGCAGCGGCGAAATCTCACGTGTCATGCTAGCATTGAAAACAGTTCTCGCGTCCGCGGATTCGATCCCGGTTCTGATCTTCGACGAGATCGATGTGAATATCGGAGGCGAAACAGCGTCAATTGTCGGACAGGAACTCAAGAAGCTAGGCGATTCGCATCAGGTTCTCTGCATCTCGCACCTCCCGCAGGTTGCAGCCTGCGCCGAAACCCACTACAAGGTGGAAAAATCCGTATCCAAAGGGCGGACATTCACTGAAATATCCGAAATGACCGGCCCCGCCAGGAAAACAGAAATCTCCAGAATGCTAGGAGGAGGCCCCGCCGCGTCAAAACACGCCGAAGAAATGCTGAAGAAGTCTTAGTATGTCCAACATCAGCAAAACCTTTCTGCTCTGCCATCGCGGTGCGCTTGGGGATTTCATCCTGACCTGGCCGGCGATACTGCTTCTCAGGAAATATTTCCAGGAATATAAATTCGTAGGGCTCGGTCGGCCGGATTATATGAAACTCGCAATCAAGCTTGGAATCCTGGAAGAATTCCATGACTCTGATTCTGCGGTTATGGCGGATTTCTTTGAAAATGGAATAATGCCCCAGAAACTCGGCAATCCCGAAAAAGGAGTCCTGTGGTTGAAAGATGCAATAAGTACCGCAGGACTACTGCAAAAGAATTCTAACTGTGATTTTGTGCCGATAGAGCCTTTCCCTTCTGAAAAGATACATGTCGCAAAATTTCACGGACGTGAAATTTTAAAATATCTCAAAATGAAAAAATCTTTTAATCCTCTGGATTTTATACCTCAATTCAATTTCCCTGCCAGCAACACCATCTACATTCATCCCGGTAGCGGAAGCTCAAAAAAGAACTATTCTCCGGAGTTCTACCTGAAAGTTGCGAAATTCGCAGAAATGCATTTTGAAAGGGACGTGAAATTCATTTTGGGGCCGGTTGAAATGGAAAAGGGATTCGCCAAGTTATTCCCTGTCGGCAAAACAGTTGTTCCTGAAAACACTTCGGCGCTTGCAGACATCCTCAGCGGAGCATTTCTTTTTATTGGCAATGATTCCGGTGTCGGGCATCTCTCCGGTCTTCTTGGAACTCCTACAATAGTTCTTTATAAAAACACCGATCCGGAAATTTGGGGTGTTATCGGAAGAAAAGTAAAATGGATAGAGGGGGCTGATGAAAATATGCTTTGGGATAAGCTGATTGTAGAAATACAGGAGCCGTTTAACCGGGCATTAATTATATCCCCTGCCGGCTTGTCCGGCGGGAAATAAAGATTGTCGGCTATTGCCTCTGCCTAAACCACCCCTTCGCATCCGGCGGTGTCGCACCGCCGGATGCGAAGGGGGTTTGGATCGATTCTCCTATATTAGCCTGAATAATCTTCTTCTCCCGCCGGACAAGCCGGCAGGGGGGATGTTTAAGCTTATACGGTTAGAAAATTTATCGAATATTTATCTTCTCAAGGAACATTTTTAAGCTTAACGTGTCAAATTATGGGTTCATATCAAAATGGAGTTCCAGTATGGTAAAAGTTGAAAATATTTACAAATGGTTTGGCAGCAAACTTGCCGTTGAGGATGTTTCATTTGAAGTCTCAAGAGGCGAAATACTCGGCTTCATCGGTCCGAACGGGGCCGGCAAGTCCACTACAATGAGGATAATAACCGGTTTCATCCCCGCATCAAAGGGGAAAGTGTCCGTCGGCGGATTCGACATTGACAATGAACCTGTCAAAGCGAAATCACTGATGGGTTATCTTCCCGAAAACGCACCTCTTTACGCAAACATGACTGTTTACGGTTTTCTGAATTTTGCCGCTGAAATACGCGGATTCCATGGCGCGGTAAAGAAGAAGAAGATAGAGCATGCAATGTCCACATGCTTCCTGGACCCGGTGCGCCATCAGTCAGTTGACACTCTTTCAAAGGGTTACAGGCACCGCACATGCCTCGCCCAGTCAATCATCCACGACCCGGATGTCCTTATCCTTGATGAACCCACGGATGGGCTTGACCCCAACCAGAAACGCGAAATCCGCAATCTTATCAAGTCAATGAGCCGTAGCAAGGTCATAATACTTTCAACGCATATTCTGGAAGAGGTTGAGGCGGTCTGTTCACGGGTGCTGATAATCGACAAAGGCAAAAAGATATTCGACGGCAGTTCGGACGAGATGAAGCAGAAATCTGAAAATGCAGGAGCTTTGACACTAGAGTTTTCCAGCGGAAACGCGTCAGAAATAGCCGAAAGGCTCAAACTGGTCGAAGGCGTTGCCAGATCTGAGGCGGAGGAAAGTTCAAAAGATAATGTGATTGTGAAGGTGACTCCTTCCAGACAGGCCGACAGGTGCGAAGTTCGCAAAAAAATATACGAGGTTGTAAAAAACCAGGGCTGGAACCTGTCACAGATGAAAGTTGAAGAGGGAAGACTTGACGAGGTGTTCTACGCCATGACAAGAAATGATGCCGCATAGGCGCTTTTGGAAAGCGCCTATAACTGAAGACCCGGCTTCGTTAAGAAACTATGCCGAGGCAGTCCGATAACTGACGACTGATAACTGATTACTTTAAAACGGGGGGACATATGGGTTTATCAAATATTACAGCGATAGTCAAGAGGGAGTTGTACGGGTACTTCAACTCTCCAGTCGCTTATGTTTTCATAGTGATATTTCTCGGCTTGACCGGCTTTTTCACTTTTATGATAAGCAATTTTTTTGAAATGGACGAGGCTTCGCTGGCCGGTTTTTTCCAATGGCATCCATGGCTTTATCTTTTCCTTGTCCCCGCAGCCGGAATGCATCTCTGGTCGGACGAAAGAAGGCTCGGCACGATTGAACTTCTCTTCACAATGCCTGTAACCTGCAGCCAGGCCATAATCGGGAAATTCACGGCGGCATGGCTTTTCCTCGGGTTCGCCCTGGTACTGACCTTTCCGATAGTCTTGACAGTGGCTTATCTTGGCAAACCGGACTATGGGGTGATTCTCTGCGGATATATCGGGAGCTTTCTTCTCGCCGGCTCGTATCTCGCTATTGCAGGAATGACTTCGGCGATAACCAGGAGCCAGATAGTCAGCTTCATAATTTCCGCGGTCATATGCCTTTTCCTTATACTCGCGGGATGGCCTCCGGTGACAGATATGCTCGTGAACTGGGCTCCGGCAGCGATTGTGGACGCCGTATCTGCTTTCAGCGTCATGCCACATTTTACAAACATACAGATGGGTGTTGTTGACCTGAGGGATGTCGTCTATTTCGTTTCGGTTATAGTTTTTTCACTTTTCACTACAGGCATAATTCTTAAGAATCATGCGGCCGGATGACGGATTATTTGGGGATTGGATGATTGATTGTATTGGGAAATCAAAAGAACAGCCCTTGCGGGCTTAACTACTAACAATTCCTAATTCGTTTGTAGTCAATGCCGCAAGGCATGTTCTTGGATTATTTTCTTTACTGTGAAATTAAAACAGAGGATTGACAATATGAACAGAAGAAGCTCAAAAATACTATATTCGGCGATAGGGATTCTCGCATTGTTCCTGATAGTTGCAGCCTTTAATTTCATCGCTTCAAAACTCAACCTGCGATTCGATCTGACCGAAGAGAAGCTATATACGGTTTCCGACAGCACACGCAAGGTTCTGAAGAAGCTCGACACTCCGGTGACGCTGAAACTCTATTACACTAAATCAACCAACATGCCGGCCTTCCTTAAAACATATGCAGCCAGGATTTTAGACCTCATGAAAGAATACAAACAGGTCGGCGGCAATAACATCATCATTGAAAAATATGATCCGGTTCCTGATTCGGACGCCGAGGATTCAGCGGTCATGGACGGAGTTACTGGCCAGCAGCTGAACACTGGTGACAAGATCTATCTCGGCCTTGCGATACAGGTTCTGGATCAGACTGTTTCACTTCCATTTATCTCACCTGAACGCGAACAGCTCCTGGAATATGACATAACAAGGGCGATCACCCAGGTGTCAAGGACAAATAAAAGCGTAATAGGCGTAATGAGCGCCCTTCCTGTAATGGGACAGAAACCCAACGCCATGATGATGCAGGCGGGAAAATTCAATTCCATCCCACCTTGGTTGGTTTTTAAAGAACTAAAGAATGATTACCAGGTGCGCGAAATCCCTTTGACCTCTGAAGCTATTGATCCGGCAATTGACCTCCTCATAATTGTCCATCCGGCTGGAATTACGGATAAGACACAGTTTGCAATTGACCAGTACATCCTGAAGGGAGGCAAAGTGGTGGCATTTCTTGATCCCAGCTCATTCTATGCGGCCGCCACCGCCCCAAAGGACAATAAGGGTGCTCCTCCGATACTCAGCTCCAATCTGGATAAACTGCTGAAAGCCTGGGGGATCTCATATGACCCGGAAATGGTGGTTTCAGACATGACTTATGGAAGAAGAATTGTCACTCCGGAAAAAAGAATTACATTCCCGACAGTTCTTGACATACTTCCTGAAAGCCTTAACAAGGAAGAGGTTTTCACCTCCCAGGTTACCGGGATCACAGAAGTTTTCGGCGGTGCATTCAGCGGAAAACCGACTGGAGACATCAAGGAAACAATATTGGCAAGCACTACCCTCGACTCACATCTTTTAAGTTCATACCTGGCAACCAATGCTGATATGGCCGTAAAAGAATTCAAACCTGACAATAAGAAATATTCACTCGCAGTTAAACTTTCCGGAAAATTCAAAACCGCATTTCCCGAAGGGAAACCCGATGCAAAACCAGACAACAAGACTGAACCGGATAAAGAATTCCTGAAGGAATCCCAAAAAGAGACCACGGTGATTCTGATTGGTGACTCAGACATGCTTTACGATGATTTATGTGTAAAAGTAAATAACATTCTGGGGCAGACCTTCATGACCCCGCTGAACGACAATATGACCTTATTCCAAAATATTGTCGGATATTTGACCGGTGACAGCGATCTCATTGGGATAAGGTCACGGAAAGTCGTAGCACGACCGTTCACCGTTGTGAAGAAAATACAATCTGAGGCGGAACAGAAATACAAAAACAAAATACTTGAACTTGAAGCCGACCTCATCAAAGCGCAAGAACTCCTCGGCAAACTTCAGGCGCAAAAGGCGAAAAACCAGAAATTAATCATTTCTCCCGAGCAGAAAGAAGAGATTAAGAATTATAAACAGAAAGAGGCAAATGTAAAAAAGGAACTGAAAACACTGCGCAAGGAACTCAGGCAGGATATTGACTCCCTTCAGAACAGGCTCAAGTGGATTAATATCGCATTGATGCCTTCGATTGTCATTATTTTCGGCCTTGGTTTCGCAATATTCAAAAAGGGGAGGAGACTGAAATGAACAAGAAACAGCTTTTAATATCAATTGCAGTCCTCGCAGTTCTTTGTCCTATTGTCTTCAACTTGCTTAAAAAAGACAGTTCCTCCTGGAACAATGAAAAATACAGCGCGGGAGGCGAAAATATATTCGGCGACCTCGATGTTAATGTAATAGGAAAACTGACGGTCACAAATGGCGACGAAGTTTCAAACATTGTCAGAAATGAAACCGGGTGGACGGTAAGCGAAAAGGGGAACTATCCCGCTGACTTCAAAAAAATATCATCACTCCTGGGCATGCTTGCATATGCTAAATCAGTACAGGATGTTAAAGCAGGCAAATCCCAGCTTCAAAAACTTGGCCTGGCCGATGACGACATGGCAAAGGGGAATGCTGCTCTTGTTGAATTATCCGATGAATCAGGAAAGAAAACAAAATCTATTCTCCTTGGAAAAATGCACTTTAAAAAGGAGGATAACCCGAATCCACTTTTCGGCAGCGAGCCCGACGGCAGATATGTTATGATCCTTGACGGCAAATTCCAGCCGAAACTCATCAACTACACTTTCGATGATACTATAGGCTCCCCGATTTCCTGGACAGATAAATCCTTTATTGGAATAGAAGGGATAAAAGCCGTAGACGTTCAGAAAAGATCGGCTGACGGAAACTGGAAGCTCCTGAAAAATACGGAAAATGAGACGTTCAATCTTTCAGATCTTAAAGAGGGTGAAGAACTAGATCCAGGCAAAATTGCCCCATTGTCAAATCTTATGAAAAACGTATCCTTCCTAGATGTTAATCCCGTACCTGCGAATTTCGCAGGCGACACTGTAACAATTGAAACATTTGACGGTTTTAAATATGAGATGACCTTTGCCCCGCAGGAAAAAGATAAATATTCTGTCAACATAAAAACTACCGCCATCATTCCTTCACAAAGGGAAACGATCAAGGATGAAAAGCCGGAAGACAAGGAGAAACTGGACAGTGCGTTCAAGATGAAAGCCGATACCATGAAAGAGAAGCTTGAGCGAGAAACCGCCTTTGGCAAATGGGTTTACACGCTTAGCAAGAACAACCTTGACACTCTTCTCAAATCAAAAAAAGAGCTATTGAAGGAAAAGAAGGAAGAGACTGCTCCAGTCAAGTAAAACAGGCATCCTGCTTATGGATAATGAAAAACTAGTTAGAAACTGGCATAGGGCCATAATTGATGAAAGCCAAAACCGCCTCAATCGAAACTTGACGAAGAATGAACTTTTATTCATAACTTCCCGTGGCGGTTTTATTGCTCTTGAAATGATAGAAGATACTGTAAAAACGCTTAAAGGCGATGAATTAGCACATTACTTAAATTCCGAAAAGATATGATTGATTGTTCCTGATTTGTAAATTTATTGATGAGCGGAATGAAGAGGGAATAGTAAATAAAAACGATTCTGCTGTAAACCAAAACGCCTGCAAGAACTCCCGACCTTTAGCCCTCTTGAAATCCTGAACTTTGTGTCTCCGCGCCTTGGTGTTTATCCTTTTGATTTACGGAAAAAGAGCGGTTTGAACATGGAAACCACAATTAGCGCAAGCAGGATCATCGCGGAAATATGCTCAAATAAGGTAATGCCCTGCTCATGGTGGCATGCCTCGGAAAGAGCACCAGAGGTTAGCACATTAATATTGTCCAAAACAAGGCCGAAGGCGAGTGCTGAAACCATCAGGGTTCCAAGATAAATCAGGGCTGAACGCTTACCAATAATACTCCATACAATTGCAATTGCCGCAGCATTAGTTGCCGGTCCGGTCATAAGAAAAACAAACGCAGCCCCCGGCGACACTCCTTTTTCAATCAGTACGGCAGCTATCGGAACGGAAGCGGTCGCGCAGACATAAAGAGGTATCCCGAAAAGCATCATGACAAGCATTCCAATGAACCCGGTTCCTATCGCCATGCTCGCAAACCAGTTTCCAGGAACCATAAGTGATATTGCTGCAGCAATAAGTATTCCAGCGAGAAGCGATTTTGCGACGTCATCCATCAAAGTTACAAAACCATATGCAAGTATCCTTTTCAGAATTCCGGCCTTGCCCTCTTCTTTGGCACAGCATTTTTCAACTTTCTCATGACAGCAGCAGGTTGATCCTTTAGGGCTTTCATCCTTATCTGCCGACACAGGAGAGATGCCTGTGTTACTTTTTTTTGTTTCACTGTCAAAGCCATCAACAAGCATTCCTCCTACAATCCCTGACACAAATGCGGCAAGCGGACGGAATACGGCAAAAACCGGTCCGAGCAAACTGTAAGTGACAAGAATGCTGTCAACGCCGGTCTGCGGTGTTGAAATAAGAAATGATGTAGCTGCACCTTTGCCTGCACCTTTCTTGCGGAGTGAGGCAAAGACCGGGATGACACCGCACGAACACAACGGAAGGGGAATTCCAAAAAGTGTAGCCTTCAGAACAGGCTTAAATCCTTTTCCCCCCAGATGCTGTTCCACTTTCTCCTCGGAAATCAGAACGGAAAGCAGTCCGGCGCAAAGAAAGCCGAATAAGAGATACGGTGCCATCTGACATAGTGTCGCCCAGACTTCAAGGATGAATTTTACAGATAGATCCATATTTACTGATCATGGGAATCTTGTTCGTTGTGCTTGTAGATATCGGCATATTCCAGTTCATCACGGATCCCGAAGCGGGATAGGGTGAAATCGTATTTCACCGGATCTTCCGGATTTATCTCTGCGAACTTCGCAGTTATTTCAACAACTGATTTCAGGTTAGCCTGCTTCCTCTCTGTGAATCCGGCCTCCCTACAGATATTCCACATATGGATATCAAGAGGGATAAGAAGTTTCGATGTCGGGATATGTTTCCAGCCGCCGGGATCAACATCATCTTCGCGGATCATCCAACGCAGATAAAGATTAAGTCTTTTGCATGCACTGCCCCTGTCTGGGCACGGGAGAAGGAAGTTTTCGCCCCTGTTGAATTCCGAACTCAGATTTCTCACAAAACTTCTCAATGCTGGAATTATGTCGGAGTCATTTTTTTTCATTCCGGACATGAAACATTTTTCAAGCGAACCATATTTCTCAATTGCGAATTTCGCGGAGAGCAACATGTCCGAAAGATCCTTTCCGGTAGTAAAGCGATGTTTGAAAGTGGAAAAGGAGTCACTTATTAATTCCCTGCCGGAATTCATGAGAAAATCATGAGGGAGTCCAGTTTTATCAAGAACTTTTGAAACGCTTTTCAGGATCTGCTTCACGTTTCCATAGGCAAGAGAGGAAGCAATGAGACCCACAATCTCCCTGTCCCTGGCATTTTTATAACGATAAAGGAATTCCAATGGATCAGGATGAACAAAATCCCTACTGTTGTATTTAGAATAGAGGGAGTCTAGATGTTTCCTTGTCAGCTTGATTGGCACACTTCCTTTGGAGTTCTAAGACCATGATTTTAACCGCAAAGTTCGCAAAGGAAATCACAAAGCACGCAGAGTCATTATCGAAGACTACTGCGTTCTCTGCGGTGAAATCTTTAGAGGGGATATACTGAATCACTCCACTTTGGAGAAAGAGTCCTTGCCAACTCCGCATTCGGGACATACCCAGTCATCAGGAAGATCCTGGAAAGGAGTTCCTGGAGCTATTCCGTGTTCCGTGTCGCCTTTTGCCGGGTCATAAATCCATCCGCAAGCATCGCATACATATTTGTCCATAAAAACCTCCCATTTTTTTAATTTACAATTTGAAAATTGGAATTTAGAAAACCGACTAATTCCCTAACTATTTGACTTTGACGAGCAGAGCCCGCCCGATTGTCCTTCCGAGCTCAACACATAACTTTAAATCAGCCTCTGTCGGGACATATTTAACTTTTACAGAATCCCCGGCAATTTCAATATTCATTGATTTGAGGTAATCGTTAAGAAGGGCGACTGATTCTCCGCTCCAGCCATAAGAACCGAAAGATGCGCCAATCATGTTTATCGGGCGCAGTCCCTTGATGTAAGTCAAGACATCCGCCATCGTAGGAAAAAGGTTATTGTTCAAAGTCGGCGAACCAACTATTATGGCACTTGACTTGAGCACCTCAGTTGCCACATCGCTCCGATTACTTGAGCCCATAGGCATAACCTTGAAATCAACCCCTAATTCCATGAGGCCTTCACTCACAGCCCTAGCCATGATTCCAGTACTGTTCCACATTGTATCATAGACAATTATTGCCCGGGCTACAGGTTTATGTTCAGCCCACTCCTTATAGAGATTCAATATTTTTGCAATATTTGAGCGCCAAAGCGGGCCATGATCCGTGGCGATAATTTTGACAGGGAGATTCATAGCGTTGAAAGATTCCAGAAGCCTTAATATCTGGGTTGAATAAGGCATGAGGATATTAGCAAAATACTTCTCAGTCTCCTCTTCAAGAATCTCCCAGTTGTTCTGGTCGTCAAATATCTTGTCAACCGCCAGATGCATTCCGAAAGCATCCTGTGAAAAAAGGATCTGCTCCTCCTTCAGATAGGTGAACATGCTGTCTGGCCAATGCAGCATCCTGGTCTCAATAAAGCTGATGTTCATATTGCCTAGGGAAAGATTCTCCCCGTTTTTAACCGGAGTCACCATGGCACCTATCCCGAAATGGGATTCAAGGGATTTCTGTCCCATTGCGGAGGCGAAAACCTTCTCAGGCTTGATGATTTCAATCATTTCCGGAAGGCATCCGGAATGATCCATTTCGGCATGGTTTGAAATTATATAGTCTATTTCCCCGGGATCGACAACAGATGATATTCTTGCAAGAAGCTCATCTTTGAATGAAGACTTGACCGCGTCTACCAGAGTTATCTTCTCGGCCATTATCAGGTAGGCATTGTATGTCGTACCCCTAGGTGTCTGGTAACCGTGAAATTCACGGACAGCCCAGTCTACTGCGCCAACCCAGTAGACGTTGTCGCTTATTTTTATAGCTTTACTGATGCTGTTCATCCTTATTGCCTTCCGATGGTAATTCAAACTCCAATCAAGACACGCTAAAGCCGTGAACTCCAACAAATGGTCAGATAACTGATTACTTCCCAATTCAAAGTTGGATGTTCGATGTTGAATGTTCGAAGTTCAGATCATCCAACTATTGTTATTATTTCTTTTACGGTGCGGCTGCGCCGGGAGCCTTCATCCCGCCAGGGATAACCGGGAACACGAAAGACCTCTGGGCTCTCTCCCTGTCGAGCATCAGGAGGGTTTCCTTTGAATTTGCAGCAAGCTTGAGATCGTTTATTATTTCATTGGCGTTGGCCTCTTCTTCGACCTGTTCGCCGATGTACCACTGCATGAAATTCCTTGTGGCAAAATCCTTTTCGCTTTCCGCGAGGGCGGCAATGTTGTTTATTCTGGACGTTACAATGCATTCATGCTCAAGCGTGTTTTCGAAAACAGCGAGTACTGATTTCCATTCGGTCTTCGGCTGCGCAATCGCCTTCAGGGAGACTTTTCCACCACGGTCGATTATGAAATTATACATTCCCATCGCATGGACACTTTCTTCCTGGGCCTGTATCTGCATCCAGTTGGCGAAACCGTTGAGCCCCTGAAACCTCAGATGAGCCTGCATCGCCATATAAATATATGCGGAATAAAGCTCGAAATTGAGCTGATCGTTTAAAGCCGCTTCGATCTTTTTAGTTATCATGATTATTACCCCTTCCACAGTCCATGCAGATTACAGTATGCACGGATGATAAGTTTTCCCGTGTCCGGAACATAGAATTCAGCTTCGGGAGCCTGTCCGGGTTTGAGATATTTACGATTGACATAGTCGCCGTTAATCACTTCGATCCACTGGATGTAATGTTTTTCCTCCATAGGGTGGGCAACGGAACCAACAATAATCTTTACGCCGGATTTTCCTTTCTGCAAAATGGGAATATGTTTTTCCTTTGCGGCATCAACACTGTTCTCCTTGAGAACCTGCACTGGTTCACCGCAGCAGGTTATGTCAGCACAGTCGCCGTCGGCAAGGACTTCAAAGGTCATCCCCTTACAGCATTTAAGCACTTCAAATCTTTTAGCCATTTAATCACCCTCCTGATATTTATTGGAAATACTTTACACGATTTTAAACTAGCCTGTCAAGAATTAATTTTCAAGGTCTTACCAGTTCTGCCTTTGAATTTCAAAGTATGACTGAGGATGCTGGCATGCTGGGCATTTCTTCAGCGCCTCAGGGCCTTCATGTACGTAGCCGCACTTCCTGCACTGCCATTTCACCTTGCCATCCTTCTTGAAAACCTTTCCCTCTTTGAGGTTCTTCAGAATGGCGCTGTATCTCTCATCATGTGCTTTTTCAGCAATGGAGATCATTCTGAACAGGATTCCGACTTCCTTGAATCCCTCATCCTCTGCGACTTTCGCAAAAGAAGGATAGAGATTTGACCATTCATGGTGTTCTCCGGCGGCGGCGGCGGCGAGGTTCTGTTCAGTGTTGCCTATGATTCCTGCCGGATATGTGGCTGTTATCTCAAGGTCTCCACCCTCCAGGAATTTAAAATAGTTTTTTGCGTGGATCCGCTCCTGCTCTGCAGTCTCCTCAAAAATAGCCGCAATCTGTTCATATCCCTCTTTTGCGGCAACACCTGCGGAATATGCGTAACGGTTTCTGGCCTGTGATTCGCCTGCAAAAGATTTTAGAAGATTCTTTTCCGTCTGAGACCCTTTGATACTCTTTGCCATTTTACTGCCCCCTTGCTTGATGTTCGTATATTAATTCCGAGAATTCAACCATTCCACGCATTTCATCACCTACATTTGTCGCACCGGCCGTTGAATACAATATTGAAATTATCTATGTTCATGTTGAGCTCTTTAATTTTATCAAGAGATTGACCCAGGGATTCCGAGCCTTCTGGATTGAAGTCGAAAAAACCGCCGCACTTTGAACATTTCAAATGGTAATGCAAGCTTGTGTTCCCGTCAAATCTGTTATGCGTTCCGCTTATCTCCAGCTTTGCAATCATTCCGAGGCTGGAGAGCACTTCAAGGTTTCTATAGACTGATGCAATACTTATTTTAGGAGTTGTCTTCCTTATCACTTCGTAGAACTGATCGGCGGTAGGATGAGTCTTGAGCTTTTTGAGCTCTTCGATAATTGTTTTTCTCTGAGTTGTAAGTACCATTAAAAAAATCTCCAGTGAATAAGAATGATTCTTATTTTATTGTCTTAAGGAGGATTTTACAAGAAGTTTTTCCAATTATTTGAATTTTTTTTTTTTACAGCTATTACATCATATGGGAAAAAGGATTATCACTGCAAGGACTGCGAAGTTCGCAAACTGGAGGGAGTGGTTCACGTCTTTCGGCGTGGAGCTGATTATTTTTTCATTGATTTTTATTTTTGCGATCTTCGCAATAACGCCTGACGATATTCCTGCCGGGAAATATATGGGTTGCTACTTCAGGAAGATCACTGCGCTGGACTGCCCGGCCTGCGGGCTCACAAGGGGATTCATCGCACTCTGTCATGGGAGTTTTGCAGAGGCGTTCAGGGTCAATGCCCTAACCTACATTGTCGCACCTTTTTTCGCCTACAGACTCTTGAGGTCCCTGTCGGCCACAATCTTCAGGAGATATATCGATATCAGTGTACCTTTATTCGGGATCGTTTCAATTATCGCCCTGTGTTTCCTATACGCATTCATACGCCTCATTATTGAGATAGGGGTTAAGGTGCACTTCCTTTGATGGAAAGGTGACATTTATCTGCAGTTTTTTCAAAATCGCATTATTGGTGAATTATATTGGAATACGAATAAGAACCAATATATATTAATTTGAGAACTATTAGGTTTATTTTAACAACTTGATCGGAATCCACACACTGTTTTTCAGTATATCTTATGAAATTCCAATGTCTATTTTGTAGAAACGTCCTTGAGGTTGAAAACTCCGACTGCGGTGCAGAGGTAGGGTGCCCCAAGTGTGGAGAAGTGAACACGGCGCCCCAGTCTCAGGTGTCTACCGGTGTTGTGGTAGGCAATGATTTCCTGATTCTGGAGGAAATAGGGCGCGGTGGAATGGGTGTTGTTTATCTAACACATCAGATGTCTTTGGACCGCAGGACTGCGCTTAAGATACTTTCCCGCAAATATGCAATAATTTCGGAGTTCGTGGCTGGTTTCATCAAGGAGGCGCGGGCTGCCGCAAAACTCAACCATCCTCATATAGTCCAGGCATACGCCGTAGGGGAGGACAACGGAATCTATTATTTCGCTATGGAATACATTGACGGCGAAACCATGAAATCAGTTCTTAAGCGGGAGGGCTGCATTCCTGTAGATATTGCACTGACCATGATCCAGCAGATCGCCGAAGCCCTTGACTACGCATGGAAAGAACAGCGTCTTATCCACAGGGATATAAAACCCGACAACATAATGATAACCAGGAATGGCCGCGCAAAACTCGCAGACCTTGGTCTTGCCAGGATCGCCGGCGAAATTGAAGAGAACAGCGGCGATGAAGTCATGGGGACCCCACAGTATATAAGCCCTGAACACCTCACAGGAGCCCCCATGGACGGCAGAAGTGACATCTACAGCCTGGGAGCCTCTTTTTACCACATCATAACAGGCCAGTTTCCATTCACCGGCAAAACTGCAGGTGAAATTACCAGAAAACATCTTGAAGAACCTTTGACGCCGCCAAGGACTGTAAATCCCCATATTCCAGAATTCGTCAGCAAGATCATCGTTAAAATGATGGCAAAGGATCCCAACAACCGCTACCAGACAGCGGAGGAGCTTGTGGACGACATCCGTCTGGCCAGGCGTGGAAAATCCATAACCGAGGGGAAATCCACCGGCTCCTTCACAGCTACAAAAGGGGTTGGAAAAACAGTCATTATGAATACGGTTAAAACAAGGACCGGCCCTCTCAATGCGGTAAGCACCAACACAGGCAAAACTTCATCAAATACCGCAAAATTCTCATCCACATCTTCAGGCATGAGCAGTTCTTCGGACATCAGAAGAATCAGTGAAAAGAGAGCGATGTATCAGGTTATAGCGGCAGTTTCAGTGTGTGTTGTAGCGGCCCTTGTAGCGGTAGGGCTGGCAATATGGAAAATGAAACCTGTTCCCTCCAAAACAGGCTCCAATGCAAAAACATCTGCTCTGACACCGTCAGGAAAAGGAAAGGATGCCGTCCCTCCAAAAACCCTTCCTGTCCTTATGCCTTTGCCACAAGCTCAGATAAAACCAGAGCCAGATAAAACAGCCTATACGGAGGCTGCTGAAAAACTCCTCGATGTTGCAGTCAGCAACCCTAATTCCGATGCTGATATACTCTTCAAGTGTGATGAATTTTTCAAAAGTTTCCCTGTGGCAGTCCACAAGTGTGAGAAAAAGGCCCTTGCAGATGTCCTCAAAACCTTTGTGCCTCTTGATGAAAAAAGAATCTCCCCCTACAGGAAAGAACTGAGAAGAGAGTACGAGCAGGCGTTGAAGGAAAAAGAACAGGATAAACAAAAGGCTCTCGAAAAAATAGAAGAGGCGAAACGCGAAAAGGAAAGGAAAGAGGAGCGCGCCAGGCTTGAAAAGGAGAAACAGGAACAGAATCAGAAGCGCGTTGTTGAATACTGCCAGGATCTTGAACGGCAGAAAGAGCTTCTCCGTTATCGTTTCGCATATCAAAGCATAAAACGGAGCTTTGACGAAGCCCTAACTGTTTTCGACTCGGCGATGAAAGAGGAAAACACTGCTCCGGAATATGCTAAGAAGGAGGCCAAACCGTTTGTCGCTTGGGCTTCAAAAATGCAGGGAGTCATTTCTGACGGCAGAAAATTCTGGGAAGATATCTCAAATGGCGACAAAAAACTTGAGGGTACTCAGCTAGAACTGAAAAACAGCCTTGGGAAAATCGTTTCTGTAAATAACGGTGTTGTTTCGGTAAAGATGGATTCGGGATTTGAAAAGGTTCAACTTCTTTCGCTCCCAATGAGGCAGTTCAGACTTCTCGCGAAAAAAACCGGATCAGCGGAAGCTTTATTCAACTATTTCTTCATATGCGGTGAATTTGCCGAGGCAAAGGAACTGGCACCCAATGATGAAATGAGGAATGAAGTGTCGGAAACAGCCTACGCATATCTTAAGGGTAAACTGAAATATCTCATGAGTGAAAACAACGACGCTGCAAAACAGCAGCTGAAGGATCTTGCGATTAAATATTCAAAACTGCCCGAATATGCGAAAGCCATGCAGGCTGCAACGGCTAAATAAATTAATTTTCAACTCTGCATACAGGATTGAAAATTAATCAACAACATCGGGTTTTTTATGGAAAGATGCTGCGAACACCCCGATTTCAAAGAGCAGATATAACGGCACCGCGACTATGAGCTGTGATATTGCATCAGGAGTCGGGGTGATGATGGCTGAGATCACGAATGCTATTACTATCGCATATTTCCTGGTTTTCTTTAAGGCTTCAAATTTGACAAGTCCAAGTTTTACCAGGATGACAATAATCAGGGGGAGCTGGAAGATTCCCCCTGCACCCAATAGCCATACGAAGACAAAATCAACATAATCGCGCAGCCTCCACCAGTTTTGAGCACCTTCAACTCCGAATGAAACAAGTATCGGCATAAGAATGGAAAGGGAATAATATCCTCCAATCACACCGCAAAGGAAAAGAATTGTAATTGAGGAAAAAATCCACCAGAAAGAATCTCTCTCCCTTTTCTTGAGCCCGGGCGAAATAAACGACCAGAGGATCAATACTACTATAGGAATGCTGACTACAACGCCTGCGAGTATGCCAACCTTCATTTTTATCATGACCCCGTCAAAAGGGCCGGCCTGGTTCAGGGTTACACTCGATTTCAATATCAGCTCCTTCAATGGGGATATAAGTATTTCAAGGATGGGATCAACATAGAAAAGGCCGCCTCCGGTTGCGGCAAGAACCACTCCCAGAATCTTGAAGAGAGTCCATCTGAGTTCTTCAAGATGCTCCCACAGGCTCATTGTCTTTTCTTCAGTCATATTTTTATATAAAAACCTATTGTTCCATTCTAACAGTTATGTATATAATAACGCATGCGAAGATAAAACCAACCACAAGAAGGATTATCCAGAGACCGTTTGAAGAACGGGCGCTTGACGCCAAGAAGCATTCCTTAGCCAGTGGAGGAATATAAACTGTTCCGCTGCATGAGCCATATACCGCCGAAAAATACGGACAAATAATTTTCAACATAGTCAAGAAGCTGGTTCATTTGACAAAGGCCGATGTTGTCACGTTAATCGTTTTCATCCCACCATCAATATCGACAGAGAACTTCTTCGTGATAACATCGGAATATTTTTTACCTTCAAGCGGATTCTCGGCAGCACCTCCCGCTGCGAGTTTCTCAAGGATTTCAAGCTGTTCGCGAGCGAGCAGGGAGATATTCCTGTCGAGTTCGACTCCTTCTCCAGGATTGCTGGAAGCGACAACCGCAACAACACCGATCTTTCCTTTTGCATCGATATCATCATACTGTGTGTCATCAATAATGCCAAGGTCTTTCAGATTGGCCAAGACTGTTGAAGTTGTTGTTCCTGGAGACACATGTACTAAAAACGGAACCGTTGACAGTGCGGAACTGGCAGTCATGTCGTTACCTGCGCCTGCGCCTTCGACTCCGTAGAAAAACATATAGAGGCCTTCATCCAGTTTGCGCAGAAGTGCAGGATCTTTGGGAGCAGCTACGATTGTGTCATTTATCCACATTTCTTCATAATCCGGGTTAATGCCACCCTCATCCCAGCCTTTGCAGATGCCGAGGAAAGTCTGCATCCCGAGCAAATCATTTTGAGGAGTTGTGCGGAGAGGGATCGGTGTTGCCGGGAGATAGGAGGAGAAGTCGAATAATTTCGCCTCAAGACAGCCTTTTCTTGTGGCAACGGTGTGGCTTGCGGTCCCTTTTGCAGCATCCGGCATTGAGGTGAAGAAGAAATCGAATGTGTGTTCGCCCTCCGTGCTTATCACAGTTGAATATGAGAAGAAGCCGTTGGCATCGGTTTTCGTCAGGAAACCAGTTGAGTTTGTTATAGGGTTCCTCACCTGCAGGACTATGTTCGGGATCCCTGAGATACTTCCTGATTCGTCGAGCACCTGTCCCTTGAATGTCGCCTTGAATGGAACCGCCATGTCGTTAAAGGGAACCTGTGTGAGTCTGATGTCACAGGCTGAATAGCAGTTCACCTTTAAAGTTGCCCCGCTATACTCGGTCGCACCGTAGAGAAGGAAGTACCACGTGCCTGGGGCGGGATTGGTTATCGACAGGGCTTCATTGGTCTTGTTCTCCAGGCCTTTTGCATTGTATGAAGAAGTTGACGGGAGGTTTGCGAACTTCGCAAACAGGTCGCAGTCATTGTCTTTCGCATTAGTGTCTGACAAGACTGCGGAGAGTCTGGCCGTACCGAAGGGCACATCTGCAGAGAAGAACAGGCGACTTCCCCTTATCATCATTCCGATTTCCTTTGATGTCTCACCGTCAAAAAGGAAAGTGGCATCACTGGAAGGCAATGGCCCTGCTCCAATCCTGCCCGTCGCAACTGTTGTGCTGAAATCGCTTTCATAGCAGTCACCGTAATTCGCCTTGACCCTGTAGTAGTACTTATTTGCATCAGGAGGCATATTGTCTTCGCATTCCAGCCCTTCAATGTCGCCGCCTACCTTAAACTCATCCTGTTGGAATTTACTGTCCGTGTAGCGGTAGACGTCATAAGATGTTGCTCCGGTTACGGGGGACCAGGTTACAATTATCCTGTCCGGGTATGTGGTGTTGCTGGCCGTAACCGCAGCAGGCCCCTTATTTGAGAGGTATCCGTTGTTTGGCTTGCTGATCACGGTCGTGCCATTCCGGTTTTTAGCAGCTATCCAGTAGTAGTATTTCTGGACAACGCCACCAACCTGCGGGACAATGTCGCCACCGAAGTTGTCATAGAATAATGCAGTGGTCTCACAAAGCGGAGCATCCGCTGAAGGATCAGGTGCCGGCTTTGATTCATCGGTGCGAAAAACCAGATAAGATGTTGCGCCGACAGACTTTGTCCATGTTACGCGGATCTTGTCGAAGTAGATGCCGTCGGATGCCGTTACGGCTCCGGGAATTGCAGGTGTTGTTGCCACACAGCCGGAGTTTCCCGCACTAAACCTGCCTATGCCAGCTTTGAACGACTTTGTAACGTTGTCATAATATGAATTTTTAGCCCTTGTGAAATAGTGGTAATTCTTGTCATTTCCGGCAGTGTTGTCCTCAAAGATGCAGTCGGTCACCTCACCTAGTGGAATGGCGTCCGAGTCCGGTACGACATTCTTTTCATTCCTGTATACTTCGTAGCTGGTGGCGGTGGGAACTGCCGCCCATGTGATGACCACCCTGTCCTCGTACGTACTATTCGTCGCGGAAATAACCGGTGCCGCAGGGGCAGCTGTAGCCTTGCTGTACTTGGCCATCAGCAAGAGACCACTATAGTCGGACACTCCATGTAGATTTATCAGCCAGCTGCCTTCGGCTGGGTCCTGAATCTGGATGAATGCGTTTGAACTTCCGCAGATGCTCCTCCCGGCGACAACCCCGTCCGGACTGACAACTTCAATGTCGCAGTCGCCCGTTCCACCGGAAGTATTAACTTCCAATAGGGTCTGCTCTGCAAGGACTTTCATCTGATATGTCTTTAAAGAATCTGCGCTTCCGTTTATTGGGGGTTTGACAGGCAAGCCGTTCTTGAGTGTGACAGACGGGGCGGCAGGGGTCATGCCGCATGCAAAATGACTGAACTCGCCTTTTCCATTCGCATCCACGGCCCTGATCCAGTAGTAGTACTTGTATCTTCCGGCAGGATTTAACAAGTCGTTATATATGAGTGTCGGCGCGGCAACATCCTTTATCTTTGAGGCCATCTCGACGTTGTCTACATCAGATCTGAAGATCTCATATCCCGTCGCACCATTGACCTCTGTCCAGTTCAGCATGATCCTGCCGGTCCTGTTTGTCGAAGCGGTAAGGGTGGAGGCCGGATTGACCATACCTGATTTGATAATAAGGGTCACACCGCTGTAGTCATCATAGCCATAGATCATTATGTGCCATATGCCTTCTGCCGGATTGACGATTCTGAAAGATTCCCCTGTTCCATGGTTGGTCGACTTCGCATAATAGTCGGCAGTCGAAGGATCTGCGGCAAACTTCACATAAACATCGCAGTCTACAGAGCCGCCGCTTGTCTCAATGGTCAGCAGTGTTTTATCTGGAGGGATTTCCATCGTGAATATCTTCATGCTGTTCTTGTCTCCGGACAATCCCATTATCGATGTGTCTCCACTTAAGCTGTTGTCGCAGAAATTGGCTGTAAGGGCGATGTCCCCCGAGACATTACTCTCCTGTCTTGAAAAAGTCTTGACTCCATCGCTCCAGCCGGTGAAATAGTATCCTGGATTGGGTGCAGCCGTGACTGTTGAACCTTTAGAACCGTGGCTCACGATCTGCGGGTTTGCCCCGATTATGTTTCCATGGAGGCTGGAATTGTACTTCAGCGAGTATTGATTGATTGCGAAACTCGCAGAAATAGTATGCGTGGTTGTGACGTGCGTGAATGTATGGCTTTGGCTTGCCGGCGCCCCGATTGAAACATTGTCTACAACGACATCAACAATGTGATATCCCGTGTCGGGAGTTATTGTGAAAGTCATGTCCTCCCAGTAATCAATGTTGGCGCTCGGAGTAATTGAACCATTTGTGCCTGCCGACGATCCTATAAGGAAGGTATTGATTGCGAAGTTGGCAGTTACGGAGATATCTTCAGTTACATTTACGTCGGTCCTCGGATTTGATGTGGAGGCGTCGCTCCAGTTCACAAAGTGATAATTATATTCCGGTGTTGCCGTAACCTGCACCCCGGCGGCTCCGTGGTTTACGGACTGCTGTACTATTCCGCTTATGCTTCCATGCGCAGCGGCGGAATATGAAAGCGTATATGTGTTAATGGCGAAATTTGCAATAACCGACATGTTTGAAGTGACATTTGTCAGAGTGAGCGGATTTACCTTTCCCGAATTACCTCCTGACCATCTGTCAAAATGATACCCCGTATTTGGCGCAGCCGTAACAGCTGTGCAGGAGCCGCCGTAATTCCAGGTTTGCAGGGCATTACCAATGATTGTGCCATTGCTTCCGGAAGCAAAGGTGACCGTAACTGTCCACTTTGCATACAGAGCCGTATCTGCTGTTATACTGAACATCCCTGCGCCGGTCGCATAATCCGTGCCGCTGCCATCGGCTTTCGTATTCCAGCCAGCAAAAGTGCAGCCGGTTTTAGCAAGGCTTCCTGTATTGGCTGAAACCGTCACGGCAACATTCGCCAAGAAGCCTGCATCCTTTGGTAAAACACCACTTGTACCGCCGTTGCCGCTATAGCTTAAAACATAGTCATAAGGGGTGGCGGTACAACCATTCCATATAGATGTAAATCCGGTGCAGGAGGATTTATAGTATATTTTAAATCCTGCAGCGGCACCTGAAAACACATTTGAACCAAAAATATCCGGTGCATTGCCATGAAAATATGCGGTGGCAAGCTTAGAGCAGTTATGAAATGCCTCTTGTCCTATCGAAGTCACAGTTGAAGGGAACGTTATGCTGGTCAGTGAAGTGCAAGCTTCAAACGCCGCCCTTCCAATCGAAGTTACGCCCTCGTTGTTGATTGTAAGTGGAATTACTACAGCCCCCCCTGCCCCTTTATAACCTGTTATTGCGTGCGTGTCCAAATCAAAGTCGAAATCTGTTTCCGGCGATGCCGACCATGAGAAATTGGCAGTAGTTGATTTTGCCGCAGTAACATTCAATTCAATCCTCGGATTGGCGGTTGAACCATCGCTCCAGTTCACGAAATGGTATCCGGTGTCCGGAACTGCCGTTACCTCTGATCCATTTGCGCCATGAGTGACAGTTTGCGGTGAGGCGCCTTTTAATGTGCCGTTTTCTCCGGACGTGTAAATAATTGCGTATGTATTGATTGCGAAATTGGCAATTATTGCCGCATTGCCCGAAGCTGTAAACACTGTAGATGATGCGTTTGCATCATCGAATGTCCCCGTTCCGCTTGAGACAGTCCAGCTAGAGAAATGATATCCGGCATCCGAATTTGGAATCGCCGATATGTTTTGGAATGAGTTTTTCCGCACAACAGTAGCCCCGGACGGCACTGTTGTCCCGTTTCCATTATTTAACACGGTCAGGGAGCAGTCATTGTCTATTTCGGTAACTGTAATGAGTTTGCCCGAGACTCCTGCTGCAGCGCAGTTTATCGTCGCATTCCAGGTTACAGCATCCGCATCTTCTGCCGCTGCAATGATCACATCCTGGTAGCTATCCCAGTTTGCGGTACTAAACGAAAGGCTCGAACCGGAACTTATGCTTATGTTTGCGCTACCGGAGGACCTGACGACCGTAACAGTTTTAGACTCAGTAGGCCGTGAGCTAAGTTTCACCCTAAAAATAGCCGTCCCCCCCTCTGGAACATTCAAGGAAGTGACATCAGTCAATATTGCCACGCTGTTAAGGGCGAAATTCGCCTTTACCGTAGCAGTCTCCGAAGAGGTAAAAGTTGTTGATTCCGAGTTCGGATTGGCGAATGTCCCCTTTCCGCCTGCAATAGTCCAGTTCAAGAAATGATATCCGGGATCCGGAGTAGCTGATATGTTTTGCGGCGCGTTTTTCTGCACAACATTCGCACCGGCGGGAACTGTTGTTCCGTTTCCGCTATTAGACACTGTGAGATTGTAGTCGTTATCGATCTCCGTGGCTGTAATGATCCTGCACGCGGCTCCTTCTGAACACGCTATCACAGCACTGCCTCCGGTCAGATCCTTGTCCTCTGCCGCAGCGAGCGTCACATTCTGATAGTTATCCCAGTTTGCTGTTGTAAACGTAAGGATTGAACCTGAGCTTACACTTATGTCGGCATCCCCGGAAAACCTGCCGACCCTGACAGTTTTAGAATCCATGGGCTGCACCCTCAGCTTTACTTTAAAAAGTGCAGTTCCGCCTTCCGGAATATTCAAGGAAGCGACATCAGTCGATATTGCCACGCTGTTTGAAAAAGGCATCGCCGGATATCCATTCCAAGACGAAGTAAATCCTTTTGCCCCATTGACGTAATAGACTGTGAAACCGCTGTTACAGTTACCGAATACAGAAGTGCCAACAGATGGAGAGTCACCTGAAAAAGAGGCATTGACGAGTTTTGTGCATCCATAAAATGCATATGACTCAATCGAAGTCACGCTTGAGGGGATATTTATGCTGACCAGAGAGACGCAGTCATGAAATGCATATGATGAAATAAAAGTCACACTTTCTGGAATTTCCATACTAGTGAGAGAAACACATTGCCTGAACGCCTGGGATCCAATTGATGTCACAGTCGACGGAATTGTTATACTGGTTATATAGATGCAATTATAAAATGAGTTGGACCCAATTGAAATTACACTTACACCACCGATAGCGGAAGGGATCTCTACGTGACCGCCGAGGCCATTATATCCTGTTATTGTATGCGTACTGGCGTTAAACGTAAAATCTATTTCCGGCGATGCCGCCCACGCGATCTGCGCAGTAAAAAGCAAGACCGCCGTCATCGTCAATGCAAAACATCTGAAATTTTTAAGGAAGTAAATCACCCATTTCCCCCAGGTAATCGGTGATCAGCGACCGACTGGTGTGGCGCCAGTTCTATCAATACATGAAAAGGTGCCGGCTGAAGGAACCGTAAATAAATAACTATGACATTTGCTGGCGAATATTTTGGATTGATTGTCATTATACCCGCATTTGAAGTCCTAGTTTCTTCAGACTGCCAGCAGCGCTTCAAGGCCGATATCAATTTCGGTCTTGAAAAGTTTGTTTCGTTCCATGATATTGCCTCGGTTCGCCATCTGGCTGAGCATGTCCTCCATCGCCGATCTCTCCTGGGCTTCTGCAACCTGCTGCTGTTCGGCAAGTTGTTCCTTTGCCCCGAAGATGGCATCAAAGAATTTTTCCTTCAATGCATCAAGTTGCGCTCCGAGCGAGGAATTTTCATTCATTGCAAGACTTGGAGCAAAGGCCGACACTGAATAGGAACCGCTGTACCTTAGGATATTCGTTTCATAGGTGTTGCCTACAAATCCTGCAGCTCCGGCTCCGGGATTTGTCAAACTCCATGAAGAGCCGGCGATAGTCCAAAGTTTTGCATTTGTGACATTCAGATTTGCTCCTTTCTCAGAAGCATCCCAGTAGAATTTCACTGTCAACGGCGAAAACTCCCCGGTTGTCCTGGTGATATTCCAAGCCCTGCTGACTGAGTTCAAGGCTGTGGTGTTACCTACATGAGAACCGTTATATTTACCGTTCACGGTCAACGGTGTGAATGTACTTATACCAACCATCTTGCTTGTTCCGACAGTGACGCCAATGTCGATCTCGGACACAAGGTGTACAGGGCTATCACTGAGGAAGTAGTGAATCGATGTTCCTAAAGTGCCAGGATTGACCCATATTTTATTATTTCCAAGAGTCACGAAGAAGTGTGTAATGTCGTCATTTATCACATTACCCCGGACCTCGAGAGTTGCAATCGATGTGACAGTATTGCCAAGTTGGAAATACTGGTTGGGCGCTGCTAGGGCCGAACCGAAATTAAAGTTGCCCGTAACAGTCAGTTTGCCGCCGATCATTTTGGCGTTGCCTGCACCCATATTCAAGGTCGCAACAGTCATTCCAAGGGGTGAAATTGTAAGGTTTCTAGTATCAGCACCCAGGAGATTGAGTGTGGTGACATTGAAGGCCTTGGTGCCGCTGGTGAGGTTTGCGCCGTCAAGGGTGAGTGTGTCAAATGACGTCACTGTTCCCGTATTGGTGAAAGTGCCGCCGACAAGGCCGATATGGGACAAGCCTGCCGACCTCTCTTTCAAAGTTCCGGAGTTGTTCAGGTTGCCGCCGCCGATATCCAATGAATTGGCAGTCAAAGACCCTTTGTTAATTAGGGTTCCTGTAGCAAGACTGACAGAGTTTGCAGCAACGGTTCCGGCGTTGTTGTTAAATGAGGCTGAACCGGTAAGCGCAACATCACCTGCAACTGTTATTGTCCCGGTATTTGTCAGTGCGCCGTCGGCAAGGTTGATATCGCCGGTGCCGGAGACAACCAATGTCTTGTAATTGATCAGATTCCCGCCGGCAAGAGATATTGTACCGCCGATATTTATTGCCGACGTGTTTGTCAGTGAACCTGTACCTGTGAATGTAATTGAATCCGCATTCAAGGTTTTGGCATTTGTCAGCGAGCCGTTTACAAGGGAGATTTTTGAAGATGCATTGCTGAATGTTCCGGAGTTCACAAAGGATGCGTTGCCAGTAAGTATGACATCGCTTCCGATTCCGCCTGTCATCTTTATGGTTCCTGTCGCGAGATTGTTCAATGCGCCGTTTAGCATTGAAATATCTCCTGACACGGACAGTGTCACCGGATTATCAATTTTCCCGCCGTTGAGAATGATATTCCCCGAGACGGTGATAGCCTGAGTGCCTTTGATCATCAAGTTCGCGGTGTCTCCAGTGAGAGTGATGCCGGTTGAAGTATATGCGCCCTTCAGGATAGATAGAGATCTGTTCAAATTAACAGTTTTGAGCGCGTTGGCCGCTGCGCTTCCCGCAGAAAATTGCAGTTCGCTGCAATCTAAACCGAAGGTTGAATACCCGGCGCCTGTCGTGGTAATCGTACCTGCTATACCAGCTGTGACGGCGATCACCGTCACCGAAGCAGGTGTCCTTGCCGCGCTTGTATAAGATAAATGTACTTTGACATCTCCGTTGAAGAGGATGTTTCCCGTGGCGGTGATCGAACTCAAAAGGTGAATGTTTCCATTCGTACTGGTAACCGAAATATCTTTGACAGCGGTTATGTTTCCAACAGAAGCGTCCAGAAAGGCGCTTATAGTCAGATTCTTCCCGTTTCCGGTGAATCTGGAACCGGCAGTGACATCACTTCCGATAATGATGCTTCCACCTGTTGATGTTATGGATATATTTCCGGTTACACCAGTGTTGATTTTGACATTTCCTACAATGTTGAGGCTGTTCTGCATCGAAATAGTTGCGCCGACTCCAACAGCATCCTTCGTTATCGTGATGGTTCCGCCAAGTTCAAGAGTAGCCGTGCTGGACAGACTGATGATATTCGTACTTCCAAAGCTGATAATACCGGAAAGGGCGAGAGTGCCGTCTACGCTTGGCGCTACATTGGTGGCACTTGACGTCACAGTGTTCGTAGTGACAATCTCAAGCCTGCTGTTCGCATTGACTATAAGTCGGTCAAGGCCTAGGTTCAATGCCGTAGGAGTGCTGGTCGTGACGGTGTCGGTAAGAGTCAGGGTCTGCGCCCCTATGTTGATTTTAAGCGCGCCTCCGCCGTTGACAGTGATTGTCCCCGCCAGCCAGCCGGTCATAGTCAGACCCTTTGAAATAATCTGGCTGTTCAAGCCGTTGGCGATCAGGCTGCTGTTGTTTTTGAATTCCACTCCATTTGAAGCGGCACCGAGAACTGCACTGTCCAGTGTCACAGTGGTTGCCGTTCCAACATCATTGCCGAAGACTATGTTTCTTCCGCTTCCAGCTTTAATAGTCAGATTCGTAAGACTTGTGGTTCCGACAAGATATACATCGCCGCCTGCAGTCGCATTGGTGGTGCCGGCGCCGCCGTCCAGCGTGCTGTCGGCAACAGTCAAATCACCGGAGGCGGTAATCGATTTGGCTCCAGTAATTGTGCTGTTGGTCATCAGAATGTCGCCGGTTGCAGAAACAGCAGTGGTTGTCGCATTGCCGGTAATTGTGCTGGATGTCATTTCCAGATTGCTGGCATGCGTCATATTTCCGACGGTGACAGTCGTGGCTCCGTTGATTGCACTGCCATTCATAATTAAATTTCCGGTGACTGAAATGGGGGTGCTGTTGATCACACTGCCGGTCATGGCCAAATCACCGGAAACGGAGAGGGAGTTAAGTCCGGTAATTGTGCTGCGGGTCATGGCCATATCACCGTTTGCTGTAATGGTCTTCTGTGTGTTAACCACAACATCGGTGAATGCAAGGTTGCGGGCTACTGTGATAGTTCCACCGCTATCAATAGTGGTCTTTACGAGGACAGTACCGGTCACTGTCATATCGTTGCCTACCGCGATTTGACCGTAATTGTGAACTGCGGTGCCGAGGATGAGCAGATCTCCGGGATTGGCATCGGCAGTCGTTATGTCCAGCTTGACATTGTCCGAGGAATCGCCGACGACAAGGGTGCCGTTGACATGGAGGGTGCCGGCGGCATTCTTGGTGTAAAGCGGGGCTGGAATAGCGCCCGCCTTGTCTTTCCCATACAGGTAAAGATTATCATATTCGACTGTGGCGACGACTCCGGTCAGGGGATTCATGCCGCTTGTAAACACCGTCTGCGAGGTACCAGTGGACAATGGACTGCCGGATACAGGCTCCTTCCCGTAATATACGCTTGTATTGCTTACACCTGGGACATGGTTGACAAAGAGTCTCGTATTGGCAAGATTTGTAGATTGGAATATAAGAGTGGCTCTGTCCCTGACGGATATTAACCCGCCGAGCTCAATATCGAATGCTGCTGTTGTTCCTGCGGCAACTGTAAAATTGGCGGCGCCCCCCAAGTCAAGGTATGAACCATGGTTGGTGGTATATTTCACATCCCAGCCTGCTTTCATGTCCCAGTCATACCTGAGAATGGCAGTTCCTGAAGTGGTGTGTGCAACCGGGGCGGTGGAAACGATATAACCCATGTTAATTGAAAAAGCTGAATAATCAAGAACATAAATTGAAGGCTTGCTTAAGCCCGGCTCAACCACAAAAGTGGCGTCGGAGGCGTTAAGCACTCCGTCCAACTCGGTGAGGATAATGCCGCTATCGCTGACCCATCTTGAACCGCCGTTGGAGACGGTGACGGAATCATAAGCACCTTTACCTATCTCTCCATCAATATAGTAAAATGTCCTTGCAATTTTCTCAAAAGAACCTACGGTCGCGCGGCTGTTCCAGAGATCAAGCATAGTCTGATCAACTCTGATGTTGTTTACCGCCGTGATCTGGAAGAAGGCGTTGTCGATTACATATACCGTCTCATTCTCCCCGCCGTTGTTAAGAAGCTGGGTATCGAGTTTGCCGGCAAAAGCATTCCAGTCAGTAACATGGGTGCTGTTTGTAACATTCAACACATATCTGGCAGATCCATTGTTGTTTTTCAGGCCGTCCACCACGCCATACACGCTGTGATCAATGGTATTTGTACCGGAATTATTGAGATAGAGGTCGTCATGGAAAGCCGGAACGAGGATAGTCCCGATTGAGCTTCCGCGGTAATTCTGGGCCAGGATTGAGTTTGTGACATTGATTGCACCACTGTTCATGTAGATGCCGCCACCGAACGCATATGGGTTGTTGGATGCGGCGCCTGCAACAGTCCAACCCGACTGGTTGTTTGCGACTGTGGCGAAGTTCAGATTGAGATTGGAATTGGAATAGAAGGAGATACCCCCTCCGTTTCTGCCCGCAGTATTGTTTGCAACCGTGCTGTTCAACAGAAACAGATCGGTGACTGTTGCAGATGTGGTGGTGGCTACAAAAATACCGCCGCCGTCTGATACGGCCTTGTTGCTGCCGATCGTGCTGTACTGGAAATGTGCGGCGCCGCTCTGTACATAGACACCACCGCCTCTGCCGTCTGTGGAGTCGGCATTCTTTGCGGTATTGCCGGTAATTCCAGTCCCTGTGATATCAAGGACAAACCCAGCAGGACTTGGTTTGCCGCCGGCCGCAAAAATTCCACCGCCCATAGTCCCGGTATTGCCGAAAACCAGTGAATTGTTAAGTATCAGGTATCCGGCTTCTGAATAAATTCCTCCGCCCATGCCGTCGCTGCCGGAAAGACCGGCTATCGCCGTGCAGTTCATAACGGCAATGTTATCAAGGCTCAGGTTTGAATATGAGAATATTCCGCCACCGTTGCCAGTTACGATTGCACCGTTTCCGTCCATATCGAAATTACTGATGCCAACAGTTGAAAGGACTCCTGCAACAGCGTTCTTTACGTGGAATATCCTGCTGTCTGTGGTGCCGGCGGTCAGTTGGGAAATGCCTCCAAAACGATGGCTGGTGATGATCCCGTTGGCGTCAACGAGATTCCATTGGAACATACCGTCAATGGTCACTGAACGACTAACTTGAAGTTCACCACCGACAAGGTTGATGATGAGGTTTCCTCCTGCATCAAGTTCATTGGCGACTTTGGTCTCCGCACCGGTTATTGGGTCAATATAAGTGGTTCCATTAATCTGCCAGGTATTCTTGAATGTGATGTCTGTTCCATCATCGGCAAGATTTACGGCCTCGCGCAATGTCAGTTCGGTGCTGTCCCAGAGAGGCTTGTAAATGGTGTAATCAAAACCTGTCCTGGGATTGCTGTCGTCGTATGCGCTTCTGACAGTCAGGTGTGCTATGTAGTCGAAAGAGCCTGAGTTTGTAAGGTCGCCTGGGAAACCGCGATCAGCACCGCGCTGGTCGGTATAGAACGTCGCATCATTGAAGACTCCGGGATTGGAAAGCACAATGCCGTAATTGGCTGCTATACTGCCGCTGAGCACCCGGTATGTCTTTGTCAATGCACCGTTGTAACTGAGGTTGAAATCCAAATTCAAATTGTCTACAATCCCATATCGCGGATTTGAAACATTGGGGATGAATCCCGGATCAACAGGGGTATGCCCCGCTTCCATAATCACAGTGGTGGGGGACGGGGTGGTGGTTGAGAATAAATCATCTGAATAGGCATTATTCGCAAAATTAAAATCAACTGGCGTGACCTTATCAATGCCGTAAAGGCCAGCCGTAAGATTGGCGATATTGCCACCATTGTCATTGGTGTTGATTTCAGTATAAATAGCGCCTGTGTCATCAAACCCAGTGACCCTTATAAACACCCCTGGGACAGTACTGCCATCGGGGAGTAATTTCTGTGTGTATATAAATGGGTTAGCCACATCCGCATATTGAGCCGGCAACGGATGCAGGTTAAGAAATTCAGCGGTGGTGGGGTTGAGAGTCAAGTAAGACGGCGCTCCCGATGCAGCCATCATGTTGAAAAATCCGATAGTGTTGTGCAATCCGGCACCGTTCCATTCAAACCCGGTATTTACCGGCGCTCCATCTTCCGTAGCCACAAATTCAAATACTGGATTCCATGTGGGTGCAGCTCCAGTATACGTAAGTTCATAATATACTGGCGTATTGGGCGTCGGGTCTTTAGTGGTGGAAGGCGCATAATATATGTAATACTGTTCCGTCCTAGGTGTGTTATAGCCGCCGATGATGTTGTTCTTTCCATTCTCGCCTGAAGTGTTGATATCCCCAGCAGTGCGGACATAAATGTCGGATCTCTGCCAGACTTCTCCGGTCACTGTGAGAATCGCAATGTTTTCAACAAGCATGGAATTTGAAAGCGCCAACCGCGCTCCGTCTGCATTATAAAATCCAGCCAGCGATTCCAGATTTACAGTTCTATTGGTGGTGGCATTCCAGAAAGACACATCATTGACGAGCGACTTATTGTTGATAATGGTGCTGTAATAGGAAATCATGTTCCCCGCATTGTAGATTCCTGAAGCATAGCTGCCCCAGTGATAGAGGGGTTTTTCGTCAGTGCCAAGTTTTGCATAATCAATTTTGACACCGGTGGTGTCAAGTATATTTTCAGCGACAGTGCAGTTCGCCATGTTGAAAGAGGAGTTATTGTAGATACCGGCACCTTTTACCCCGTTTTTATCAATAGTTGCTCCAGACGCTTTATTCCCGCTGATCTCGGAACGTTCGATAGTCAAGGTTGCGCTATTGTAAATACCGCCGCCCAGCATTGCATTGCCTAAATCACTGGCACCGTTGGCCGTATTACCGCTGATACGGGAGCGGTCTATTGTCATTGTTCCACCATTACCATTCCAGATGCCCCCGCCCTGGCCTGCGTTCGGGCTCTTGTCGCTGGGATCTGTCCTGATTGAAGTGGCGGTATTATTGAGGATGGAGGAATCATAGATATACGCGGTTCCGTCATTGTAGATGCCGCCACCTCTTCCACCGTAGTTTGAAGAAAGGTTTCCACCGGCGGCCGTAGAATTCTGAACCACCATGTTGATCAAAGTCATAGTGGCTTCATTGTAGATGCCGCCGCCATCGGTTGAAATGCCGTACTGACCTACTTTTATTCCCGGGGCTCCTCCGGAGAGGGTGAGATTGTTTAGAGCCAGAACCGAATAGTAGGAGTTCATGAACAACCTGTTGACAGCATTTCCAGTGCCACCGGCGAGTACCGTGATTCTACTTGGGTCGTCTTTTGCGCGGAGCGTGTTGTCATGGTGTATGATGTCGCCGGTATTATCGGGATTCCTTATCATGTATCCGACGGCAACATCCCTGTTGGTTAAATAGCTGGTGTAATTACCCCAGCGTCCACCGATTTCTATCTGTCCGTATCCCAGCTGGATGCTGTTATCGTAAACGATACCGTCACCGGCTGAACCGAAAGCAACCTTGTCGAATCCGACATAACGGGTATTGTAGTCTGCGGCCAATGCGTTTACCCTGGTATCGATCCAGTAGATGGCTTCACGCAGGGTCAAGCCGTTTCCGCTGGACATGGCGGTATCGTAGTAACGGGCATTCTGATCTGCCGTGTACCAAAGCTGCGAATCGTCGCCCTTGCTTACGACTTCGACATGGAAAATGGGATCAAACGCGCCTATCGCGGTTTTAGTCTTGGCACTGGATACCCATGTGTCGCTTACGCTGTCCCATGTCCAATCGTATCCTGACATCCGGCTATTTCCACGCTGATCGTGTGAGTATAATCCTGCGGTTGTGGCATTGTAAGCCCAGCTGTTTGAACTTATGATTGCCAATGCCATTGTGCGGTAATTGGCATGATACAGGAGATTTGTGTCAAGATAAAGATTGGCCTGGATCAGATCCGACGCGGATTGATCCGTACCGTAAAGTCTGGCAATAAGCGGGTCAGATGAAATAGTGAGGTTCAAGGAGTGCCCTGCGGGATTGGAGGTCCGATCCTGGAAATAATGGCTGTAGATATTGCTGGTTGTGGAAAAACCGCTGACATCAATATTGGCAGCAAGAGGAATGTATATCTGAGATCCGAATATGTCCGAATTAAGATTATAAATTATTGAATTTGTGACCGTGAGCGCACTTTGACCTAAAGCATTTCCTGCAATATATATTGTTGAGCCAAATCCAAAACCCTGGTTATAAGCCAAAGTGGAGAAGTCGATGCCGAGCGTGCCGTAATTCATGTAGATTGCCCCACCCAAACCGAACGCTATATTTTTGGATAGTGTGGAGTTTTCCACTGACAGCATGCCGTTTGCCTGGTAAATGCCGCCACCGTCGCCTAAGGACCAATTGTTGCTGATGTTGCTTGTGTTGATATTCAATGCGCCGAAACCCGAGTTTGTATAGTAAATGCCCCCACCGTTTACACTGGCCCAGTTTGAGTTTATTTCCATATCGGTCAACGTAACGGTACCTGAATCCTTGACATAAATGGCGCCGCCATTGACTGTAACTGGATCGCCGTTTGTTGTACTTGTATTGCCATTGCCGGACATTTCGATGAAGTCAATTGTGATATTTTCGCAATTCTCAATATAAATTCCCGCGCCGTTCGAAGCAATATTGCCGTCGATCCAGCCCTGGGTGTTATAAGTCGTGTTTTCTGTGATGGTAGTGGCAATCAGGATATTGCCCGCATTATTGAAGAAACAGAGACCTCCACCATTGCCTTCAGCGATGTTGCTGGAAATTACGCTCCATTCCAATTCAAAGACATTATTGACTGAAACGGAATTACCATTTGTGAAAAAAAGTCCACCACCGTCAATGCCAGCATAATTGTTAATTAAATCTACAAAAGTGAAATGAATTACTTCGGACTGTTCATAATTTGAAAATATGTACAGACCGCCACCGTTTCCTGAAGCATTATTGTTGCGTATATTCACATATTCCATGGACAGATTGCCGTTATTACTGTAAATACCGCCGCCATTGCCACCGGCAGAATTAGGCCCACTTTTGAGAAAGATTCCATCTCTGTAACAGCCGACATTCACCGTACTTTGGGGTCCTGTTCCGGCAAGATCCATAGTTCCGTCATTATAAATACCGCCGCCATGCTCAACTGCTGAATTGTTATAGATATTCCCAGCAGAACTCGTCAATAAACCGACATTGTAAATACCGCCGCCATTGCCAACGCCTGAACCGTCATCTGCAGTATTTCCAAAGACCTTCCCGTTCATTGTCAAAACCCCTGCATTGTAAATGCCGCCGCCATAGGTGGCTTCACTGTTTGACACAGTAATAGTCATTGTAACGGCACTTATGCCTGAAATGTAAATACCGCCGCCATTGCCACCGGCCGGCGATGCAAGATCCATTGAAAGCGAAACTCCGTTAGTAACCACCATGTTGCTTAAAGATATGCCAGTCTGATCGGCATTCATATGGGAGTCTATGTAGATTCCACGGAAGCTGCTCCTGGCATCGAGAATCACAGGACTTTTTGCTTCAGGGTGAACTACAGCGGCAGCATCCGTCCAGGTAGGCGTGACAATAGTCCCATCAATAGTGACGTTCGCTTTTATTGTAATAGTGTCAACCAGGCCATTGACAATACCTGTAATGACTGTTTGATCAGCTGTGGCATTCAAAAGACCGGTGCTCAAGGTTATTGATGTAGTGATTGCACCGACATTTACGCTTTTAACTTTATAGGAATTCTGATCCCCGGCGAACGTAATATAGCTTCCGACTGATATCTTGCCGTCAAAACCGGTGACAGCAATAGTTGTTGCTCCGAACGCATATCCGCCAGCATGATTGACTGCGCCAGCGTCAGTATGATAGATGTCAGGGCCGACAAATATGTGGCCAGGTAGCGGCCAATCAGCAAAGGGATCAGGAGTAGTACTGGTCTTCGAATGCAATATTGTATAGTCTGCAAAGACGATATTATCGCCGTTCACCGCGATGAGAATGGCTTCGCGCAGCGTAAGATTACCATCATCAACACCATATGGATTTGTAACCATATAATCGTCAAGACGTCTGACGGTGAGAGTATTAAGGTTGTGATAGTAGTTGTTGATGATGAAGTCATGGGTTTCTATCGTTCCGATGGCGTATTCGAGATTCCAGTTGCCGGCAAGTCCGGTAATATCGGTCGATGCGGCCACGTCTGTGCCAGTGGCTGAGGCAATCTGGCTGATAAGATCCTTGCCAACCTGATCCTTAGCAACATTGCAACCATAAATATGTATGTCGCCATCTGTGGACATCGATTTACCCCAGTCCGCAAGGGCATCACTGTGGGAGGCTATGAAGTCAGCGTCGACTATTTCTTTGCCGAGGAAGAATCCACCCGTGGTATGGTCGGCATCTGAAATAATGTGGATGGAATCCACGTCAGTGCGTCCATTCAGGTAGCTTGAGATGTCGTTGAATGCATTGTCCTTCGTCAAGTATACGACTTCAATATCTTTGTCGAGTTGACTGACGATGGTATCTGCATCCTTGACCGATGCGTCTATGAACGCTATCTCTGTCGGATTTTCAATGCGGTGGTCGAAGGTCTGGATTGATTCACGGTTGAAATATTCCTCGATCAGGTCAACGGAGCCAGTGCCCTTGGCGACATATTCTAGCTCCCAGTTTCCTTTTGCATCGGCATCACCGGTGACATCGGTGCTCGCGGCGACCTGGTGGTTCGTGATCTGGGAAAGGGAGTCAACGAGATGGCGGCCATTTTCAGTGGAAGCCAGATCGGAGGCGAAAATATTTACTTTGCCGTTCTCGGACAATAAACCTTCGACACCGTTCCAGAAATTCTTCTGTGTTTCAGTTGAGAGGGATTGCGTTGATGTATCGCTATCGGAAAAAATACTTACTGCGCCATCATGCGCCTTGTCTGTCACGAACCCGATGCTGTCGGCTTTTTCGCCGTTAAGTGAATCTGTGATTTCCTGGAGGAGTTCGGCGCCGGTCGTGGTCTTTTCATTGTAGCGGACGACGATGGTGTCGGAATTTGCGCTCTTGAAGAGTTCATCGGCATTTTCAAGGGAGTCGGAAACTACTAGGACGTTGACGTGGTGGGTGTCTGCAGGCTGGCCGGGATTGGATGCGTCCATAGGTGCGGATAGTGAAGCGGAGCTATGATCTGCCGATGCGGTGTCCGAGGTGGGGACGGAGGATTCGGTATCTGCAGGAATGGCAGGTGTCGCTTCATGCGGGTTCTGGGTTTGTGTTTGATCTCCGGTTGCGGCGGTTGCGGCGGCCTGGGCTGCGGCATCGGCCTGGGCTTGTGCCTGGGTATCCTGAGCCTGCTGTTCCTGCTGGGCAACAGCAAGATCCACCGCAGCGGCACCGTCAAAAAGTATGCGTTCTTCAAGTTGATACATGTTTACACCCTCTTGTTTTATTCCACCACTATCTTTTTATTTTTTCCTGAAACAAGAAAAAATATCTATATATTTAATCTTTGGACTTAACCGGCTTCGCCGGGATTTCTCAGTTTGACCTTCCCCTGCCAGTTTACCTGGCGGGAAAGGAAGATTGGGAGGCTAAGAGGCATTCCTTTAGCCTCCCAATCTTTGCCTCCTGCGGGGCAAGCCCGCAGGGGGAGCTTAAATACAATTTCCTATACTATTAAATTAATATTCACTGATTGTAAAAACAATTGTTTTTGCATGTTTGACTTTTGCGTACTTAAATCTGGACCCTTTTCCTTTTTCCATATTTTTTACAATATTGTCAACATTATCAAGATATTTCTTTAAGTCATAACCAACTTGCTTTGCCATTTTTTCCTGCAACAGGAAAAAATATCAGACAGAAAGCAATGCCTCCAACCCTAGATCAACGTCGGTCTTGAACAATTTATTGCGTTCCATCAGATTTCCACGGCTTGCCATCTGGCTGAACATATCCTCCATCGCCGATCTTTCCTGTGCTTCGACAACCTGCTGCTGCTCTATGAGGTCTTCCCTTGCTCCGAGAACTGCGTCGATGAATTCCTCCTTCAACTGATCAAAGCGGATTTCCTGGACTGAATTGTCATTCATCGCGATAAGGGAATTACCGATCGCATATGAACCGCTGCCAATCAGATTGGTCGTTGTCCAAGAGCCTGCACTCAGAGATGAGGAGGCCGGACCGGCACTCCAGGTTGAACCCGGATTGATATATGAGTTGGCCGTAGCCCAGTCAAAGGTGGCGCCAATTTCTGTAGCAGGATCCCAGAAGAACGTTGTTGTCAATCTTGCCTTGTCAGAAGTTGTCCTGGTCACAGTCCAAGTCCTGTTGACAATGTCAGTATGACTTGTAGGGATGCCATTGTACTTGCCGTTCCTCGTCACAGTTTCGAAAGTGCCTAGGCCTACGAGCTTGCTGGCGGTGGCGGTGCTGGACGACAGGTCAATTTGAGTGGCGGTATTTGCAAAACTGTCTGAGAGGAAGAAGGAAGCCGGGGCACCCGCTGTGCCGGGCTTGACCCATACCTTGTTATTGCCGGGAGTCACGAAGAAGCGTGTGACATCGCCGTTTACCACTGAACCCTTGATTTCGAGGGTGGCAGTTGAAGATGCACTGTTCCCAATCTGGAAATAATGAGCTGCACCGGCATCAAAGTTGAAATTACCGGAGACAGTCAGTTTACCGCCAGTGATTTTCGCATCGCCTTCCACCAGGTTCACTGTGCCTACAGTCATTCCGAGAGAGGAAACTGTCAAGCTCCTTGTACCTGCACCCCTGAGCTCAAGTGTGGCAAGGTTGAAGGCCTTGGTGCCGCTCGTGAGGTTTGCGCCGTCAAGGGTGAGTGTGTCAAACGACGTCACTGTTCCCGTATTGGTGAAAGTGCCTCCGACAAGGGCGATACTGGACAGGCCAGCGGATCTTTCCTTCAAAGTTCCGAAGTTGTTCAGATTGCCGCCGGAGAGGTCGATGGAATTGGCATTCAATGCAGCCTTGTTTGTGAGGCTTCCAGTCGCGAGGCTGAAGGCGTTTGCCGTAAAGGTTCCCGAATTATTGCTTAATGAACCGATTCCTGTAAGCGTTACATCTCCCGCAACTGTCATAGTCCCGGCATTAGACAGGAATCCGCCCGCAAGGTTGATACTGCCGGAGGTCAATGTCTTCGAATTGGTGAAATTACCGCCGACCAGTGTTATTGCATCTCCGATATTCATTACAGAATTGTTTGCCAGCGAACCGGTGCCGGTAAATTGGATTGAAGCCGCCTTAAATGTCTTGTTGTTTGTCAGCAAGCCTTTTTCGAGGCTTACATGTGAGGCCACATTGCTGAATGTCCCGTTATTGGTGAAGGCCGCAAAGCCTGTCATGCCAAGATCGCCTTTCAATATCAAGTTTCCGGTATTGGACAATATGCCGCTGTTCGGAGCAGCTCCGGCCATAAAAATATTGCCTGTAACGGTGAGGGTGGAAAGATTGTTATACAGGTTTCCGCCATTGAGGGAGATGTCGCCACTGACAGTGACTGTTTTCGCGTCTTTCATTACTGAGAAGTTAGCGGTCGTACCAGTGAGGGTGATGCCGTCTGAAATGAATTTGCCCTTCAGCAGGGTGAAAGACCTGTTCAGGGTTACTATGTTGAGGTCACTGTTCTTGGTGGTGCTTCCAGCATACATCTGCAGTTCACTTCCGTCGCCGAGATAAGCGGAGTATCCTTGTCCCGAAGCTGAAGTGTTGATCGTGCCAGCGCTTCCGGCGGTGACTATGATACGGCTAGGCGGGTTGCCCCCGTTCTTGTCCGCATCGGTCGCGAACGCCTTGTGCACCAGAACACCTTTGGCCAAGACGGGGCTCGCGGAAGGCGTTGCGAAGATTATGTTGCCGGTGGCGGCAATTGAATTCAAGAGGTGGATGTCTCCGGTCTCCGATGTCACATACAGGTCTTTAATGCTGGAGAGATTGCCCACGGAGGCATCAGTATAGGCGCTGATCGTCAGGTTCTTCGCATTCCCTGTGAATTGGGCGTCGGCTGTGACATCGCTTCCGATAATGACGCTTCCTTCCGTGGAAGTGATTGAAATATTTCCGGTCACGGTACTGTTGACCGTTATCTTCCCGACAATTTCCAAGTTGTTAGCCATTGAAATGGTGCTGCCGATTCCCACAGCATCCTTCATGATTGAAATGGTGCCTCCAAGCTCAAGCGTGGCAGGCTGTATCAGAGTGATGAAGAAATCATTGCTTCCGAATTTTATTTTACCGTACAGGGCGAAAGTCCCTAAGATTGCATCGGCCTGAGTCGGTGCATTTACAGTTATCGTTCCCGATGTTCTCATTTCAAGGCGGCCGTCAATTCCTATGAACAAGCGGTCAAGTCCAAGCGTCAGCTCCGCAGCAGTGCTGCTTGTGAAACTGTCTGTCAGGGACAGCGCCTGCGCCCCGATGTCAATTTTAAACGCGCTGTTGCCGTTTACACTGATTGTCCCGACCAGCCAGTCGTTCACTATCAATTCCCTGGTTATGAGCTGGTTGTTCAAGCCGTTCACTACGATGTATACGTTGTTTTTGAATTCAACTACGTTTGTGGCGGAGCCGAGGGTTACATTTCCGTTCATAGTCACCGTGGTCACTGTTCCGTTCGCATCGCCTATGGTGAGAGTGTTCCCGTTTGCCACGCTTATAGTCGTATCCTCAAGATCCACGGTTCCGACAATGCTTATAGTTACGGCTACGTTGATGATAACAGGGTGTCCGATGATCAAGCTATTGTTCATCGCCAAGGAACCCCCGACGGTGACGGTTGTGGTTGAATCACTCTGGATTATGCTGTTGGTCATCGTCAGGTCGCCGTTAATGGTGACGGTTACCGGGGCAGTGCCGTAAATCCAGCTTCCTCCATCCATAGTCATCGCGCCGCCAACTGTGATTGTTATGGCAGTGCCGGTAATCCTGGTTCCGTCCATTGCCAGGTTGCCGGTGACGTTTGCGGATACGGTTGCACCACTGTTGATTTCGCTGCCAGTCATTGTCAGTGTTGCGGAATTGAGTGTGAATGCCAATACGCTGTTGATTTCGCTGCCGGTCATAACAATGTCACCAATGACGGTGACGCTTACTGTTGAAGCGCTGTTGATGATTGTGCTGCCGGTCATTGACAATGTTGCGGCGCTGAGCGTAAATGCCGAGACGCTGGTGATATCGCTGTCCGTCATTGTCATAGCCCCTGTGACAGTGAAACTTCTGGCGCTCGTGATTGTGCTGCTGTCAGTCATCAGAAGGTTGCCGGCCGCCCTTATGACTGCATGATCTCCAGTGATTGTGCTGTTGGTCATTGTAATATCGACTGCCATTACGCTTATGGCTGTTTCAATGATGCTTCCGGTGCTCATTGAGAGATTGCCCCCGACGAAAATACTTGTGGCTGTGCCGTTGATTGTGCTGCCATTCATCGATATGTCGCCATTTACAAAGGCGATTATTGTGAAGTTTTCGTTGATGATTGTGCTGTTGATCATGGAGAGTGTTCCAGAAATGAGCGTGAACGACGAGTCACTGGTTATATGACTGTTCGTCATTGTCATAGCTCCTGAGACAGTGACACGTGCGGCAAGAGTAACTGTGCTTCCAGTCATAATAAGGTTGCCGGTCGCCACGATGGCTGTATCCTCGCCGGTGATGGTGCTGTTGGTCATAGTAATATTGACCGCTGACACTGATGTGGCAATTTCGATCAGGCTGCCACCTCTCATTGTGATATCTCCTGTGACCGCAACGGTTGTGAAGGAACCGCTGATTCCGCTCGCCCCATCCATGGTCAAGTTGCCGTTTATATTGGCTGTTAATGTCCAATCGCTGTTTATTTCGCTGCTGCCGTCCAGAGCCAGTGTCCCGGTGGTCAAGGCAAGGGTCGAATTGCTGTTGAGGAAGCTGCCAGTAATTGTCATGTTTCCTGTGACAGTCACACTTAATGCAGAGTCAATTATACCGTTAGTCATCTGCATGAAGCCTCTCGCCGTGATCACCGCCGAACTGCCGGTGATGGTGCTGCTGTCAATTGTAATATTAGTCCCTGACACGTTTATGGCGGTTAGAATCGTGCTGATGTTGAGCATTGAGATATCACCTGTGACAATGATGGTTGTGGTTGGGCCGTCAATCGTGCTTCCATTCATGCTCAGGCTGCCGGTAACAGTGACGGTCAATGCCGAGGTACCGCTGATAGTGCTGACAGTGTTCATTGTCATATCGCCTGCGACAGTGACACTTGAAGCCCCGGTGATTGTGCTGGCTGTCATCAGCAGGTCGCCTACGGTGACATTGATAACTGCCGCATTGCCGGTAATTGTGCTGTTATTCATTACAAGGCCGCCGACAGTGACACTTGTGGCGGTCTGAACAGTGCTGAGGTTGTTCATGGTCATAATGCCGCCGACAGTGAAGGTTGTATTTATGGCGGTGATTGAGCTATGATTCATATCCAGATTGTCGCCCACGGTGATTGCCAGCGAGGCACCACCGGTAATCGTGCTCATAATGTCCGGGGCGCCTGCAATCGCCAGCATTGCCATGTCGCCTGCAACAGTGACACTTGAAGCTCCGCTGATTGCGCTGCCGGTCATCAGCAGGTCGCCTGTGGTGACACTTATAGCGGCGGAACCACTGCCGATGATTGCACTTTGGTTCATTTCAAGGCCGCCCGCAGTGACACGTGTGGCTGTCTCAACTCTGCTGGCGTTGAGCATCCTCATATTGCCGGAGACAGTTACAGTCGTATTGGTGCCGCTGATTGTGCTGCCATCCATTGTCATATTGCCATTTACAGTGGCGGCTATGGTAGAAAGATTGTTGATGATTGTGCTGGCCGTCATTGACAAGGTTCCGGAACTGAGCGTGAATGCCGATGTGGCGGAGATCGAGCTGGTCGTCATCGTCAAATTTCCCGTGACACTGACACTCTTGGCGCTGGTGATTGAACTGTTGTCCATCAGCATGAATCCCGTTGCGCTTATAGCTATATCATTTCCGGAGATTGTACTGGGGGTGATCGGCGCTCCGGCTATGGAGAGCATTGTCAGATTGCCTTTGACTGTCACCCTTACAGTTCCGGTGATTGAGCTGCCTGTCATCAGCAGGTCGCCTGCCGTAGTATCAAAGGTTGCAGTGCCATTGCCGGTAATAAAACTCCGGTTCATCTCAATGCTGGCGGCCGTGACATGTGCGGCAGTCTGAATGGAACTGCTGTTGATCATTCTCAGATAACCTGAAATATTAAGCGTTATGTCGGTGCCGGTGATTGTTGCGTTATCCATGTCCAGATTGCCGCTGGCTGTGATTGTCAATCCAGAGGTGGTTATAATATAACTGCCCCCGTTCAGTGTTATGTTGTCGGCAGAAAGACTTGTGACAACCCTTATCCAACTGTTGTTGTTCAATGTCAAGTCACCGTTCACTGAGACGGTTGTGGCTGTTCCGTCGATTGAGCTTGCATTCATAGTCATATCACCGGCAGTGACAGTGATGGCTATTGTGGAAGAGCTGACAATCGTGCTGCTATCCATCGACAGGCTTCCGGCTCTCACGACCAATGCCGCATTTGCAGTGATAGTGCTGTTGGGCTCCATGGTCATATCGCCTGCGACAATGATGCTTGTGGCAAATTGGATTGCGCTCGTACCTGTCATCAGCATGTCGCCAGTTGCGGAAATGGTTATCGCAGTTCCGGTAATTGTGCTGTGCGCAACCGTCAAGTCACCGTTAACGCCGTTAAGAGTGATGGCTACGGAGTTGCTATTGACTATCGAACTGTTATCCATCGACAGGCTTCCGGCTGTCACGACCAATGCCGCATTTGCAGTGATTATGCTGTTGGGATCCATGGTCATATCGCCTACGACAATGATGCTTGTGGCGAATTGGATTGTGCTCGTACCTGTCATCAGCATCCCACCGGTTCCGGAAATTGTCACCGAAGATCCGGTAATTGTGCTGTGCGCAACCGTCAAGTCACCGTTGACTCCGTTAAGGGTGATGGCTATGTTGGAAGTGCTATTGTTGATTGAACTGCTATTCATCGACAGGCTTCCGGCTCTGACAATCAATGCCGTATTTGCATTAATTGTGCTGTTGGGATCCATGGTCATATCGCCTACGACAATGATGCTCGTGGCAAATTGGATTGTGCTCGTACCCGTCATCAGCATCCCACCGGTTCCGGAGATTGTCACCGCAGAACCAGTAATTGTGCTGTGCCCAACTGTCAAGTCACCGTTGACTCCGTTAAGGGTGATGGCTATGGTGGAAGTATTGGTGATTGCGCTATCGGTCATTGACAGGCTTCCGGCAGTGACGGTCAATGCCGCATTTGCAGTGATTGTGCTGTTGGGATCCATGGTCATATCGCCTGTGACAATGATGCTCGTGGCCAGCTGGATTGTGCTGGTACCCGTCATCAGCATGTCGCCAGTTCCGGAAATTGTCACCGCAGATCCGGTAATTGTGCTGTGCCCAAGCGTCAAGTCACCGTTGACTCCGTTAAGGGTGATGGCTATGCTTGAAGTATTGGTGATTGCGCTATCGGTCATTGACAGGCTTCCGGCTCTGACAATCAATACATCATTTGCAGTAATTGTACTGGAATCCATGGTCATATCACCTGTGACAATGATACTTCTGGCCAGCTGGATGCTACTGGAGTTGCCCATCGTGAGATAACCGCCGACTCTGACGGTAACGGCAGTTCCATCTATTGTACTGTCATTCATGAACATGAAGCCTGTGGCGTCGATTGATATGCCTGAATTAATATCAATCAGACTTCCGGTGGTCATTCCGATATTTCCACCAACAGTGAGGGTTAATGCCAAGTCTCCTGTAATTGTGCTTGGCGTGCCTGCAAGTTCTGTCATGGTCATGTCGCCCGCGACTGCAATTCCCGTAACGCCGTCAATTGAGCTGCCTATCATTTTCAGGTAGTCCAAATGGGTCACCGGGTCTAACCTGGTATTAATGCTTTTGGCGGCTATAGCCTGCTGTGTGGCATTAATTGAGCTCGCATTCATTTCCACGTAGTTGGCATTAAGGGTATCAATACCGAGTATTGCACAGTTGGTGAGCATTTTCAGATAGCCATGGTCAACATTCACAGTTGTTGTGTAGAGGTTCCTGTCAACGTTTATTGAACTGGATGACTGCATGTCCAGATTCCCAAAATTGCCATTAACAGTCACATCCAGATCAGCATTGCTGTTGATTTCGCTGAAAGTCATTTTTATATCGTAAGCAGTGACAGTCACATTAACGATCGGGACGCTGCTGACAAATGGATCGTTAATGAAACTGTATTCCATTTCCAAGTACTCGCCGACGGTGACAGATCTGGAATTGGTGATTTTGCTGGCGAACATCTCCGTATAACCGCTTGCAGTTATAACCAGCTCTTCAGATGGGAATATTATGAGAGCTTTATCTCTGCCATGAATTTCACTGTAAATCATCTGAATATTTACCGCCGTGACGGATTCGGCAACTTCAATCAAGCTGATATCGGCCGCGTCGTTACCAATCATAATCAGATCGCCATTTTGGACGTCAATTGTTATGTAGAAGCCAAGAATATCGCTTGCATACATTTCCAGGTCGCCGGAGGTGACAGTAATGGTCGTGGGAAGATTGACGGTGATAATCGTACTGTCGGTCATATCAATGCTGCCGGCAGTAAGGGCGCTGATAAATTGGATGCTGCTGTTGTTGACCATCGTCAGAGCGTTGGTTACAGTAACAACTATTGAAGCGCCGTAAATATTGCTGTTATCCATACTCAGATTGGCTGCGACGGTGACACTTCCCACTCCGTCAATTAAGCTGTTCACCATTATCAGGTCTCCGACGGTGGTGGTAATGCTGGCGGAGCCACTGCCAATGATTTCACTTACGCCAGTCATGTTAATGCTGCCGGCAGTAACGGATATGACAGTGTCAATACTGCTATTCATGGTCATTGCCAGGTTGCCGGTCACTAAGACAGTTATGGCATTGTCTTCAATTGTGCTTCCATCCATTGACATATTGCCTGTGACATTGAAACTTGAAACCTCGGTGATTGCGCTGTTCAGCATAATCATGTCAATTGCCGAGGCATCACCAGTGACTATAATACTTGCAGTGCCAGTGCCGTTGATCGAGCTGCCGCTCATATCAATGCTTCCGGCAGTAATGGTTACGATAGTGTCAATGTTGCTACCGCTGGTCATTGTCAGTTTGCCGGTTACTGAGATAGTTATGGCATTGTCAAGTATAAAGCTTGCATTCATTGACATATTGCCTGTGACATTGATAGTTGAAACTTCTGAGATTGTGCTGTTCAGCATATCCATGTCGATTGCTGAAACATCCCCAGTGACTGTAATAGTTCCGGTGCCGTTGCCGGTGATCGAGCTCGAATCCATTTGAATCCTCTGGGCGGTTACGGTGTCAACTCTTTGAATTGAGCTGCCGCCGCTCATTTGCAGATAGCCGTTGACAACGGAAATAGTTACAGTATGGAGTGCGCCAGAACTAATCGAGCTGGCATCCATATCCAGATAGCTGCCAGTAACAGTGACAGCTAAGCCTGTAGCACTACTGATTGCGCTTCCGCCGGACATCGTCATATTGCCTGTGACATCTACTACTGTAACTCCGCTGATTGAACTGCCGTCCATCGCCAAGTCGACGGCCGAGACATCACCTGTCACCGTAATACTTCCGGTGCCATTGCCGGTGATCGTGCTCGAATCCATTTGAACCCTCTGGGCGGTTACGGTGTCAACCCTTTGAATTGAGCTGCCGCTGGTCATGTTTAGATAGCCGTTGACAACGGAAATAGTTGCAGCATGGAGTGCGCCAGAACTAATCGAGCTGGCATCCATATCCAGATAGCTGCCAGTAACAGTGACAGCTAAGCCTGTAGCACTACTGATTGCGCTTCCGCCGGACATCGTCATATTGCCTGTGACACCAACCACTGTAACTCCGCTGATTGAACTGCCGTCCATCGCCAAGTCGACGAGTGAGATATCACCTGTCACCGTAATACTTCCGGTGCCATTGCCAGTTATCGTACTCGAATCCATTTGAATCCTCTGGGCGGTTACGGTGTCAACCATTCGGATTAAACTACCATTGGTCATATCAAGATAGCCGTTGACAACGGAAATGGTTGCAGTATTGAGCGCACCAGATCTAATCGAGCTGTCATTCATATCAAGATAGGCACCGTTAACTGTGACATCTACGTCTGTAGTGGCAATGATATCGCTTCCGGCCATTTCCATATATCCTGAAACCGTGATGGCCAATGTCGAGGCACTGCTGATAGTGCTGGCGTTGAGCCCAATAGGATCCATCGTCATATTGCCTGTTACACCTACTACTGTAACTCCGCTGATCGTACTGCGCACCATCGCAAAGTCGACGGCCGAGACATCACCTGTCACCGTAATACTTGCGGTGCCATTGCCGGTGATCGTGCTCGAATCCATTTGAACCCTCTGGGCGGTTACGGTGTCAACCATTAGGATTAAACTACCGTTGGTCATATCAAGATAGCCGTTGACAACGGAAATGGTTGCAGTATTGAGCGCACCAGATATGATATAGCTTCCATCCATATCCAGATAGGCACCGATAACTGTGACATCCACATCTGTGACAGCGTCGATAGTGCTGGCGTTCATCCCAATTGTACCGGTAACGGTTATATTTGTGGTTGTACCACTGGAGATTGCCCCTCCGGTCATTAAAATGTTGCCGGCAACAGTTATATTAGCGGTAGTAAAACTGTTGATTGTGCCACCGATCATTGTCATGGTGGTGACGGTGATGGCAACGCTTGAAGAAACACTGTTGAGCTGGCTGGTACCGTTCATTGCCAGTGTGCCAGCACTAAGGACAAATTCCAATTCACTGCTGAAGTGGCTGGTGCCGTTCATTGTCATTACTCCGGCGCCTGCAACTGTGACATTCGCCGTTGAATCACTGTTGATTTGACTGCCGGTATTCATTGTCAGCGTGCCAGCGCCTACGACAAGCGCCGTGGTGCTGTGGATTATGCCACCGGTCATTGTCATTATGCCGGAAACGGAGATATTTGTTGTCAAAGTGCTGTCGATTCTGCCGCCAACCATTGTCATGGTGGTAACGGTGATGGCAACGCTTGAAGAAACGCTGTTGATATGGCTGCTGCTGTTCATTGCCAGCGTGCCAGCTCCCAGGACAAATGCCGAGGCACTGTTGATTTGGCTGCTGCCGTTCATTGTCATTACTCCGGCGCCCGCAACCGTGAAATCCGCTGTTGAATCACTGTTGATTTGGCTGGTGCCGTTCATTGTAAACGTTCCAGCGCTAAGAACAAATGCCGCCGTACTGTGGATTGCGCTGCCAGTGTTCATTGTCATGACACCGGTAACTGTGAAATTCGCTGTTGAATCACTGTTGATTTGGCTGGTGTCGTTCATTGTCAGAGTTCCAGCGCTAAGGTCAAAAGTCGAGGCGCTGTTGACTTGACTGGTACCGTTCATTGACATGACACCTGTAACCGTGATAGCTACACTCGAAGCAACACCGTTGATCTCACTGTTGCTGTTCATGGTCAGGGTGCCAGCGTTAAGGACAAATGCCAAGTTGCTGTTGATTTGACTGTCGGTGTTCATTGTCATGCTGGTAACGGTGATAGTTACACTTGAAGAAATACCGTCAATCACACTGGTGTTGTTCATGGTCAGCGTTCCAGCGTTAAGTATCAATGCCAAATTACTGTTGATATTGCCGGTGCCGTCCATTGTAATGCCACCGGTAACGTTGACAGTTATTGTTGTAAGGCTTTTCACTGTACTGTCGGTTATTGACAGTGCTCCAGCGACAAGATCAAGTGCCGTAGCACTGTTGATTTTACTGGCTCCGCTCATTGCAATGGTGCCAGAGGAAACAGAAATAGTTGTGGATGAAAAATCGCTGTTGATTTGACTACCGGTGTTCATTGACATGCCGCCGGCAATAATGCTGACAGCTACTGTTGTATCGCTGTTGATATTACTGAGGTTGCTCATTGTTATTACATTACCAACACCAGTGCCGGCAATAATCGTAGAAATGCCATCAAAAGTACTGTTATTCATCTTTAGATTGCCATTAATGCCGACATCTAGCACAGAGGCAGCTACAATTGAGCTATTTAACAACGTGGTGCCGGTGCCATCAAAGTATATACCTCCACCGCTCCCGGCGATGTTGGATGTACAGGAGCCTGTAATGGTCAAGGTATTGGGAACTGTATCATTGATATAAATTCCTCCACCATTGCCGGTGGCATGATTGGCATCAACAGACACATTCGCCAATGCTACGGTTCCATTATTACTGTAGATTCCACCCCCATTTCCGGTAGTAGCATTATTACCATTAATAGACACACCGGTGATAGCCAAGGAGCCCGTGTTACTGTTGTAAATACCGCCGCCATCGGTTGCATTGTTGCTGAGGATAGAACCTGTCCAAGTACCATTAATTGATCCAGCGTTATAAATTCCGCCTCCATCGGCTGCACTGTTGTTATGGTGGATGGAAGCTGTGGAACCTGCGCTAAAAGTCATAGTTCCAGTGTTATAAATACCGCCACCATTGCCGGTAGCAGCATTATTGTTGACGGCACCTGTCCATAGGCCATTCATTATTCCAGCATTATAAATTCCGCCACCGCTTGTACTTGCAGTGTTGGTACTGACAGAACCTGAGCCAGTAACGTCCATTATCCTTGTTGCGGCATTATAAATACCGCCGCCATTGGCTGCAGAGTTTAAACCAACTGTTCCTGAAAGATAATTCAAAGTTCCATTGTTATAAATTCCGCCACCACTGGTAGCAGTATTTGAATTAGCTGTTCCTGAATAATTCAAAGTTCCATTGTTATAAATTCCGCCACCACTGATAGCAGAGCTCGAACTGACTGTTCCTGAAAAAGTCAAAGTTCCTGCATTATAAATACCACCACCATTGGTTGTGGCCGCACTGTTCGAAACCAAAACCCCTGCACCTATTGTAACGACGCTTCCAGCTGAAATATTAATACCACCGCCATTTACAGAAGAACCTCTCGTAATACTTATATTATCTAAGGTTACTGTGGATGTGTTTATTAAAACTGAATATGTATTGCCACCATCAATTGTTATTGTTTGACCAACACCATCAATAATAATATCTTTACCAATGATCGAAAGAGAAGCTGAAAGCACTATGTTTCCAGATACGCTAAAACTGATAGTATCTCCAACACCTGCTACAGTAATTGCTTGGCGAAGAGTTGTAGTTAATGGAGCCGGATCAACCGGATCAAGAAGACTATTGACTGTTATAGTTGCAAGGTTGTGATGGTAATCACCGATCACAAAGCCTGCGGTCTGGATTTCACCGACAGTAAACTCGAGATTCCAGTTGCCGCCAATACCAGTGCGGTCTATTGATGCGGCCACATCTGCTCCGGTTATTACGGAAATCTGATTGACAAGGTCTTTGCCTATCTGATCCTGGGCAACATTACAACCATAGATATGGATATCTCCATCAGCCGCAATGGCCTTTCCCCATGTGGCCAGTTCATTGCGATGCGCAGATATGAATTCAGAATTTACTGTTTCATTGCCGAGGTAGAATTCATTGGACATTCCTTCAGATACAATATGTACTGCGTCCACATCGGAGCGTCCCTGCAAATAAGATGTGATCTGTTCGAATGCGTGATCTTTGCTCAGATATACGATTTCCGCCTGGTCTCCGATTCCTTTGAGAATGGTGTCAACGTCCCTGACAGACGAATCAATGAATGCTATCTCTGTCGGATTCTCTATGCGGTGGTCGAAACCCTGGATGGTTTCGCGGTTGAAATATTCCTCGATCAGGTCAACGGAGCCAGTGCCCTTGGCGACATATTCGAGCTCCCAGTTTCCTTTTGCATCAGCATCACCGGTGACATCCGTGCTCGCGGCGACCTGGTGGTTCGTGATCTGTGAAAGGGAGTCAACGAGATGGCGGCCGGTTTCAGTTGAAGCGAGGTCGGAAGCGAAAATGTTTACTTTGCCGTTCTCGGACAGTAAACCTTCAACTCCGTTCCAGAATTTCTGTTGAGTTTCAGTAGAAAGTGTATTCTCGGAAGTGTCGCCATCGGCGAAGATCTTGACTGCGCCGTCATGCGCCTTATCTGTCACGAATCCGATGCTGTCGGCTTTTTCGCCGTTAAGTGAATCTGTGATTTCCTGGAGGAGTTCGGCGCCGGTCGTGGTCTTTTCATTGTAGCGGACGACGATGGTGTCGGAATTTGCGCTCTTGAAGAGTTCATCGGCATTTTCAAGGGAGTCGGAAACTACTAGGACGTTGACGTGGTGGGTGTCTGCGGGCTGGCCTGGGTTTGATGCGTCTATAGGGGCGGAAAGAGAGGCGGATGTGTTGTCTGCGTTGGCTATGTCCGAGGTGGGGACGGAGGAGGTGGTGTCTGCAGGAATAGCCGGTGTCGCCTCATGCGGGTTCTGGGTTTGTGTTTGCTCTCCGGATGTTGCGGTTGCGGCAGCCTGGACTGCTGCATCGGCCTGGGCTTGCGCCTGGGCGTCCTGAGCCTGTTGTTCCTGCTGGGCAACCGCAAGATCTACTGCAGCAGCACCGTCAAATAAAATACGTTCTTCAAGTTGATACATGTTTACACCCTCTTGTTTTTAACCACCACTATCTTTTTATTTTTCCTGAAACAGGAAAAAATATCTATATATTTAAATACTGCGAAATTCGCAGAATTTTCGATTCAAAGGATATATAAGCTAAACCTCAAAAAGCCTTTTTTCACCACAAAACACATGAAACACACGAAAAAATTAATACAATTATAACCACTAACCTACATTAAATGCAAAACTCCAAATTTAATGGAGGGCGGGTTTTCCTACCCGCCAAGTTTTAATTCAAATGGCGGGTAGGAAAACCCGCCCTCCATTGGCTTTGCTTAAAAAAGTTTATTCCTTGTTTATGTGCTTGTTACGAATGCGGAAGCATTCCCCGGAGTGCGGTGACAGAGTCACCGCTCGAGCGCAGACTTCGTCTGCGCACTCCCGGGACGGCGTTCGCCGTCGTCAGTCTTCTTCGTACCTCTCCGATTCACCGATTCATTCTATGGAATGCCTGTCCCAGGAAAAAATCTCAGACAGAAAGCAATGCCTCCAACCCAAGATCAACGTCTGTCTTGAAAAGTTTATTGCGCTCCATCAGATTTCCGCGGTTCGCCATCTGGCTGAACATGTCCTCCATCGCCGATCTTTCCAGTGCTTCGGCAATCTGCTGCTGCTCTACGATGTCTTCCCTTGTTCCGAACATCGCATCAATGAATTTTTCCTTCAACTCGTCCAACTGTGCCCCCAGCGAGGAACTGTCACTCATCGCAATAGTGGAATTACCAATCACATAAGAACCGCTTTTAGTAATATTGGTATTGGTATAGTCCAAGGGATGCCTTGTCTCTAAACCAGTCACCTGGCTCCAGATGGTACCGGCACCGGTGCCGGTATTCAGATACAGGTTGGCAGATCCGGAGTTGAACGTAATTCCCTCTTCAGGAACTGTCCAATGGAACGTTGATGTCAATTTGGACGCATCCATTCTGGTGATGGTCCAAGTCCTGTTGACAATGTCCGTATTGACTGTCGGGGGACCATTGTACTTGCCATTGGTTGTCACGCTGTTGAAAGTGCCGAGGCCTACGAGCTTGCTGGCGGCGGTGGTGCTGGATGAGAGGTCGATCTGAGTGACATCATTGGCAATATTGTCAGTGAGGAAGACGGAAACCGGGGTACCCATAGCGCCCGGTTTCACCCATACCTTGGAATTGCCCTGGGTGATGAAGTAATGGTTGTTGAAGACAGGGTCTGGGGCGGAATTGTGTATTACGCCGTTTATTTCGAGTGAAGTTCCGGTATTCAACTGCAATGAAAGGTGCGTGCCCTTGAAATCATCGTAACGGGTTCCGAAATAGAAGTCCTGGACTGTCATCTTGCCCTGTAAGAGCACTGAATCCTTGACCAATTCAAGGGAGGCCACTTTTGCGGTGCCTGAAAGAGTCAGGTTCACCTCGTTCAGTATGAGGGAGTCTTTCACAGTCAAGGTGCCACTGCTGACAAGATCGTCCGCAACCATGTAGATGGTGCCGATAGTAAGGGAACCCTTGTTTGTGAGATCACCTGCGAGGAGGGTGATGAATGAACCGCCTAAATCCTTCACCGTGCCAGTGTTGACCATGTTTCCAGAGCTGATGTTGACAACTGTCGCATTAAAATTCAATACGGCCTTATTGTTGAGGTTTCCGGTTTCAAGGTCAATGCTGTTCGCAGAGAGGACGCCTCCGTTGTTGTTCAAGGAGCCGCTCCCGGAGAATATGATGGAGTTGACCGTCATTGTCTTCGTGTTGGTCAAGGATGCGGAATCCTGGAATGTAATTATGGTGTCGGCATTGACAAGCGTGCCCGTATTAACAAGGGAGCCGTTGCCGGTTATTGTGATTATAACCGCATTTAGCATCTTGCCTGCGTTAAATAGGGAGCCATTGTCTGTTATCGTGATTTCGTTGACCACGGTTGAACCTGATGACAGGTTATTCAAAGTTGCTCCGGAAAGGTTGATAACGCCGCTTGACAATGTTGAAGAGTTGTTGATTTTGCCGGCATTGGTGAAAAAAACGCCATTATCGGCGGTGAAGGCAGCCTTGTTTGTGAAGATTCCGGTTTCCATTGTGAGATTGCTGACCGTCATGCTTCCTGCATTATTGTTCAATGCACCGGAGCCGGTGAGCGTCATGTCCGTCACCCCAAAGGCACCCGTATTTGTAACGGCTCCACCGTACATGGAGATGGCATCGGCGTTCAGGGTCTTGGAGTTTATCAGTGAGCCTGTGCCGGTGAATACGATTGAAGCTGCGTTCATGATATTGGAGTTTGAAAGCGAGCCGTTCACGAGAGTTATATTGGAAGTTGGATTGTCGAATGTTCCGGCATTGATGAAGGATCCGCTTTCGGTCATGTTTATTCCGTCAGACACATATATTCCCTTGAGGAGTGTTAAAGACCTGTTCAGGCTGACGGTGTTGATGTTGTTGGTTCCAGTGGTGCTACCAGCTGAGAGGCGCAGTTCGCTTCCGTCGCCTATACCGTCGCCGTCCTCGTCGAATGCGGCGTATCCGGAGTTTTCAGACGCGTTGATTGTACCGTTTTTACCGGCAGTTACCGTGATCGGCGTAGGAGTCGTGTTTATATTCTTGGCTGCATCGGTTGCGAACGCCTTGTGCACCAGGATGTTCTTGCCGATATCAATGGTTTCAAAGTATATGTTTCCAGAAACTGTAATCGAATTCAGCAGGTGGACGTCCCCGGTGTATGCTGTAACCGAAAGGTCGACGACGGAGTATATGCTGCCGACATAAGCATCATTGTTGGCGACGATAATCAGATTGCTTTTGCCGTTGCCTGTGAATTTTGAATCTGCGGTGACATCGCTGCCGACAGACACACTTCCTACGTTAGACGTTATTGTTATGTCTCCGGCCACACTCTTGTCCACCGAGATATTTCCGGATAGGAACAGGCTGTTGTCCATTCCGATATTCGCATCCATGATCTTGACGGTTCCGCTCAGCTCAAGGGCGGCTGTGTCTTTCACGATATTGGAGAAACTGTTGTCGAGGCTGATTTTGCCTGAAAGGGCCAATGTTCCATCGATGTTATCCGCCGGAGTTGTGACTACGGTTGACACCGTGCCTCCAGAAATGAATTTCAGGCGGCTGAACGAGTCTATTGTAAGGCGGTCAAGCCCCAACATCAATTCAGCCGGTGAGCTGCTCGTGAAATCATCCGTCAGGATCAGGGATTGCGCACTCATGCCGATGAAGTTTTTGGTTCCGGTGGCAATGATGTAGGCGTTATCCAGGTTTACAGTTTTCGACAAGATGGAGATACCTGCCATTGTTACGGTGCCATCAACGGTGGTTTTCCCGGAGACAGTGACCGTACCGCCAGCGCCCATGGTAAGGTCGGCGAGCGGATTTACGATGATTGCAAGGTCTTTTGAAACCGTAATCTTCCCGTAGTTGCTAAATACGTGCGAGCCTGAGTCGGGATTGATGTTCAGATCGGAATAAACAGTCAGGGTCACATTGTCATGTAAATCCCCGGAGGAACCGCCGGTTATGGTTCCGACAATCAAATCCCCGTGCACATTCAGCGGGCTGTACGCATACTTGGTGTTCAACGGCGGTACAAGGTTGGCGGCAACGAGATTGCCAGTGAGGATGAGGTTGTCATATTCAACAGCGGTCTTTATTGCACCGTTTGTAACCGTCTCCTGAGTGATTATTGTCTGAATGAACCAGTTGGGCCGCTCTTCAGGATTCGTCGAGGCCGTAACCACGGAATCATAGATCACCGTAGTGTTGCTGACGCCTGACACATGGTCAACCTTCAGATTGATGTTGCTTGTCCAGGGAGTCGCCAACTCAAGTGTTGACGAGTCTTTCACAATCATGCTTCCTGTCAGAACTGCACCTGGGTTTATAGTAAGCCAGCCGCTGTTCTGAAGCTCGATCCGCGAATTTGGATTATTGACTGTGTTCGCGTGCAATGTCCAGCTATTGTTGAGGTTCGCCTTGCCAAACAGCAGAGGGTTGTAATACGACTCGTCGAATGCGAAAACTGTGTCCGCCGCATTGAGCACTCCGTCAGATTCGGCTATAAATAGAAGAGGACTGTTGGCGCTGACCCAGATTGAGCCACCGTCCCGGCCCATTCCAATATTGCCGCTTACGTAGTAAAGAGTCTTGCCGACGGAATTCTCGTATGCACCTGAAGTGATCCTGTTGGTGAAGTTTTCAAGGTGAGTCTGATCATACCCTTCTCCTCCGATAAGCTGCAGCTGGAAGTACGGGCTGTCAAACGCATAGACAGTCATTGTCAATCCGCCGTTTTCAGTGAGCTTTGTATCAAGTTTCCCCTTGAACGCAGCCCAGTCAGTGACCTGCAGACTGAAGTTGTCAACGGTTATCGGGCCTGTACCGGCAGTTGTGCCGTAGACGCTGTAGGTGATATTGTTCACATTGGCGTTCGTGTAGAGGTCATCGTGGAATGGAGATGCTACAGTCGACCTTCCGCGGTAGTTCTGGGCGAGGATGGAATTGGACAGGGCAAGCGTCCCGTCGTTCATGTAGATGCCTCCGCCGTATGCGTATGAATAGGCTGAGGCGCCTCCGTAGATGGTCCAGCCGGACTGGTTGTTGGCGACAGTGGCAAAATCCAGGGCGAGGGTGTTGTTTGAGTAGAAGGATATTCCGCCGCCGTTTCTTCCGGCCGAGTTGTTGGAAACTGTGCAGTTGAACATGAACAGATCGCCTGAAGCCTGGACAATGATGCCGCCGCCGTCTCTCACGGCCTTGTTCATGCCTATCGTGCTGTATTCAATGTAGGCGTTGCCGTCCTGGAGATATATGCCGCCGCCGTCGCCTGCGGTGGCTGTGGAGTTCCTGGCGATATTGTTCAGGATCGAGCTGCTGCTGATGTCCAGCACATAGGCGCCTGAAGTATTGAATGATGCCGAGTAAATCCCACCCCCCATCACTGCACTGTTCGCAGATGCTGCGGTATTGCCGCCGATCATGGAGTTGATTATGACAAGTGTGCCTTCCGCAGAGTAAATTCCGCCTCCGAACCCGTCGTTGTTCATGGCACTTGCCTTTGCCACACAGGATTTGACTGTAACATTGTCAAGCACGAGATTGGCGTCAGCGTATATGCCGCCTCCGTTGCCGACCACATTGCCTCCGGATACTGTCAAATTGGCAATGGCAACCGTGGGCAGCAGGCTCGCTGTGGAATTAATATTGAATATCCTGCTGTTGGCTCCGGCTTTTAGCTGGGCTATGCCGCCTTCGTGAATGGTGCCGCCTTTGTCAAACCAGGAAAAACCGCCGTTGATTTCATGGCTTATGTTCACACTGATGCTTGGCGTCGGGTTAAAGTTCAGCACATTACTGCGTGAAATGGCAAGTTCACTTACAAGGTTGATGACCAGATTGCCATAGGTGTCAAGTTCATTGGTGACCCTTGCACCCGTAAAAGGATCTATGGTGCCGTTGATTCTCCAGCCGTCCTTGAATGAAATGCCTGTGCCGTCATCCGCCAGATTGACAGCTTCACGCAGCGTAAATGTGCTGCTTTCCCAGAGCGGGGCGTAGCTGACATAGTCGAATCCGGTGCGGGGCGTAGCGCTGTCGAAAGCGCTTTTTACATATATGATGTCCAGATTCTCGAAGGCGCCCCGGTTTGTCGCATCGCCGGGATTCCCGCGATCAACTCCGCGCTGATCCGAGGTCAGGTTGTAGAATCCAGAATAAAGCGGATTGGATGGATCGAGGACAAGCGCCGAACCCATGGCCACACTGTAGTTAAGGACGCGGTATGACCTGGTGAGGGCGCCATAATATTGGAGTCCGGAGGTGAAATCAAGATTCAAGTTGTCGACAATCCCGTATTGCGGATCAGGCATGAGGGCGGGACGGGTTCCGATTATGTTGTTTCTGACGTTCCAGTTATAGGTGGTATTGTAGGCACCGACGATATTGTAATCCGAAGCCGCATTCACAGAAGCGGCGAAAACGATATAAATATCGGATCTCTGGGCACCCCCAATGTTTTCAACGAGTATGTTGTTTGAAAGGAACAGAGACGAAGTGGCTACGTTTGCCTGATAAAGCGCCGCAAGCGACTCCGTAGGAGCTGAACCGGTAAGCTGATTGTTTGCGATGGTGTTGTAATAGGCATATAAGGTTCCGCTGTTATATATCCCGGAGCCGTAACTGTTCCACGCCAAGCCGCCGATGCCTGCAATTGTGTTTTGGGCAATCGTGGAGTTTGCAATTCTGAAATTTGCGGAGGAATTGTAAATGCCGCCACCCTTGATATTCACATTATGGGAGGCGTCAGTTGCGCCGGACAGGCTGTTTCCGCTGATTTCAGAGCGTTCTACAAGCAGACTGCCGGAGTTGTATAATCCGCCGCCTTCGGCGTTCATTACGCCGGAATCGGTGCTTAGCCGTGAGGTCGTGTTAGTTGCCGAGTTCCCTATAATCTGGGTGCGGTCTATGTTCATTGTGCCGGAATTGTAGACGCCACCGCCGCGCGCATCATACGGAGCGGACACTGAGTTGCCGCTGATGACGGAATCATAAATGTCCATGCCCCCCGAATTGTATATGCCGCCGCCGTAGCTGATGGTGCTGGGAAGAATGGTGGAGGCCACGCAGTTCTGCACTACCATATTAATAAGGGTGGATCTTGTCAAAACCGTGCCGCCCAGGTTGTAAATGCCGGCTCCGCTTGAGGCTATCCCACCGGTAAGGGTGAGATTGTTGATGTCTGCCACGGAAGGACTGGATATGTAGAAGAACCTGTCGCTGACTCCCGCCGCGGCAAGGGTGACAGTGATTCTGCCTACGGCACCAGGTGCGCGAAGCGTGTCGTCGTGATAAAGGATATTGCCGGAGTTGTCGGGATTCCTCACCACATACGCCACGGCCAGATCCCTGTATGCCTGCGAATCATGAGTAGCCGTAAATCCCCAGGAAGGGCCTGCAATATATATTGCGCCGTAACTCAATTCGATATTATTGGTGGTGGTGGCACTGAAAACCGTGCTGTCGAACCCGATATAGCGGCTGTTATAGTCGTCTACCGTGAAATTATTGGAGCCTCCGGTGGGATCCGTATAGGATGTGGCGCTGTTTGAATCCAAGGCGGCACGCGTGTCAATCCAGTAGGCGGCTTCGCGCAATGTAAGTCCGGTGCCCCCTAAATCATGCCACATGTATTTACCTTTCTCTCCATCCCAGTAATAGTATCCGCCCAGCGCATTTATGAAATAGCGGGCCTTCTGATCGGATATCTGTGTGAGAGGGGAGTCATCACCACCGACATTCAGCAATGTCTTGGGATCCACGGTGGTTTTGCTCTCGATGACCACATGGAAAAGGGGTTCAAATGCGCCGATGGTATAACCTGACCCCTTTGTCCAGGTCTGTTTTGTCTGATCCCAGCTCCAAGTCGTGCCCCGTATGTTGCCGCGCTGGTCGTAGGATGATCCGCCAGTTCCGGCCCCGATGGCCCAGCTGTTCTGGCTGAGGACCGCCAACGCCATTGTCCTGTAGTTGGCGTGATACCTCAATGTTTCATCCAGCCAGAGATTGCTCTGTATGTCCGTCGCTTTGATGGGGGAGGAACCGATAAGCCTGTTTGCGTTTATATTTCCAAGATCCAGGGAATGCAGGTGCGCCGGATCAGGATCGGCGTCAAGGTAGTAATGGCTGTATATGTTGTTGGTGGTGGAGAAAGTGTATTTGCAATTTGCCGAGTCCGCCAGGTATATCTGCGAGGCGAAGGAGCCGGCGGCGTATTCGGTGTCCAGATTGTAAACAAGCGTATTGTTGACGGTGAGTGTGATGGGGTCAATTGCATTATTCAGGAAAAGCGCCGCCCCGGCGCCCATATTGTAGGCTATTGTCGAAAGGGTGATGTGCAGGTTTCCGGATTCCATATAGATTGCACCGCCCTCGGTATTGATGTCCAAGCCATTGTATGAGAGCGTAGAGTTTTGTATTGTAAGCTGGCCTTTCACCATATAAATGCCGCCGCCGGCAACGTCGGCGCTGTTGTTGCTGATATTGCTTGTGAAAATCTTGAAAATGCCGGAGGTTGTATTTGAACAGTAAATGCCGCCGCCGTTCATGGCCGAATTCGAGGCCATCTCGATGTCTGTCAATGTGACGCTGCCAGTCGAGTTCGAGACATAGATTCCGCCTCCGTTTGCGGCCGAATTCCCGGATATGTTTACAAAATCAATGGAGAGGAGCGCTGTCTTGGCATTGCAATTGTCGACATAAATCGCCCCGCCGTTGCCCGCTGCGGAGTTGTTCCTGAACTCGGTCTGTATGTTTACGGACTTTATGGAAAGGGTTCCGGAATTGCCTGAAAGACCGAGAGCCCCGCCGTTGACCGTGGCCGTATTCCCGGTCATCTCGGTGTCGGACAATATAATGGCACCGGTGGCGTTCGCCAGATAGGCCCCGCCGCCGTTCATTGCGGTATTAGAAATGAAATCGAACCTGTCCAGTGTCAGAACATCTGCGGTTGCCGAGACGGAATCGTTGGTGAAATAAAACCCCCCGCCGTACTGCCCGGCCATGTTGAAAGTGAGATCGACATTGCCCAGGTTGACAGCTCCAGTCTGGGAATTTGCAAAGATATATATGCCGCCGCCACTGCCCATTGCGCTGTTGCTGTTAACCAATACGTAGGTCAGGGAAATATTCTGATTGTTGCTGTAAATGGCGCCGCCATCGCTGTCTGCGGAGTTGGAACTCAGGGAGAAATTACTCCAGGTTCCTCCGGCAGCGGCGGAAGGCCCGGACGTGATAGTCAATGAACCGCTGTTGTATATGCCGCCGCCATTTCCGCCTGTAACGGTATTGTTGTTAATACCGCCAGAGGGCTTGCTGAAATCGGTAGGATCATACAATATCCCGTCTCCTATGTATGTCAGCGTTCCCGAATTGTAAATGCCGCCGCCGGAACTGGTGGCGGTGTTGCCGGAAATGTTAAGATTGGAATTCTTATAGGCTGTTATGTTTGCCGAATTGCTCAGCAAATTCAAAGTTCCCGCATTGTATATGCCGCCACCTGACTGGGCATGGCTTCTTGTGACCTGAATATTGGTCATGTCCACATAGCTTTTGGCGGTAATGAGAATACCGCCCCCGTCTCCGGCGGAGCCGTTCACGAAGTTCATGTTGCTCATGACAACCCCGGAAGCGGCATTTGCCGGAGTGTCTATAGACAGGGCGCGGAAGGCGCTTTTAGCGTCAATGGTTACGGAGTAATTGGCTGCCGTTCCCCCGGGAGGAGTGACACTTATGGTCCCGTCAATGGTGATGTTTGCATTAATCACAAGCGTGTCAATAAGATATATGGTGGGCGTAACAGTAATCTGATCCCCGAATTCGATGCTATCCCCATTGACTGACAGATATAACGCTTCACGGAGGGTCAGCGTCGACAGGTTGATATAGGAAATGTTCACTGCGGCGTCCCTCAGGCTCATTACCGTATAAGTGGTAGTAGCAAGATTGTACTGGTAATCGCCGATCACAAAGCCTGCGGTCTGGATTTCACCGGCGGTGAATTCGAGATTCCAGTTTCCGTCTATGCCTGTGCGGTCGGTGGAAGCCGCAACATCGGCGCCGGTAAGAACCGAAATCTGATTGACTAGATCCTTGCCGACCTGGTCTTTCGCGACATTGCAGCCGTAGATGTGGATGTCCCCGTCAGCGGACATCGCTTTTCCCCAGGAAGCCAGCTCGTCGTGGTGCGCGGCTACGAAGTCGTTATTAATCGTTTCATTTCCAAGATAGAACTTCCCGGATGCCCCCTCGGAAACGAGATGTATTGAGTCCACATCCGTACGGCCCTGCAGATACGAGGTGATCTGTTCAAATGCATGATCCTTGTTCAGATATACAATTTCTGCATCATCGCCTATGCCTTTGAGAATGGTGTCAATGTCCCCGACGGATGAGTCAATGAATGCGATTTCAGTCGGATTTTCAATGCGGTGGTCGAATGATTGTATTGATTCGCGGTTGAAATATTCCTCGATCAGGTCAACGGAGCCAGTGCCCTTGGCGACATATT
>CAZION010000023.1:0-56397 GCA_964540865.1 uncultured Victivallis sp.
TGAAGGGGTTCCGCCTTATCCTATGCCTTATGTTTTAAAGTGTAGAAGAACCCGATTTTGCTAAATGGGTTCAGGAATCGCCAAATTATCTTAAGGGAATAGCTCAGGCCCACGGAGTGGGGCCGGAAGCTTCCACATCGGTCTTAGATTCGCTTTCCCCGTTGAAACATGTGGCTGCATTTGCAGATATCCCCGTATTTCTCATTCATGGTGACACCGATATCATCGTGCCACCGCATCACAGCCGTGATTTTGCTGAGGCTCTGAAAAAACAAGGCTCCCCGGTTACATATCGTGAGGCTAGCGGCGTGGGCCATAGCGATGTCATTGTAGAACCATTCCAACAAGAGATTGCGGACTTCTTGACCAATGCTGTTGCAAAATCCGTCACTGCCCCATCAACGGGCAAATGAAATAAAGTAAAGGCGGTGCGGAGTCAATAAACTGAAAAAAGGCGGAATTGAAATGAATCGGAAAATAAAAAATGGCTATTGACGAAGGCAATGCGGTAGCGACATCATCTCTGCTTCGTTCTATTATAGCATGAATGAATAATTGCTGTCAAATAATAACTTTATCATATAGGAAATTGAATTTTTCAATTTATAAACGGGAAATGGTAAATAATTATGGACAGTCCTGAGAAAATAATGTTATGGCCACAACCTGTGCCGTTTTCTGAAAACGGGGACGGATTTAAGCCTTACCTGGAAAGTTTCCTTTTGAAAACTCCTAATCCGGTTGGTGCGATAATTGTATTGCCTGGCGGCGGTTACGGGGGTAAGATGATATCGTATGAGGGAAGAGATGTCTGCGCCCGTTTTAACGGTGCAGGTTTTCATTCGTTTATGCTTGAATATCGAGTTGCGCCCAACAAGCATCCGGCGCCTCTCCTTGATGCGGCCGAAGCTGTTAGAGTCGTCAGGCGCAATGCGGCAAAATGGAAAATAAAACCTGACAAAATAGCTGTTCTCGGATTTTCTGCCGGTGGGCATCTTGCTGCAAGCATCTGTGTTCATCATGACTTAGCAGAATCATTGGTTCCTGACCGGAAGATATCAGCCCGTCCGGATGCGGGAATTCTCTGCTATCCGGTGCTGAGCGCAGGAAAATTCGGGCACAGGGGTTCTTTTGAAAACCTGATTGGGGAAAATCCTTCAGACGAACTGGCGAAAAAAATGTCGCTGGAGCTTAACGTCCACAAGAACGTGCCTCCTGTTTTTCTGTGGCATACTGCAAATGACGCTTGCGTACCAGTGGAAAACAGCCTACTGTTCGCTGAAGCACTAAGCTCGCACAAGGTTCCGTTCGAACTTCATGTGTATCCTGACGGTCCCCACGGAATGGGGTTGGGCGGAAGCGATCCGCATGTCGCCACATGGGTGGGCCTGTGCTCGGAATGGCTTAAGAAAATGAGGTTTTAATGACAGTTAAACTTGAACAGCAGAAATATCAGATACCTTCCCGACCAGAGCTGACCGCGATTCCTGTCCTCCTCGGGGCAGAAGTTGCAATTTTGGGGGCCGGTACCACGATCGACATTCAGTTCCGCCAAATTGGCGATACCACAGAGGTGTTAATCCGCCTGCATCTCGATTCCAGTCGCTTTGTCGGTTTTATAGGTATAGAGATTGGGGCTCTCGGCTTAACGGAACATGACAAGTTTTTGGGAGAGACTCCGGGCTTCCTGGAGAAGAGCGGAGTTGTCCCGGCATTGGTCGCACAGGGCGAGGGGCGCGAAAGCTCGCTGTTCGCGCTGCTGGCCCGACCCGGCAATGTGTCCTGTCTCGCCGGGATCGGTGCGCTTCACGATGAACCATCGGCTTTCTCGTTGAAAAACGACAGCTTGCTGGCTGGGTTCCGTCCGGACAGAATTCTGGATGCCGGGAATTATGAGTTCAAGCTATTGCTGGGATTTGACTCTGACCCATTGAATTTGATGAGACGTTACGGTCGCTGTCTGTCGCCATTGGGACGTGCAGATAAAAGCAAGGTGATGACTGGGTGGAACTCGTGGGATTTCTACGGTGGAGCGGTCAGCATGGCGGATATCGATGGGGAAATCAATGCGCTGAGTCAACTGAAATGCCGAGACCAGTTAAATTATCTGACCATCGACATGGGCTGGGAGCAAGCCTGGGGAGACTGGGAGCCAAATCGGAAATTCCCAGCGACATTAAAAGAAATCGCCGATAAAATCCGCGCCGCCGGATTGCGCCCCGGACTTTGGTTTGCCCCGTTCCAAGTTGGAATGTTCACTCAACTGGCCAGACATCGCCAGGAATTATTTCTTCGCGACGAGAACGGTGCCCTGATCATTGTTGATGAAGAAATGCCAACCGGTCCGGTTCTGCTGCTGGACTATTCCCTGCCGGAAGTTCGGGAGATTGTCGGCTGCTGGTTTTCGAATGCGCGGCAGGCTGGTTTTGAACTCTTCAAGATCGATTACATCTACGAGAAATTTCTCGCGAAGGCGAACTGTCCTGCTGTCAATACCGGGAAAGCTGCTTTTGCCCGGCTGGTTTTTCAAACCGTTCGAGATGCCATTGGTGGCGAAGCATGTCTGGTGAACTGCGGTGGGCGTAAGGAATCAGCCCTTGGCTTCGCGGACTGTTGCCGAGTCTCCATGGACATCCACAATTTCTGGGGGCACATCCGGAACAATGCCCGGCAGATCGCCTGCTCGTTCTGGATGAATCACCAGTTATGGTTGAATGATCCGGATTTTGCGATTGCCAGGCATCATGGTAATTCCCGCACCCGTTTCCTTAACATGCCTTATCCTGTCAGTCCACTGCCGGAGAACGGGAGTTTTTGGATGAAAGGGCCCGAAGCGTCGATCGAGGAATTGAAACTATGGCTTGGCGTGGTTCGTCTGAACGGAGGACCGATTTTCCTGTCCGATTCCATCCGGGATTTGCTGCCGGAGGGGAGAGGCACATTGGAGCGGCTGTTTCCGCCATTGCAGGCAACCTTTGACCCGCTGGACCTCTTTGACCGGCGTTATCCGGGGGTATGGCTGTCGCGTGAGGCTTCGCGTCCGACGCTGGGCTTGTTCAACTGGGAGGATTCTTCACAGACCCTGGAGTTGCCGTCCCCTATCAAAGGCACACTGTCGGGTACGGATTTCTGGAGCGGCAAAAAAACAAAATTGTCTGGAGAGGTTAAACTGGCGCCACGCTCCGGAATCTTGCTTGAGCTATAGTTTTTCAGGGAAATAATGAAATGATTTCCCTGAAAAACTATTATAAAGTTCCCAATAGATTCCGAGTGGCCAAGTGTCCGAGTTTTAAAGAAAAAGACACACTAACGCCGTGAACTCCAACAGCAGTTTCAGAACTGACGACTAACGACTGACGACCGACGGCCAGAGTCAAACTATGGATTGTCCAACTGTCATATGCTCTTCAAAGCCTCTTCGAATTTGCCGATCAGGAAGTCGACCATTTTGAAGGATGAGACTAGTGAGGTTTTGGGTGAGGACTGTGGATTAAATTGCGTAGTTCGCAGTTTCAGTTTCTTTTATCATAATCCTTGAGTGCCAGTAATCCGGATCACGGTGGAGATTCATTACGGCGATGACTGTGATTTCATCTTTCGATATCCTATATAGAATTCCAAACTGGAATCGCTTTAGGAGACGTCTTCGGACATGATTTCGGATTACTGGCCATAGTTCAGGATTGTCATGTATGCTCTGGACAGCGAAATCAACTGCTGTAAGGAAATCTGTTCCAAGTCCATTTGTTTGAGTTTCATAAAACTGAGCCGACTGAATCATCTCGTCTTCGGCAGCGGCTAAGAAGGTAATCTTTTTCATTTGGAAGATTTTACTCTGGTGTATGCATCTCTAAGGACATCAGCTGCAGGTCTTGATTTCATTCTGCCGGCAAGATATTCGGCATAACGCCTGTCGGCTTCATCAAGCCATTTTACGTCATGAGCTGAATCAATGTTTGAAATGATATGATCTGCAAGCACGGCTTTCTCGTCAGCCGGAAGCTTGAAGACTTCTGATTCTAACTGTGTAAGTGTCATTGACATTTTCTGTTATCTCCATTTGCAGGAATATAATCTTTACTGCAGGATGTTTAAAGAGAAAAAATAAAGATTTATTGGTGGATTCTTTCCAACCGTCATATGCTCTTCAAAGCCTCTTCGAATTTGCCGATCAGGAAGTCGACCATTTTGAAGGATGACACCAGCGGGATTTTTGTGAGGGCCGCCGGAGGGCACTGCGCCTTATATGTCTGGGCGCTGATATCTATGCATCTTTCAAGCAGGAAATTTACGAACTTCGTACAACTCTCAGGTGAATGGAAGAAGATTGTAGAAAGATGGGCCTTCCCTTCTATCATACTTATTTTGTCAGGATATTTTTTCTGGAGTTTCCCTATTTCCTGTTCGTAATAATTTCCGATTCCCCTTGTGTATTCCTTGTTGGCCTCAGCGAAAGCCATGGTTATCAGGTATGCAAGTGACGCCAATTCCTCTTGGCCATTGGTGACTAGGGCGCCAAACTGGTTCAAGCTGTCCATGTGTGAAGAAACCAGGATCTTTGATGCCGGATATTCACCGCCGGGGAATCCTTTGCCCACTGAGACGAAATCAGGTGTTAGTCCATACTCCCTGAACTGGAAGAGTTCAGGTGACCACATGCACGACTGGATTTCATCCACGATTGTCGGGATGTCGTTGGCATCGCATATTTCATAGGCCTTCCTGATGAATTCTTTTGTCAACTTTATCCCGCCGTAATTCATCAGTATGAGCTCATGGAAGAAACCGGCGATCTTGTATTTGTCGTTTTCAAATTCCCTGATTATATCCTTAAAGCTTCCAATGTCGTTGATTTTGACCGTTGCGACACGATAGATGTTTTTGGATTCCATGGTTGCATACAGTTCCGGCCACATCCCGCGAAGTGTCTGTGTGATTATGGTTGTGCCGTGATAGTTCGCGACCTTTCCGCCTTCGTTGTCTCCCATTACCAGGAAGACCGGTATTTTACCTTCGTGTTTTGGCGGAGCGTAAGTCTTGTCAAGCCTGTAGAAACGCGCCAGCATCATCTTGAGCGCAGCTTCGACTGCGAGACTGCCTGTCTCCAGATTTATCACCTTGTTCAACTGGTGCGCTTTTTGCGAATTCAGCACTGAGAGGAGCTTTTTCCTGTCGCCCGCCGCTATTCCGTTTGCAATCCTCACGAGCTCCTCTTCGACAAGTCTTGTGATGTGCCCCCTGCTGTTGTTGTGAGTTGCATTCAGGATCCCCAGTTTTCGCGCATTGTCGATAAGTTTGTATCCGGGGAAGACATGTCCAAGCGATGCGTGGTAGTGTTCGCTTTTGGAGACAAGGTACGCTTTGCCATCCTCTCCCATTCTTATGAAGCCAAGGCCTGAGAGGGGCGCCATCTTTGTATTCGTGGCTTTTTGGAAAGATGCAGTGGCGGCTCCCGCCGAGGAATTGCTCATTCCGGCGCAGACTTTTTTGCCGACAGATTCCAAGAGTTCATCCGCGCGGTTCGAAAAGGAATCAGGCCAGAATTCAATTTTCTCTGTTGCAGTTTCGAGCAGCTTTTCCTTGTCTGTGTTTTCAAGGAAAGCTTTAGATTCGCATACTGCATTCACGTATTCGGCTCCAAGCAGATCCTGGAGGGACAATTTAAGATTCTTGATTTTCATTTTAGATCTTTTGACTCCTTTAAATGTTTGTGATTTACCGCAAAGTTCGCAACGGGAAGACGCGAAGTTCGCAGATTATTTTGTTGGCACTAAAACTCTTTTCTTAAAAACTTTAGCATTCCAGAACTCCAGAACTCCAGAACTCCAGAACTCCAGAACTTTAGAACTTTAGAACTTCCCCATTTCACCATTTTCTCGAATCCGGCACCGGCAGCCATGCCGATCCCTGTGCGATTGACTGCTGGCTGACCAATCCCGGCAGTGTCATGTCCATGGCTTCGTGAATGCCGATAACCGGTGTGCGTTTCCCTTGGATCGCATCGATAAAGTCGAGGATCTCGAAGTAGTCACCGCCGCCGTGTCCGGCTTTTGCTGCGGCTGCGCCCGCTTCACGCCACATTTCGGGCATGTACTTTTCTGCGAGTTCGGCAACAGTATGAAAAGATGCGAGGTCGGTCCAGGAAATATTTTTACTTAGTTTGCGCAACCAGATCCTGTCCCTGTCGCAGTGGTCGCCACGGGATGATTCATAACAGCCGTCGGTGCCCTGCAGTTGATAGTTGTTGCATGCATGAGGCCGGTCTGACAACATGTCCACCCGAATCTTGATCAGTGCCTCTTTTTCGGTTTTGCAAAGCATGGTGCTGGATGCCTGGCAATATGGCTTGCCTGTGCTGTCTGTGTGGCGAACGCCGGTGCCTTCACAGCAGACGCGTTTGACTCGGTCGCCGGGCATCCACTGGAGGATCGGCCCCAGGCTGTGTGTGCCGTAAGTGATGCCATCCACACCGGTCTGCCAGCGTCGTCGCCACGGGGTGGAATGTTCATTCATATGCTTGAGTTCGTGCAGATATTCGCCTTCGGCGTAGTATGGGGTGCCAAAGAGTCCCTGCCGGACCAGCTCCTTGATGATCTGATTGGGTTTTGTGTAGGTGTAGTTCTCGGCCATCATGTAGATGCCTTTGCTCGACTTGCAGGCGAGAACCAGTTTTTTGCATTCCTCTACCGATACACCGGCGGTCACTTCGGAAAGGACGTGGATATTGCGTTCCAATGCTGCGATTGACTGTGGAACATGGAAATGCATCGGGGTGCCGATGATCACGGCATCCAGCTTGGACTTATCCAGCATTTCGCCGAAGTCAGTGTACTGTTCGGATGCCCCAAGACGTTTACGGGCTGCAGTCAGGTTTTTTTTGTTTATGTCGCAAACCGCTTGTACCGTGACATTGCCCAGCGCATCACAGGCGGATTTAAAGCTGGCGCCGCGTCCGCATGCGCCGACAATCCCGAGATTCAGTTTTGTTGTTTTTTTCATTTGCGTTTCCTTTATTTCAAATATTTCTTGTTAGATCTTCATCCTGTAAATTCCAAGACACGCTAAAGCCGTGAACTCCAACTAAATTCAACTCCGATTCTCCGTTTCGTTTTTGCTCTGACACTTGGTCATTGGATATTCCGTGTTCGATATTGGATATTCAAATTATCTTTTGCCATGCCCGCGGTAATAAGCGAGCCCCTCAATAAGTGTTTGGATATTTTCTAGCGGTACGCCCGGAGCGATGGAACTGGAGCAACCGAGCATCAGTCCGACCTTCGGGCCCTTTTCGACCAGCCAGTCCATCTGGCGTTTGACATTGGCAGGTTTGCCGAGGGGTAGTGTGGTGGTCACCGACACTCCGCCTATTATAAACAGATCGTTCCCATCACGGGTTTTCATCTTGCATATTTTTTCATAGTCCATGCCGTCCTCATATTGGAACCCCTGGAAGCCGCCGATACCTACCTCCAGCAGGCGTGGGACCATGTCCATGAGATTGCCGTCGCAGTGCCAGATGAGACGGATTCCGGCGTCGAGAAAAGGCTGTATCGATCTGGCGAAGTGAGGAAACCAAAGTTTGTCGAGGGTTTTAACATCGACAAGTACGCCGCGCGAGTCAGCCATGTCGTGGTCGAGCCGGATCAAACGTGGCAGGCCGCCTTCAAGTATTGCGCGGGCTGCGATGCGGTTGTGGATGACGGCCATGTCAGCACGAATCTTGAAACTGCGTTCGATCACTTCGGGGTAGAGGGCATATGCCATGAAATAGTTGGCATAGCCATATGCCCCGTAGAGGAAGTTTGGAAAAGCGAAAAAGCCGTTGTATGGCCCCTTCAGCATGTTCATTCCGAAGAGCTGTTGCACTTCCGTCTCGCCGGCGATGCGCTTGCGAACTTCCTCGTCAATGTTGGCTTCGAGGTCGCGCCTCGACTGTTCCCAATCCGGGAAGAGATGCTTCTCCATATGTTCTACTACGGCTTCCGGTGAATCGATAACTATGCCGTCGCGCACGATTTCCTCTGCTCCGGTTGTCGCCCCGCGTTCTGCATCCTTGCCATACCCCTGATCTTTCATGGTCAACGGATTCTTCGGGATCCACTGATCAATGAAGCAGACTCCGGATTTGATCTGGAATTCGCGGTAAACCCGGACCGGATCTTTTTCATAGCTGCCAGGGGGATTTCCGGACAGAGTCTCCAGATGCGACCACTGCATGTCGTTCAGCATCCATGAAGGAACTCCGCCTGTTGGCCGCATGGCAATGGTGTCGAGTACCATACGGGCATTGTCCTGCCATTTGCCTTCGAATGCGTCAAATCCGATTGCATTTGTCATTTTACTTTCCTTTGTATCCTTGTTTCGCCCAAATTCTCTTGGCTTGTGCAAGGCCTGCCGACGTCACTTTCGGTGTCCCGAGAATGCTTGGCGGCGGCTGTCCACTTGCGGCGTGCGACGGGAAAGGTGACCAGTGGTCGTTGGCGAACGCCTTCCGGCTCGATTCCTTTCTGAAGTCTGGCACAGCGAACGGTGCACCATCTTCGAGTGCGCTCTTCCATGCCAGGATGCCGACACTGCTCATGGCAACGCCGCGATAGACGTCCAGATATGGAGGCTTTCCGGTGCGGATGGCATTGGAGAATTCGAAGTTTGTCCAGAAATCACCGCCGCCGTGGCCCGCTTTGTTGGCTAATTCAGCGTGTTCGGGCCAGTCGGGGACATAGGTGCGCTCTTCCGGTTGTCCGGATTGGCGTAGCCAGTGATCATGCCATACGCGTACCTGTCCTGGGCCGTAGTAGCCAGGACCCCGCGTGGTTTCCATGGCACCTTTTACGCCATGTACGCGTGTCCAGTTGCTGTGTCCGGGCAGAAGCAGGCCGAAGATACGGAATACGGCTCCGTTGTCCATGCGGCAGAGGATGACCGATCCCGGATCACCGACACGAACGGTTTCCTTGTCGACTTCCCGGCAGGCTATGGAAAGGCCGTTTATTTTCACTGGCATGCAATCCGTAATGTACATTAGTGGTGCTAGGGCATGGGTGCAGTAATAAGTTGAGGGAAGCCAATTTCGCCAATGATTCATGCCGGGGGAAATTGCTGCGCGGCTTTCAGGCGACATTGGATGATTGTATTCGCCTTCCGCATACGTCACATCGCCGAGCTCTCCGGTACGGTAGAGTCGGCGCATCTCCATGTGAAATTTGGTATACGGATAATTTTCCGCCAACATGTAGGTTTTTCCACTTTTTTCGACGGCTCTGCAGAGCGCCACGCCTTCTGCGAGAGTCGCATTGGATGTGCATTCACTCATCACATGCTTGCCGGCGGAAAGCGCCTTTATGGCGAAAGGAGCGTGCTCATGGAAATAGTTTGCAAGCACGACGGCATCCATGTCGTGCTCAAGGAACTTGTCATAATTTGTGTAAGTGGCAACATTGTATTTCTTGCCTGCTTCCTTCAACTTTTCTTCCCATGTGTCGCAGAGAGCCACCAGTTTCATGCCTACAAGCTCCGTTGCGCCATTGGCAAAAGATTGTCCGCGTCCTACGCCCACCACACCGACTTTAATAATTTTTTTCATGAAAGATTTCCCTTTCTTGATTTACTAAATCTATACTTCGGATTCGACGAGCTCGCCGCAGGGCGCACTCCCGAACTTACGCACTTTAGAACTTCTTATCCTTATTCCTTTCTTTTCAAATGCTTTCCTTGTCTTTTGGTCGATATTGTCATCGGTAACTATTTCCCTGATGCTGCCGATATCCGCATAGCTCACGAAAGATTTCCTGTTGAATTTCTCTGAGTCGGCTAGGACGAAAGCCTTGTCGGAATTCTTTATGGCGATTCTGCAGATTTCCGCAGTCTTCTCATCCGAAGTCATGAATCCGTTATCAATGTTTATCGCATCTGCGCCCAGGAAGACCTTGTTGAAATGATACTGTGCGAGATTTTTTTCGGCGACGCTTCCGCAGACATCCCTGCGTTCCGTGCGGATCTCACCGCCTGTCAGGATGACCTTGCAGCAGCTTGAGAGCGTTTCGATATGGGAAAGTGAATTTGTGACAACAGACACGCCTTTCAGTTCACCTGCCTGTATTTTTCGGGACAGTGCTTCGGCAAATCTCAGGATCGTTGTGCCGGAGTCAAGGAACAACCTGTCTCCGTCATCGACTGTTTCCGTAGCCGCTTCGCCGATTGCCGTTTTCTGTTCTTTCCTGCGGGATGCCAACACCCTGAACGAATAATCATATTCAAGTTCGGGGGCCAGCCTGACTCCGCCGTGTATCCTTATCACTTTCCCTTCATTTTCAAGCAGGGTGAAAAGCCTGCGGGCTGTAGCCTCGGATATTTTCAAGGCGTTTACAACTGTTGCAATATCCAGCTTTTCAGTGCTTTGGAGCAGCCCAATCAGTTTTGTTGTCCTTTTTTCAAGCTTGCCCATCGTTTCAAATTCCTGTTATGGTTTAACTTTTTTATGGTTTATTGGATTGCCGGGAGAAATAGGCAACCCAATAAACCATTTGCCTGTAATCGTAATTATATTCGGATTAATTTTATTGTCAAGAAATAAATGATTAAAATTATCAAAAAATGCTTGAATCAATCATAATGAGGGTAATAATATTGTCAATGCAATATAAGGAAAAGGGAAGAAAGTCCTATGGAAAAGAAATTGGGAATCGGTGTGATTGGCCTGATGATGGGATGGAATATGCTGCATGTCAATAGCCATAAGGGGCGTTTCCGCTCAGAGGTCCGAGGTATCTGCGATGTTCGCAAGGACAGGCTTGACCAGTACGGGGGCGAATTTTCTGTACCATACGCCACAAGCGACTGGCGTGAGCTGATTAAAAGGGACGATATAGACATTGTCGGGATTTTCTCGCCGGATCATCTACACATGGACATGATCCGGATGGCGCTTGAAAACGGCAAGCACGTCATATGCACAAAGCCAATGGTTATAAGTCTTGAGGAGGCAAAGGAGACGGTACGTCTTGTGCGGAAGCACAAGCGGAAATTCCTTGTCGGCCAGACGCGGCGTTTCGTGACGCATCACCAGGATGTCAAGAAATTATACGACAGCGGGAAGATAGGGACTGCAATGATGGCCGAGGCGAGTTATGTCCATGGCGACATGTGGAAGGTTTTTGACCGTGGCGCTTGGCGCTATGAGCACCCGCAGGACGTCATTTATGGCGGTGCCTGCCATCCGATTGATCATTTGCGCTGGTATTTCGGTGATGTTGAAGAGGTTCACGCCTACGGCTGCACCAGCCCTGTCGATCTGCGATATCCGCAGGAGAAGGAGATGAACTTCATCATCAACATGAAATTCAAAAACGGTGTGATTGCCAGGGTGATGACCGCATGTGGAATCCACGAGCAGCCTGGCGGATCCTGCAGCGACATCATGCCCATGGAAGGTGTCAGCATCTTCGGCACACAGGGCACCATAGTGAACTACCACGCCGCATACCGTGAAGGCGGAAGGCACGACGCCCCGCGGCAGGAGATTGATTTTGCCAAAGGCGATGTCATGGAGGACTTTGACGGCAAGGCTTATTCGGGGCATCTTATGTCGGTGCTCAAATATGTGGAGGAGATGGAAGCGGCAATATTCGATGACAAGCCGATTACCGTGGATGAAATCGTAGGTGCGAAGTGCATCGCAACCTGTTCCGCCTGCTGGGAATCAATCAATAATAAACAGAGTGCAAAGGTGTTCAATGAGTTCTGAAAGATTTTTCACTGAAGCTTACAAGAATCTTACGGAGGATGATAAAGAATCCTTCTATAAGACGGTTTTTCTGCATACTGACTCTGATGCGGCTGCAAAGCTGCGGCAGGAATATTATGCTGGAATCTTGCGTCATATGGGTAAGAATGTCAGGATCGGCTGCGGCGTTAAAATTTTCAACCCCCAGTATGTGAGTCTCGGCGACAATGTGTGCATTGACGATCACTGCACCCTCATGGCCCGTTCCGAGCGCGGCATTACACTGCAGGAAGGTGTGAATTTGAAATATGGCGTCTATCTCGACACTGAAAATGCCGAGGGGTACATAGAAGTCGGGAAGCGCGTTTACATCGGTACAGGTTGCTGTCTTCATGCACACAAAGGACTGGAGATAGGCGATGATTCCCTTCTTGCGCAGAACATTACAATCACCCCTTACTCGCACAGGTTTGACGAGCCCGGCAAGACAATCTATTCCCAGGGCGGCTTCACAAAGAAAATTATCATTGGTCGCGACTGTTATCTTGGCATGAACGTGTCTGTCGTTTATTCGGCTGACATCGGAGAAGGTTCCGTGGTCGGCGCCGGATCGGTAGTGGTGAAAACCATACCTCCTTTTTCCGTGGCCGTAGGTGTGCCGGCAAAGATTATCCGGAAACGCGGAGTTGCATGATGCAGGGATGAAAATTTTTCCGTTCAGGAAATCAGTAGCGGCCTCTGGCCGACTAATTTAACGTTAAGGAATTTCAAAAATTGAACACCCAATATCCAACACTCAATTTCCAATATCCATCGGAATTGAATCCAGAAAAATCTTAACTTGAACATTGGATATTCCGTGTTGGCTATTGGATATTCAGAGTAGCGGCCTCTGGCCGCCTAATTAAGATTTATGACATAAAGGCAGCAATCACATGAATGAATATCTCATAGGACTGGATGTCGGTACAAGCTCTATAAAGGGAGTGGTTATTTCCTCCTCAGGTGAAATCATATGCCAGGAAAAACAGTCCACGGAACTTTCTTATCCCAAACCTCACTATGTAGAGTTTTCCATAGGGGGACATTACAGGAAGGTTAGTATCCTTATAGGGAAGCTGGTCGCCGGGATTCCTTCAAAAGGCTCCGTGTCCGCAATTGCAATATCAGGTGCAGGGGGAAGCACAGTTCTTCTCGACAAATGCGGTGAACCGCTCTTGAATCCAATATGCTGGATGGATGATCGGGCTTCAGCAGAAGGCGTTGATGTTCTTGAAAAGATGGACACCTCTGGAATTCACAAAGTCGCCGGCTGGCCCTTCCTCAAATCATTCCCGTTTGCGAATCTCGCATGGATACGTGAGAAAATGCCCGAAATCTACAGGAATAAATCCCGTTTCTGCACCGATCTGGACTATATCAACCACGGCCTTTCTGACATTTGGGCGATCGACTATTCCTCCGCAACTCCGACCTGCATGCTCGACCAGCGCGGACTGAAATGGAATAAGTCGTCTTTGGATATCCTTGACATGCAGGAAAAAGCATTTTCAGCCCTGCTTCCATCTGCTACGGTCATCGGAGAAATATGCCGTAACGCATATGAAGTCACCCACCTTGACAAGAAAACGAAATTAGTCTCCGGAGCTTTTGACCATCCGTCAGCGGCAATCGGAACAGGCGTATTTGATTCGGACAGCCTTCTGATATCAACCGGAACCTCCTGGGTCGGGTTCCATCCTGTCGGCGACAGGGAGGCCGCCATCGGCGAAGGAATGCTGCTGGATCCGTTCATGTCATTGACTGGAGGCGCCTGGGGTTCCATATTCTCGATTCCAAAAATAGGGGCCGAAATTGATTTCTGTGTCAACAGCATATTTGACGGCAAGAATTTATCGATGCAGGATAAGTATGCGCTTTTCAACAGGAAATCCGGAGAGTCTCCGGTCGGGGCTGATGGACTCTTTGTCGATTTGACATTGAGGGCTTCATATGAGGGGTTGATGGGAAGTGATTTTTTTTGCAGGGCCGTCATGGAGAGCGCGGCGTACATGCTCAGAAATAAAATTGAAAAAATCACAAACGGAAATCTCGGCCTCAAGAGGATAGTGATGTCTGGCGGTCCGTCGCAAAGTCCGGTATGGACGCAGATTGTCGCCGACGTGACAGGGATCCCGTTGATTATTGCCGGCGGGCAGTGCGCTGGCGCGCTCGGAGCAGCTGTAATGGCCGGAGTGGGTGCAGGGATATTCAGAAGCGAAAAAGAGGGGTTCAATACTTTGAAGGTTGATTCAAAAACTGTTGACCCAGATAGTCGCAACAATAAGATTTACGATGAATACTATGCGGGTAAGTTCGGAAGTGTTTAAGAGAAGACAAGCTAAAGTTTGTACTCCAACTGAGGACGCTTTTGCCAACGTTGGAGTTCAAGTTTTATCTTGTGCCTTTTCCGATACGTCCCTTCCGGAGAATGATTCAGAAAGAAAGGAATTGAACTGTGAACAAGTTATTTGAGTACAAGGAAGTGGATCGGCGTTTCTATAATGATGTCATCCGGGATTTCCTTCCCGGTAAAATCATAGACGCGCATACGCACATTTGGAAAAAGGGGAAGATCCAGTCGGGTACCGCACGGACAGTATCCTGGCCTTCCCGCGTTGCCGATGAATGTTCTGCCGAGGATCTCGGGGCAACATATGAAATCCTGTTTCCTGGCAAAAAAGTAACGCCTCTGGTGTTTGGAAATATCCCGAAGAAGGGTGAGTTTGACTCATGCAATGCTTTTGTCGAGAAGTCGGCAATGGAGAACAATTTCCCGGCCCTGATATTTTCCGATCCGACATGGGCGCCAGAAATGCTGGAGAGAAAAATTCTGTCCGGAAAATTCTACGGTGCGAAAAGCTATCTGTCCCTCGCTCCGGAAAACATCCCCGTAGACGAGATATGCATCTACGATTTCTTCCCGAAGGTGCATCTGGAAGTTTTGAACAGGCTCTGCAGTGTCGTCATGCTGCATATCCCCAGGAAGCAACGGCTTGCCGATCCCTTGAATATCAGCCAGCTGATGGAAATCGAGCGCGACTTTCCCGACATCAAGCTCATTGTCGCACATGTAGGCAGGGCGTATTGCAAAGGCGATATCGGGGATGCTTTTAAAATTCTCTCAAAGTCTAAGAAAATGTTCTTTGATTTTTCTGCAAACACAAACGCATTTGTCTTTGAGGAACTGATAAAGGCGGTCGGTCCGAAACGCATCCTCTTCGGGAGCGATATGCCGATAACCAGGATGAGGATGAGGAGGATTGAGAAGGACGGGATATATGCCAATGTAGTTCCACGCGGATTATACGGAGATGTTTCCGGTGATCCCAACATGATGGAGGTGGACGGTGAAGAGGCGGAACGCCTTTCATTCTTCCTCTACGAGGAGATCGCCGCATTCAAGGATGCCGCCGGAAAAACAGGACTGTCAAAAACTGATGTTGAAAATATTTTTTACACTAACGCGAAAGGGATAATTGGAATATGAAAAAGATGAAAATTGGTTTGCTTCCGCAGTACCTCGAGCTCTATGACAAGAATTGCAGCGAGGCCAGACCTGAAATGGAAAGTTTCCTGGCTCTGATCACCGCCGAATTTAAGAAGAGGGGTGTCGAAGTTGTCTCTGGTCGTGTTTGCCGGCTGGCTGCGGAATTCGCAAAGGAGATCAAGTCGTTTGAAAATGCAGGAGTCCAGGCGATCGTGTCGCTGCATCTTGCCTATTCACCTTCTTTGGAATCCGCAAATGCGCTCAAGTCGACAAAACTTCCGCTCATAATCCTTGACACAACACCCGATTATGAATTCTCTCCGGACACGGCTCCAGCGAAAATAATGTTCAATCACGGCATCCATGGCGTGCAGGACATGTGCAACCTCCTGCTCCGCAACGGCAAAGATTTCATAATTGAGGCTGGCCATTGGAGGAAGTCGGATGTGATTGACAGGGTGCTTCAGTCATTGGAGGCGGTCTCTCTTGCGGATTCACTCCGTAATTCCCGCACCGGACTGATAGGGAATCCATTCAAAGGCATGGGTGATTTTTCAATACCGTTTGACAGGATGAAAAAGGAAATGGGGATAACGACTGTTCCCTTTGATTTCAAACGCATCAATGATTATCTGCCTAAGGAAAACTCTCCCGAGGTAAAGTCTGAAATCAGCAGCAATATGAAAATGTTCTCCGGTTTAAAACAGGAAATGAAAGACCATGTCAATACCGCCAGAGCCGGGATTGCCGTACGCAAATGGATAAAGGAAAACAAGCTGTCTGCATTTTCCGCAAATTTCATGGAATGCGGAAAGGGAACATGTCTGCCTACCGTGCCGTTTCTGGAAGCATCCAAGGCGATGGCGAACGGAATCGGATATGCGGGCGAAGGCGATGTTCTTACAGCTTCCCTGGTCGGAGCCCTCATGTCTCAATACCCGGAAACAACATTCACTGAAATGTTCTGTCCGGACTGGAAATCAAACCGTATTTTCCTCTCGCACATGGGCGAGGTTAACTTGGATTTGCTCGACGGTAAGCCTGAACTTGTAAAATGCGCTTTCCCGATTGAGGATACAAATCCGCCGCTGTTTGCAGCAGGCAGGCTCAAGCCAGGCAAGGCTACACTGGTAAACCTTGCCCCAGGCAAGGACAACACCTATACTTTGATAATGGCGACAGTTTCAGTCGAGAAGGCCCGTGACAGCAAGTTCAAGAATTCAGTTCGCGGCTGGATAAAACCGACGATTAGCATTGATGATTTCCTCGCTGAATACAGCAGGGCCGGAGGGACGCACCATCTTGCAATGGTTTACGGTAAAAAAATACAGGTGCTCTCAAGATTCGCAAAAATTATGGGCTGGAATGCATTGAGAATAGGGTGAGGGAATTGCAATATGAAATCGTATCTCAAGAAAATTAAATACGTCTTATGCTCGACGGCTTTGCTGCTTTCGTCTATCCCATTTGGGTTTTCGCAAGATAAAAATCCTGCGGAGGCGGACCTTTTTCTGCACATGAAGGATGCTTTCAAGAATCCGGTAGATGAACCCGGGGTGCCTCGCGTGCTGTTGATCGGGGATTCCATCTCAATCGGTTATACGATTCCGGTCCGCAAGCAACTGCAAGGGAAGGCGAATGTGTTTCGCCCTCCCACTAACTGTCAGTACACAGGCTACGGTTTGAAAAATCTGAAATCCTGGCTGGGCACCGGTCATTGGGATGTTATTCATTTCAACTGGGGTATCTGGGATACTCATATGCTTGACGCAAACGGCGCTCTTGTCAGGGATGAATCGAAAGAGGCCGGGCCCATGCATATCCGCTATTCGCCTGAGGAATATGGCAAGAACCTTTCCGAGCTCCTGGACATTCTCCAGGGTACCGGTGCAAAACTGATCTGGGCAAGCACCACTCCGGTCATGAGCCGTTCCGGTGCGCGATTTGAGGACATACCGATTCGCAACGCCGTGGCCGCAAAGATCATGGAATCCAGAAAAATCCTCATCAACGATCTTTACTCATATACTCTGCCGTATGTCAAGGAATGGCAGAAAGCAGACCAGGTTCACTTCAATGGGGTAGGTAATGACCGTCTTGCCGACCGCGTATGCGAAAACATCCTGCGCGAACTCCAATCCGGATCCGCCATCCCCGCAAAAACAGATCGATAAAAACGCGGGAAAAATCCTTCTTTTTTTTATAAAATGCACTTGCATGCCTCGTGCTCCGATGTATTGTAGCATCGGAATCAGAGGTATGAGGCAAATGGTGTCAGGCGCTACAGTCGACGCTGCAACAAGGAGGCAATTATGGAATTCTCACCTGATCTGGTAAAGGGCAGCATCGAACCTGTCATTCTTCAGCTCCTCAGCGAACAGGAGCGGTACGGATACGAGATCATCAAGACTGTCAACCAGCGCACCGGCAATGTCTTCGACTGGAAGGAAGGCACACTCTATCCGTGGCTTCACCGTCTGGAAGGCGACAAGCTGATCCAGAGTCGCTGGGTCGAGGCTGAGTCTGGCCGCCAGCGCAAGTACTACCGTATTACAAAGCGAGGTTTGGCGGCTCTCACCGAGCGGAAGGATCAATGGGCAACTTTTTCAAAAGCCCTCAACGCATTGCTGCTAGCGCAACCTGCATGAATTGGAGGTGTTGCCATGAATGAACAGAAACGATCTGAGGAATTTCTCAATGCCGCAACGGCGGGCCTGAAAAATGATCCTGAACTTCGGTTGGATGTTCAGTCTGAGCTTCGATCGCACCTGGAAGCACATCAGACAGAGGCTGAGGCCAAAGGTCTTGCGTCGGACGTTGCAGCCGATGAGGCTGTGCGTGCAATGGGATCGGCAGCGGAACTGGCCGACAGTCTGGAACGCGCCAACCGACACCGGATGAGATTGCGCTCTCTTCTTAAAATTGTCGCGCAGTGGTTCCTCGCACCGTTGGCGGTTGTGATTGCTGTGTTGTCTGCCGACTGGGGTTCATTCCAAATCGTGCGAACTCTCAACTCATTGAGCGGATACGGAAATTCTGCCGGATCAAGCATGAGCTCATACCGTTACCGTAAACTTACACCGGAACAGCGGTTGGTGCTTTACGGAGATGAGACCCGCAGGACTGTCTGTGAGAAACAGAAGGCGATTTGGGAGAAGTGGCCGAAGAACAAGGTGTATCTGCACAACTACGTCACCTTCCTGATGACCGGTGAAGCGATGAATACTGAACTGTACGCTGAGTGGGCTGCGGAAATCGCAAAACTACAAACACTGGATCCGAATAACGCGCGCTTCGATTACATCCTGGCTGGCCGACTTTTGGACCAAGCCGTGGAGACCAAGACCAGTGAGGTTAAGGATCCCGAAGGTAAATCGAAGACTGTGTACGACACGACAATCAAGGACCGGGCAAAACTAGATGAGGCCATGGCGTTCCTTAAGGCCGGACTCGCTAAGCCTGAGTTCCGGCGCTACGCACGTGAAATGGCTGCCGAACGGCTGGCAATCATGGGAGAACCGACTTCGCTTCTGCAGGAAGTAGGCAAGATCTCAATGCTCGCAGGCATCCTACTTCCGGATCTTTCTCAAATGCGGAGTTTGGAACGAACCTCCTTGTTCTATGGAGAACTGCTGGCGAACGAAGGGCGACGACAGGAGGCGGATATATTCCTGAATGCGCACAGAAGGCTGGTGCCGCAGATCAACGGCGACTCGTTCACACTGATAGACGTACTTGTGGTCGGGGCTATAGCCGGGAGCGCTGCCGAGCGTTTGCCTGAAATTTACGAAAAGCTTGGTGATTCATTTGCGGCGGTAAAAGCCAAAGAGGAGACAGCCGCGTTTGCCGCACCTGTCAAGCAATGGAAAGAGAAGATTAATTCGACCGCAAAAACGCCAGCCGGACAGGCCTTTGGAAAAAATCTGAAGAGACACGGCGGCATTCTCGCGGGGATGCTTTTGCCGGCTCTGGGGGAATATCCGACATCGGACGAACTGGCTCCGAGCCGACACCTGGAATATGTTGTCGCAGAAGTCGCCGGACTCGCATGGCTGTCAGTTATGTTAATCGTGATGCTTCTGACCTTAGCGCTCATGGCCAGCTATTACCGTTGGATTCGTGGCGGCGGAGCTGCTGCTCTCCTTTTACTGCCTTCAGGTGGAGATATCCTCCGCATCCTGGGATTAGGCGTGCTCGCGCCAATTCTGCTCTATTACGGGATCTCCCGCTGGCTGCCTTGGACTGCTCGCGATTTCAGCCTGCTTTTCGGTTTCCCTCAGTTCATCGCGCAATACTTGGGAGTGCTCTGCGCTATCTTGATGGGGACGATAATGCTTGCTGACAACTGTGTTCGACGACGGTGCCGTGAACTTCTCCTGCCAGTGGCTCCACCTACACGCAACCTATACATCATAGGTTGGGTAATTGTTGGAGTGTTGCTTGCATTGGGAATGCTTCCGCAATCTTGGCTAGATCTGGAAGTCTCTTATGTCAAGAGCATCTGCATGGTTGTTGGCGTGTGGTTGCTACTCATGGTGTTGGCAGGAATCGTGCATTATGTGTTTCTGGAGGTGCGTTACGGTCGGAAATGCGCGGCATACTACGGAAGTCTGGCGCGGACATTAATTCCCGTCGTGGCTCTGACGTTGATTATCGTCAACATAAGCTCTCGGCCCTACCTGCGGATTTCCGAGCGAAAGCTGCTGGCGAAAGACACCGTTATGCGTGTTGACGGCGGCTTCACGGCCATTGAGTCACGTGTCACACAACGGCTTAAGTCCGAGATCCAGAAGGTGGCGGAAACGTTGCCGTCAGACAAGTGAAGTGACTTCAAGCTTACCCCCAATATATTTTTCCAGAAAAACAAATCCATTGTTCTTCTGGAAAAATATCCAAACGCTTAAATAGGCAACTAGGCAGGATATGTCATGTGAGATGTATTGAAATAATAGGCAAGCAGTCATATTATATAAAACGACAAATCGTTTTATATGACTTTTTCAAGAGACTGATTGCAGATGTATTCAAAAGTTGAAATACTTAAGGAGAAGATCCTTTCAGACATAAAGACCGGGCGTCTTCTGAAGGACCAGCCGGTACCGTCCAGATTCCAGTTCATGAAACGGTATTCATGTTCGAGGGGTACGATTGACAAGGCTATTTCCGAGCTGGTCAATCACGGGTATCTGTATTGCAGGCAGGGCGCAGGGACATATGTCGGCGAAACTTCTGAGTCCGTACCGGTGAAGCAGGTTTTTCTTGCCGGCGATTATGATCTGAAGAGCTATGCCAACGCCGAAACTGCGAATCTCGCATCCGAAATCCAGAAACACCTGCCGTGTTTCCTCTACAATGTAAACGATGTCAAAATAAATCTTAACAAGATAGCCCGGCCAGGGAATGCGGTGATCTGGGTCCGCCCCCCTTATGAACAGCTGATGGTAATGAAATATCTTTCATATGCCGGAGTCCCGCAGTTGCTCATCGGGAGGAATTACTCAAGTTTCGACCATATTGTCTCAGATGCCCGTGAGGGTATAAGGAAAGGGCTCCAATGGCTTGTCGGAAACGCCGGCAGGGAAATCATATTCATCTCGCCGGAAAACAATCCTGACTCACCCTTCATCGCCGAAAGGCAGATCGCATTTTATGAACTTGCCGTTGAAATGGGGTTGAAGCTCGATGAGAAAAGGATTTACCGGATGAATTTCAAGGACTTGAAGAAGGATCTGAATTTCCTGACAGAAGGATTGTTTTCCGGTAAGAAGAGGATGAAAGCGATTTTTTCAACGCATATAAGCGCGGCGTTCCCGCTTGTAAGCATGGCGGAAAGCCGTGGCTGGCACAGCGGAAAGGATTTTTTCTTCCTGACTTTTGACTACAATTCGAGCCTGTCCGGGTACAAGGGGATTGGCATGCTGGAGCAGTTGTGGAACGAGATGGGTGAGAAATCAGTCCAATGGCTTGAACGGAAACGTAAAAACAAGAATGAAGAGTTCAAAATTAAAATATGTCCGAAACTGAACACATTGTCTTAAGTTATTGCACAAGTCGCGGCAAGGAGTTTTGGCTTGTGGCTCGAAGCGAGGAGGGAGAATACCCACAGCGGTATTTGACCGACAAGCGACAACGCCAGGAGCCAAAAGAACTGCCGCCCCTTGGGTTGCCAGCAGAAAGCCCCTCTGGCGGCGTTGCTCCTCATTCACAGACCGCTGAGGGTATGCTCATTCGTCGCGCCTTGCCATATGGGCTTTCTGCTGACAACGACATGCGCAATAATTTAAGATAATGTGTTTAATAACGTGGGAGAATGAAAATGAAAGAAGTTAGGTTTGGAATCATCGGTCTCGGGAATATGGGCGCCGCCCATATAGGGTTTATTCAAAATATCCCGAGGGCGAAGCTTGTCGCAGTCTGCGATATTGACAAGGGTAAGGTTGACGCGTTGGCAGCTAAGAATTCCGTCAAGGTGTATTATGACGGGGTCAAGATGATCAGGTCGGGAGATATCGATGCTGTCATTATCGCCACCCCGCACTACGATCACACACCGCTTGCGATTGAAGCGTTCAAGTCCGGAGTTCATGTCCTTACCGAGAAGCCTGTAGCCGTGCACAAGGCTGATGCGCAGAAGATGATTGATGCACACAAGAAGAGCAAGAAGGTTCTTTTCTCTGCGATGTTCCAGCTGAGGACGCTCGGCCACTATAGGAAACTCAAGCAGCTGCTTGATGCAGGTGAATTCGGCGAGGTCAAGCGCGTAAACTGGATCATTACGAACTGGTTCAGGACCCAGAGGTATTATGATTCGGGCGGATGGCGCGCCACTTGGGGCGGGGAGGGCGGCGGTGTTCTTCTCAATCAGTGTCCGCACAACCTCGACCTCTTCCAGTGGCTGTTCGGAATGCCTTCAAAGATAAGGGCGTTCTGCAAAGTGGGGAGATACCATGATATCGAAGTTGAAGACGATGTAACCGCCTATTGCGAATATCCCAACGGTGCGACAGGCGTTTTCATCACTTCGACCGGTGAGGCGCCGGGATCTAACAGGCTTGAAATAACGTGCGACCGTGGACGTGTCATCGTCGAAGACGGCAAGATCGCTTTCAACAGGACAGAGTCCTCTGTTTCGGAATTCTGCAAGACGACAGACCAGATGTTCGCAGGGCCGCAGGCATGGAATGTTGATATTCCATACCAGGAGACAGGTTCGGGCCCTACCCACCAGAGGATTATTGAAAACTTTGTAGGCGCAATCCTTGACGGCACCAAACTCATGGTTCGCGGTGAGGAAGGTATAAATTCCGTAGAGCTTGCAAACACCATGCTATATTCTTCAATGAAAGACAAAACAGTCACTCTACCGCTTGATGCAAACGCATATGCGACTTTATTGAAGGGGCTTGTTAAAACCTCAAAGTTCAAGAAAAAAGAAGTCAAGTCCGGAGCGATTGATCTCAAAGGTTCATTTGGTAAATAAATAAAAGGAGAAGTAAAAATGAGAAGAAAACAGATTGCAGCGCAACTTTATACTTTGAGGGATTTCCTCAAGACGCCGGAAGACATAGCCACGAGCCTTAAAAAAGTCAAGAAGATGGGCTTTGACGCAGTGCAGGTTTCGGGACTCGGTCCTATTGACACTGCGGAACTCCGGAAAATCCTCGACGGCGAGGGGCTTACCTGCTGTGCAACCCACGAGTCGGGGCAGATGATATTCGACGAGCCGGAAAAGGTTGTGGAGAAACTTAATTTGCTCGGATGCAAATACACAGCGTATCCATGGCCACATACCTCCCCAAAGACGGAAGACGATTATAAGCAGCTTGCGGCCGCGCTCAACAAGTCCGGCAAAGTGCTCAGGGATGCGGGGCAGGTTCTCACATATCACAATCACGGCATTGAGTTTGTGAAGTTCGGTAAGAAAACCGGCCTTGAGATCATTTATGATGAAAGCAGTCCCGAATATCTCCAGGGTGAGATCGACACCTACTGGGTGCAGTTCGGCGGCGGTGACCCGGTCGAATGGTGCAAGAAGCTTGAAAACAGGCTGCCTCTCCTTCACCTCAAGGAATATGGAATTGTCGACAACAAGCCTACGATGCTTGAAGTGGGAAGCGGAAACCTTGACTGGAAGAGAATTGTAAAGGCTGCCAAGAAGTCAGGCACCGAATGGTTCATCATCGAGCAGGATGTCTGCAGGATTGATCCGTTTGATTCACTTAAGATGAGTCTTGAATATTTAATAAAGGAAATCTGATAAATGTATTTTACAGGATTTGCAGATGAGGCGTCAACCGATTTTGACGGTCAGCTCAAGGCGACAAAAGAACTCGGTTGGAAATACATAGAGACACGCGGCCTTTGCGGTGGGAACCTTGCTTCCATAAGCGACAGCCAGTTTGATGAAGTGTGCGCCAAGCTTGAAAAAGCCGGGGTGGGCTTCAACTGCTTTGGCAGCGGTATCGGCAACTGGGCGAAACCAATTACCGAACCGCCAGATTCGAGCTACGAAGAAATGAGGAAAGCTATTCCGAGAATGCAGAAGCTTGGGATAAAATTCATACGTATAATGAGCTTTTTGGTTCCGAAAGATCTTTATGGGACGGCTTCCCAGTTCGAGGGCGAAGCCATTAAAAGGATCAAGGTCATTGCAAAGATGGCTGAGGATTCCGGAATAACTTTAGTTCATGAGAACTGCAGTTCATGGGGTGGTCTTTCCCTCCAGCACACGCTTCGTCTTATCGAAGGGGTGAACTCTCCGGCGCTGAAGCTTGTTTATGATACAGGCAATCCGGTTTTCCATGACGATGTAAGGGGAAATCCCCCTTATAAGAAGCAGAGTTCATGGGAATATTATGACGCAGTCAGGGAGCATGTCGTCTATGTGCATATCAAGGATGGCCGTTTCCTTGACGGGAAAGATGTCTATACGTTCGCAGGAGATGGGGACGGAGATGTCAGGAGGATTCTGAAGGATCTTCTAAAGAACGGTTATGACGGCGGATTCTCAATGGAGCCGCACATGGTCACTGTTTTTCATGACAAATCAGTTTCCGAAGAGGAGAAACAGGTTAATATGTATAAGAATTATGTCGAATACGGAAAACGTTTCCTGAAGCTTCTTGACGAAGTGAAAAAGGAAGTCGGGAGGTAATTTTCTTTCAGGGCCTACCCTGAAAGAAAATTAATATAAGGCTATATACGTTTGAAAAAAGATCGCGTCAGCAGAGTGACGCGGCTACAGCTTGAAATTGTTGTAGCCACGTCACTCTGCTGACGTGTTTTTTTTGAGTCTATTTTAAAATATAAAGCTATGGAATATCATAAATGGCGAAGCCGCAGTCCAGGTCGCCGTTCTTCATTTCTACAAGTTCGGTTTCCTTCAGGGCGATGCTTTGCATCGGGGCGGTGTTTGAGCATATGAAGGCGACCCGGCATCCGTGCAGCCGGCTGAAGGCTGCTCCGAGTTTACGGTAGAAGTCGGAATCAACAACGAGTCTCTCGTTGAATGGGGGATTTGTCACCACAAAGCGTCGTGCCCCGTCAGCCTGTATATCCTCAATTCTGGCCTCGCGGAAAGTTATTTTCAATCCGGCCCTCTTGGCGTTTGCCTTGGCCGTCTCCAGAACTTCAGGGTCGCAGTCTGAGGCGATTATTTTAGGCATGTTGTTGTTTGCATGTCTACGTCCTTCTCCACGCATGAGGCGCATCGCATCGGCGCAGTTGTCGTCAAAATTGGCCCAGCGTTCGAACCCGAACTTGTCCCGGAAAATCCCTGGTGGAATGTTTCGTGCCCAGAGCCCGGCTTCAATCGCGATTGTCCCGGAACCGCACATCGGATCCCATAGAGGTGTTTTCAGGTCCCATCCAGAATACATGAGCATTGCGGCGGCCAGGGTTTCTTTCAACGGAGCTTCACCCTTTTCCAGACGGTATCCGCGCTGGAAAAGAGGCTTTCCGCTCATGTCCAGATAGATTGTCGCCTTGTTGTTGCCGATGAAAACGAATATCCGCACATCCGGATCGTCGCGGTCAACATTGGGACGCGAACCATGTTTTTCACGCAGCTGGTCAACGATGGCATCCTTGACTTTCAGAGCGATATATCCGGTATGTGTCAAGTTGCTGGAATGACAGAAGGCGCTTACGGACAAAGTGTGATCTGGTGTGATATATGGTGTCCAATCAATACTTTTTGCTCCATCATAAAGGTCGTCTTCGCTAGCGGCATTGAATCGCTTGAGGACCAGCTGGATCCGCTGTGCGATCCGGGAGTGGAGACATGCGCGCCAACCATCTTCGATATCGCCCAGGAATGGAATTCCCCCGCTGTTCAGTCGGACGCTCTGGAATCCCAGTTGCAGGAGTTCTTCCTGTAAAGCTCTTTCAGTCCCGCCGCTCGCTGTTGCAAAAAATTCCATGAACCCTCTTTTTTTTATACGTTCCTAAGGCGATTAAGTTATCCGAATACCCAACATTGTCAATGCCGTCATGTTCTTGTGATTGACGCCTGGAATTTCTCCAGCATTGCCGGCGTGACGGAAATGATTTCGCCGTCGCGGCGGAACGCCCGTTCAAGCCGTTCAAATATTTTGTTGTGCGCCTGCCGTTTCAGGCATTCGAGATCCCCGACAATATGCATTTCGCGGCGGCATCGGGTGTGCGCAACATTGATCCTGTTTGGATTATCGATGAAGCCGATACCGTTATGCAGATTGCTTCTGACATAGCAGATGATTACAACATCGCTTTCACCACCCTGGAAACTGTCTACCGTTGCAATCCTTGTATGAAGGAAATTATGCCAGCGTCCGGGTGAGACAGTCTGACCGAGGCGTTCCTGCGATAAAATTTCCCGCAACATGGAAACCTGTTTACGGTATGGCGCAATGATTGAAATTTCCTCCAGGGGATATTTTGCTGCCGCCTGGTAGAAGATATGGGCGCATATTTGCGCCTCAGTCCTGTTGGCGAGCCCAGGTTTGCTTCCCTCGAAACACAACTGTTCGCTCCTCGATGATTCCGGCAGTCCGGATGTGGAATACATCTGCATGCTGGAGGAGGGATAGCGTATTTCGCGTTCGTGGTATGCCAGCTGGTAATAGTCGGCGCTGTTGCTTGTTTTCACTCCGGCACCATAGAAAAGCGTGGAGGCGAATCGTAAGAGCCTCGGGTTTTGGCAGCGATATGAATGCCGGAGCATTATTACCGGTATGTTGCGCTGCTGTGCGAGATATTCAAGGGCGCTGCCGGATACTGAGGTGCGAAGGTGGCGTGGAACCGACTTGAATTCATCCTCCAGTTGCCTGTGTACTGCATCCGGCATTGGAAACGGCGGAAGTTGCTGGTGATCTCCGAACAGTACGACTTTGCGTCCAAAGTTGGCGCATAACAGGAATTCAGACAGATTTGACATGCCTGCCTCGTCAAAGACAACGACATCGTATTGTCCGTTGAGCTTCATGTCATCTATCACAATCTGATCACGGAGCAACCCGACATTGGTTCCTGCATAAATACCAGCACTCAACTTCTTGCGGCCGGTCACGAAGCGGTCAACGGCCTCGCGGTATCCTACCCAGCAGCGTTCTGCAACGTCGGGCGCAATGCTGTTGAGATTATTTCCGAAACGCAATACGGGGGAATCGGTGAGGCGTCGGCAAATATTGTCTATTGCCGTATTTGACGGAGCCACTGCCAGTACGCGCAAACCCTGCCTGCATAATTCCCTCAACACCTGTTCCAGCACGTAGGTCTTTCCTGTTCCAGGCGGCCCCTGGACCAATACTACAGGGTTCCCCGGATTTACGGCGGCAGACCAGGCTTGGCGCTGCGACTGATCCAGACCTTCCGGAACTTCGTCTGCGATGGTAGACCTGAAGGTGAATGGTTTCAACCCGAGTGAAAATTCCAGACCTGCGGATAACCTGTCGTTTTCCGGGTTTTGAACGTAACTGCTTAATATCTTTATGCCGGTGGCAATAAATTCACTGGGGCTCTTAGGCAAAAGCCCATACAGCCTGGGGAAATATGAAGATGCCTCAGCCCCAAAGTCGCTACGCAAACGTCCGAACACCACATCACCATCAAAAATATCTATTTTAAATGTTGCAGACGGTAATCTTTCTCCGCGTAGACGTACTTGAAGGATGTCTCCCTGTGTCAGGCGGGCATATGGTGGAACGCTCAATTTTAGCGGAAGATCTGTTCCTGAAGCGGGACCGACAATTTCCGCTGTATTAAATGTCAGAACAAACGCTTTTTCGCTTTCAGATGTTAAAACACATGCCTTTTCAAGAAAATGCAATTCCCTCATGACTGTCCAGCGAGTCTTTGCTGGGATATCCACAGTCAACTGTTCGCTTTCTTCATGCTCCCCGTCAACTGAGGCATAACTGCCATCCAGGCCAAGACTGAGTTGATTACTTAATTCATCTGCGGCCATGTCTGCTGATGCCGCCTTGAGCAAATTTCTGATTTCAGGTAAAGGCAGACGTTTCATCCTGCTGATCGTTTGCGAATTATGATTCTCCGTAATTGCTTTCAGCCCTTCTGCAAATTCCTTCTTGGAAAGACTTAGTATTTCCCTGTGAGAATCGTTGTTCCGAAGGTGACTTATCAGATCATAGATGATTTCAAGCTGTTCCCCCTGGCTCACAAACTCATCGTCCAGCAGTTTTGCGGACTGCGCGGTCGCAAACGCTTCGCCGTTTCGGAAGCGCAGCAGGAAAGATTGTTCTGATCCGATTGTTTCAATAATCAAAGAGGCACACTGATTCGCATTATTCCAGGCGAAAAATCCGGGGACGGGATTATCTGTTGACGGAAGTCTGTGTTTCTTCCCAGCCAGCTCGAAATCAGAGCCTTTCAGGATAAAAGGTGCCGGCCTGTACTTTAGTTCCCAGCGTGCAAACAGGGCTTGTTCTAGATCTCCTGCCGGGGAATTAAGCTTGAGCGAACGGCCTTCTTCAAAATATTTTTTTATTTTTTCAAATTCAGTATTCAAGTCAAATATAGTCCTATGGATTGTTGGGTGAAACCCGCTTTGCCTGGATGCAACGGATATTCTGGATTGATGGATTTATTCGCCGTATCGAATTATTGCAAAGGAACAACATATGCTTATAATGGCGATTAATAAAATCTCGACAGTGACTTTTTTCAAAATTTATAAGATGAGTGGCAAAATCCGGAATTCGGGCTATCTTCGGGGAAGTCTGAAAGTTCGGAAATCCGTCTTCGCTGAGAAGCTTCCTCCTTCGCCTGCGCAAAGGCTACGGGGGGGCAGGATGCCGGACACTGTGCGAGAGTTCGTGAGTTTTCATACTTAAAACCTGAAACTTAAAACTATTGAAACAAAGACGCTTAATTATGAGTAATGAGCTGACAAGCAAGCTTAATGCGAAAATAGAATACGCCGAGAATGCGCTTAAGCATGCCGCATCGGAAGCCGAGATCGAAGCCATTCGCGTCGAAATGATTGGACGCAACGGTTTTATCCCGGCAATAGCCATGGAAATGAAGAATATTCCAAATCAGGAAAAACCTGGATTCGGAAAAGCCTTCAATATCGCAAAAAACAAATTCGAGACGCTCCTTGAGGAAGCAAGGGAGAAATTGAAATCCTCTTCGGCAAAAAAGGCTGGCCAGGCTTTCGATGTATCTCTGCCCGGAAGAAAATGGGCAATCGGAAAGAAGCATCCGGTTTCAAAAGTGATTGACGACTGTGTTGCCATTTTCCGCCGCATGGGATTCATTGTCGCCGAAGGTCCTGAAGTAGAGACCGTTCATCACAACTTTGACGCGCTGAACACCCCTGCCGACCATCCGTCGCGAGATCCGCAGGACACCTTTTATTTCGGGGACGGGCGTCTTCTCCGGACTCAGACTTCTACCGTGCAGATAAGATATATGGAGAAGAATCAGCCACCGGTCAGGATTATTTCCCCTGGAAGGTGTTTCCGCCGAGACACACCGGATGCCACGCATAGCATGAATTTCCATCAGATTGAAGGTTTGTATATTGACAAGAATGTCTCTATGGCAGACCTGAAAAGTACTCTTCTTTACTTTGGCAAGGAGCTCATGGGATCCGATACCGAGCTGAGGCTCCGTCCACATTTCTTCCCGTTCACTGAACCAAGTGTCGAATGTGATTTCTCCTGCATCATGTGCGGTGGCAAGGGGTGTCGAGTATGCAAGTTTTCGGGCTGGCTCGAAATCGCCGGTGCCGGAATGGTGAATCCTGCCGTCATGAGCAATGTCGGATACGATCCCGAGAAGTGGAACGGTTATGCGTTCGGCATGGGGATAGAGCGAATCGCAATGATCCGCTACAGGATTGGCGACATCAGATTGCTTTATGAAAATGATGTGAGATTTCTGGAGCAGTTCTGAGTAGAAGCGACCGAGAGACCAGGTTTCCGCGTGGCCAAGTATCAAAAAATACAATTCTTGCAAGTAATAGTTTGCTTCCAGAGTTTTTTGTTGGTAGTAGTGCAATTTATTGCACGTTCTTAACTAAATTCGCCTACTACAAACAGAGTCGCAACTCTCACATTTTAAACTTCAGAACTTCAGAACTTGCGCACTTTCGAACTTCACTTTCGTGTCTCTATGGTCACCTTGCACTCAGGATACGAGGAGAAGATCGGCCTACATTCGGCAGGATGATTTATTGACAACTCTATTTCATTGTCGTTCCTGCACCATTTCACTGAAATTAACCCGTGCGGCGTCATCACTTCACCTTCAGCATGATGAAAGCGATCGCAGTATGGGTTTACGGAAAAAGTCTTGAATCCGGGCGAGAGCGGGCGGATTCCCAGGACATAAGCATGATAATAGTAGACTGGCAATGCGCTCCATCCGTGGCAGAGGCTCCCGGCACCGTCGAAGTCGGCTTCCCCTTTTATTGTTTCCCAGCATGTGGATGAACCGGATAAAACCATTTTTCCCCAGTTGTCGTAAATAACCGAGGAGATGAATTTCCTTGATTCTGCATCCCGGTTCATCAAGGCTTTAACCATATACAGCATGGAGCTAAGGGTCATCCCCTCCAAGTCCGGGCTGGACACCTTGCCGAGCAACTGTTTTTCCCTTTCATAATCGAGGACTTTTTCACTCAAGGCCAGGCATTGCACCAGTTGATGGAATCCTGAATATTCCCCTGCGGCGACAAAGCTGGACATACTCTGCTTCTTCCCGTTCCAGAAAACTTTGTTTATGGCATGTCTCAAGTCATGCATCTTCATGTCAATCTCATCCACGTCATGTAGGTTCCCTGACAGTTTCAGCATCTGGGAATAAGCTCCCAACGCTTCGAGAAGAAAGAGGTTGTATGGCGCGTCGAGTCTGTCCCCGGCACTGCATCCTTTCTCCAAGCCCGGCACCCATTCATAAAAATGCCAGGCTTCCGGAGATTCAGGAGTCAGATACAGTCCCAATTCCTTATTTTTCCTGGCAAAAACTATCTCCAGCATATTCTTTATCTGCGGTGCAAATCTTTCAAATAGAATTGAACTGCCGGAATGCAGCCAGTGCTCGGACAGCGCTGTAATCCAGACAAGACTGAACATCGGGATTGTAATCGGAACTTTGGCTGGTGCGCATAATTCGAGCAACCCATCCTCGCGTATTCCCCTTCCGAGAAGATCGAAAGATGTTGCGGCAAATTCGTAATTGCCAAAAACATAATAACCGTATAGCGCCTGGTTTCTGCCGTCAAAAGAGTAAAGTGACTGTTCCCGCCACGGCGTATCCTCGTAGTGCTCGTGCATGCAGCATTTTAGCGTCCTTACCCCTATTTCATGTATCTTCTCAGCCAGCGTGTCTGAACTGCGGAATTCGCAGGTGGAGATTCCGGTCAGCGAAAGAGGTTTCAACCCGAAATACTTTATTTCCAACGGATGCGAGTAATTTGAAACATGGATCTGGAGATAGCGTCCACCAATGCGCCTGAAGGGCAGGGTATAGATGTTATGTCCATCGCGGCAGATATAACGGTCGGCAAAATTGCGTCCGCCAAGGCGAATTCTTATTCGGCCATCATGGACATGTTCTCCATGTCCGATGTCAATGACGGTTCCACCCTTAGCTTCAAGGTTGAAATGAATCAGACCGGCTTCCTCCCTGCCAAAGTCTATAAGGAAATATGTTCCGTCAAAACCAGCTTTCGGTGTGTTAAGCTGAAGAGCGGCTTCCAAATTATCTTCACCGTGGAACCTGAGATGGGAATTAGTTTCCGTAGATGTGTTTTCTTTTATAAATACGATATTTCCCGGTAAGGTCACCAGTGCGTCATTTGTCATTGTCTCAGCAACAATCTGAGATTCATTTCTCCTTATGAAATTCCCCTGGCAAAGCAAAGTTACATCAATTGCCTTTTCCATTTTCAGAATTGGAACCGGACGGGGGTTTATTTTTTTCCAGAAGCCTGTTTCTGCAGCAGACTGTATTTCTGCATACGCCCATCCGCCATCATTGAAGACTGTGTCTGTCCATGGCAGATCTTTCCTGGCGTCAAAACAACTTGTGAATCCCTGTTGCACCGTGACTTTCGGCATATCTCCGGAATTGAACGCCGGATGCTGGACGCATTTCCATGTCCTGTCTGAGAATATCTTCTCGTCATCGATATTCATAGCGACAATCAATCCAGGCCGGCCGGTGCGGTGGTCTGAAAAATTTTCCCCGCGATAATATGCCAGGACGGCAATGCAGTTGTCTCCGGCCTTCAGTTTTCCAGAGATGTCAAAGCGGGTGAACGTTTTATCCGTAGGGTAGTCGCTGAACTGACCGCGTCCGGATTCGTGTCCGTTTACATACAAAATGAAATCCGAATCCACCGATATGTCGAGAGTTCCGTTTTTCTGCGGATTTCGCAGCGAAAACGATTTGCGGAAGCAGACATATTGATGCCTGATTACAGTTTTCTGCTGCAACCAGATCCAATTAGAGTTTATGATTTCCGCTTCCATAATCAAGCCTTTCGGTGAGAAATCAGATCCATGGGCTTTGCCTTAGCCTTTTCCGTCCCAGCAGTAGGTGCAGAGTTTTTCCTTCGGGAGGCCGATGGCTTTTGTAAGGTCGTCGAGCTTCTGGAATTTTAGCGTTGTAAGGCCAAGTTTCTTCCTGATGTTTTCCACCATTGCGGCGTGGCACTTGGAACAGGGATCCGCGTATTCTTTCAGGTTCTTAGTGTCATCGCCTTCAATATCCTTTATGGCCTGGCGTCCGGCCAGGTCGAGTTCGGAGCGCGAACGCGAGAAATTCAGGAACTTGCAACCGAAAAGCAGTGGAGGGCAGGCGGGTCTCATGTGGATTTCCTTTGCGCCGGCACCGAAAAGTCTTTTGACAGTATCCCGGAGCTGGGTTCCGCGGACTATTGAATCCTCGCAGAAAAGAAGTCTTTTGCCTTTGATCATTTCTTTTATGGGGATCAGTTTCATCCTTGCAACAAGGTCGCGGATATTCTGGTTCTGAGGCATGAAGCTGCGTGGCCAGGTCGGGGTGTATTTTACGAAAGCGCGCTCAAGTGGAATCTTTGTTTCATTGGCATACCCTATGGCGTGCCCCGTTCCCGAATCCGGGATTCCTGCTACAAGATCGGGTTTGATATTGTCGCTTTTTGCGAGCGCGGCACCGCAGCGGTAGCGGGATTCTTCAACATTGATGCCTTCATAAGTTGATGCCGGATATCCATAATAAACCCAGAGGAACGAGCAGATCCTGAGTTTGCCGTCGGCCTTCGCCTTCTGTTCGATCCCGGTGTTTTTTACCAGGACAATTTCACCGGGGCCGAGATCCCGGACATGGTCATAGTCGAGATTAGGGAATGCGCAGGTTTCCATTGTGACGGCGTATGAACCCTTTTTCTTCCCTATAATGACAGGTGTCCTGCCGAACCAGTCACGGGCCGCGTAGATCCCGTTCTTTGTCAGGAGAAGCATTGAGCATGAGCCTTCAATCATCTTCTGCGCCCTGCGGATGCCGGCCTCAAAAGTTTCTTCCTGGTTTATCAGTGTGGCTATGAGTTCTGTAGGATTCACTTCACCGTGGCTCATTTCTGAAAAATGGGTGGTGCGTTTCTTGAAGGCCTCTTTCTTGAGCGCTTCAAGATTTTTCACCACCCCGACGGTCACGATGGCGTAATCTCCGAGATGTGAACCAATAATCAGTGGCTGGTCCTCGTTGTCGCTGATGACGCCTATTCCGTAATTCCCTTCCATCTTGCTTATGTCGTGTTCAAATTTGGATCGGAACTGACTGTTTGTGATGTCATGAATGTACCGCGTGAACCCTTTGGCTTTGTTGATAACCGCAATTCCCCCGCGCATTGTCCCGAGATGGGAATGATAATCAGTCCCGTAAAAAAGATCCGTCACGCAATCTTCCTTTGATGCCACTCCGAAAAAACCACCCATAAAAGATTCTCCAGTTAATTTAAATTAGGCGGCCAAAGCGCCGCAACTTTAGTCATCAGTAATCAGTGTTCAGTTATCAGTAACAACTGGTCACTTTGAAATTCCTATATGTAAATGTAGCACAGGCATCTTGCCTGTGGCCTTAAAATACCTTTGTGTCATTCCATCTTATCGGCTTCTCTGCTGGAACACCAGCAACTCTCTGGCATGTTTTCTCTTTGTCCGTCTCCCCACCACGTGATGCCGGCAAGTTGCCGGCGTTCCATGCCGTGCCACCAGGTTGGTGGCGTTCCATTTTGCAAATTGCCACGCTCCACGAAACGTCTCCACTCTCGTGAATCAAGCCCTCAGTTCCCTCTGTGTCTCTGTGCCTCTGTGGTTGAAATGCAACTGCCTTATTTAATGTCCGCGTGATACTCCTGCAGGGATTTTACGCCTTTCCTGTTCTTCTGGCTTGCCGCAATCCCCTTTGCTGACGCCAAGGCGGCGGGCAGGGTGGTCATATAAGGTATCTTGTGTTTTATTGCGGCTTTCCTTATATATGAATCGTCTTCCTTGCTCAGTTTGCCTATCGGTGTATTGACAATCAGGTTGATCTGTTTGTTTGCAATCGCATCGGCAATGTTCGGGCGCCCCTGATGGACTTTTTGTATGAGCTCGGTTTCAATCCCGCTCTTGCTGAGGAAATTGCGGGTGCCGTCGGTTGCCAGGATCTTAAAACCGAGTTTTATGAATTCCCTGGCGATCTGGACCACAATTTCGTCTTTTGAGCATACGCTCATAAGGACGGTTCCGGAGGTCGGCAGTACGGATTGCGCCGCTTCCTGGGCTTTGTAGAAGGCAAGGCCGAAGGAGTCCGCCAGTCCAAGCACTTCCCCGGTGGACCTCATTTCCGGTCCGAGCAGGGGATCAACCTCGGGGAACATATTGAACGGGAATACTGATTCCTTGACTCCGAAATGCGGGATTTTGCTGTGTTTCAGTTTGAGGTCGGAAAGTTTTTTCCCGAGCATGAGTTCTGTAGCAATCCTGGCCATCTGGATGTTGCAGACCTTGGAAACAATCGGAACGGTCCGTGACGCCCTCGGATTCGCCTCAAGCACATAAACCTTGTCATCGCATATGGCATACTGCATGTTCATAAGGCCGACAACCTTGAGCTCACAGGCTATTCTCCTAGTGTACTCATTGATTGTCTTGATATGTTTTTCAGGTATGCTGACAGGCGGGATGACGCAGGCTGAATCGCCGGAATGTATGCCCGCAAGCTCAATGTGCTCCATGACGGCCGGTACAAACGCTTCCTTTCCGTCCGCAAGGGCGTCGGCTTCACATTCAAGGGCGTTTACAAGGAACCTGTCTATCAGGATTGGACGTTCAGGTGTGACATTGACAGCGGCCTCAACGTATTTCTTGAGCATTTCCTCGTCGTAGACAACTTCCATTCCGCGGCCGCCGAGGACAAATGACGGTCTCACCATCACAGGATAACCGATTTTTTTTGCGACGGCAAGCGCGTCTTCCAGGTTCGAAACCATCCCGGATTCGGGCATCGGGATGTTCATGTTGTCCATCATCTTGCGGAAAAGATCCCTGTCTTCGGCAACTGCAATTGTGTCAACAGTGGTGCCGAGGATGGGGACTCCTGCTTCAGCCAGTTCTGCGGCAATGTTGAGAGGGGTCTGTCCGCCGAATTGGACAATCACACCCATCGGCTTTTCCTTATGGTATATGCTGAGGACGTCCTCTACGGTGAGCGGTTCGAAATAAAGTTTGTCGGAAGTGTCGTAATCGGTTGAAACTGTTTCCGGATTGCAGTTGACCATTATTGTTTCAAAGCCCTGGTCGCGCAAGGCGAAAGCGGCGTGGACACAGCAGTAGTCGAACTCAATGCCCTGTCCTATCCTGTTGGGACCTCCTCCGAGTATCATGACCTTTTTGCGGTTGCTGACGGTCGTGGAATCAGGGGCGTTGTAAGTGGAATAATAGTAGGCCGCGTTTTCAACTCCGCTCACCGGTACTGGATTCCAGGCTTCGGCCAGGCCGAGCCGTAGGCGGTGTTCGCGGATCTTCTTTTCAGGAACCTCTAATATTTTGGCGAGGTATTTGTCGGCGAACCCGTCTTTTTTTGCCTGAATCAGTAGAGCGTCTGGAATCTCTTTGCCTTTATGCCTGAGGATTTTTTCCTCGAGTTGCACAAGTTCCCGCATCTGGTCAATGAAATACGCCTTGATGTGTGTCAGTTTGTGGAGCTCCTCCGTTGAAGCGCCTTTCCGGACAGCCTCATACATTATCCACTGGCGCTCGCTGGTCGGTTCGGTGAGCATCGCAAGTAGCTCCTTCAGGGATTTCCTGTTGAAGTCCTTTGCAAAGCCTAGGCCATGTCGCCCGTTTTCCAGGGATCGTATCGCCTTCTGGAAAGCCTCTTTGTAGTTTTTACCTATGCTCATGACTTCGCCGACAGCGCGCATCTGTGTTCCGAGCTTGTCCTGGACGCCCTTGAATTTCTCAAAGGCCCAGCGTGCGAATTTAACAACTACGTAATCTCCGGACGGCGTATATTTTTCCAGTGAGCCGTCGCGCCAGTATGGAATGTCGTCAAGGTTCAGTCCGCCTGCGAGTTTCGCGGAAACCAGGGCTATCGGGAAGCCTGTGGCTTTTGAAGCCAGGGCTGAGGAACGCGAAGTCCGGGGATTGATTTCTATCACTACGACGCGACCGGTTTTAGGGTCGTGTGCGAACTGGACGTTTGTCCCTCCTATGACTTCGATTGCATCAACGATGGCGTACGAGTATTTCTGGAGTTTCTCCTGAAGTTCCTTCTTGATTGTGAGCATCGGGGCGGTGCAGTACGAATCACCGGTGTGAACCCCCATCGCATCTACATTTTCTATGAAACATACGGTTATCTTCTGGTTCTTGGTGTCACGTACGACTTCCAGCTCGAGCTCCTCCCAGCCGAGAACAGACTCCTCTATGAGAATCTGCCCGACAAGGCTGGCGGCTATTCCACGGGCTGCAATTGTACGGAGTTCCTCTACGTTGTAAACAAGCCCGCCGCCTGTTCCACCCATCGTGTATGCCGGGCGCACCACAACAGGATAGCCGAGCCTTTCAGCGATTTTTTCAGCCTCCTCGATATTATACGCCGGATCGCTTTTCGGCATGTCTATCCCAAGCTTGTTCATTGTTTCTTTAAAGGCGATCCTGTCTTCACCGCGTTCGATTGCGTCAATGTTGACACCGATGACCTTGACTCCGTATTTTTCTAGGACGCCGGCCTTTGCTAGTTCAGATGAAAGGTTGAGCGCCGATTGTCCGCCTAGGTTAGGGAGCAGGGCGTCGGGGCGTTCCTTCTCGATGATTTCAGTGAGCCTCTGTATGTTCAGGGGTTCTATGTAAGTCGCATCCGCCATCCCGGGATCCGTCATAATTGTGGCCGGATTGGAATTGACGAGGACTATCTTGTAGCCGAGAGACCTTAATGCTTTGCACGCCTGTGTGCCTGAATAGTCGAATTCGCATGCCTGTCCGATGATGATTGGACCTGAACCGATGATCATTACCTTTGAGATGTCTTTCCTTGCCGGCATATTTCCCCCCGTTTATTTTAATGTAAAATATTTAACCCGTCTAATATGGAAATTTTAAACAGGTTTTCAATCAGTTTTTCCATATAATCAGGAAAAAGTTTACGAAGTTCTCAGGAAGGAAGATTTTTCACGGATAATTCTACTCTCACGGCTTTTGAATGTGCTGGCATAATGCTAGCATTATGCTATACTATTAACTAGCAGTAAAAATATTATAATTGGAGGTTGTTATGCCATCTCTAGTAATCAAAAACTTGCCTCCAGAAATCCACAGGAGGCTAAAGGAGCAGGCCGCAATAAACCATAGGTCTATGACCAAGCAGGCGATAGATATCCTTGAAAAAGGCTCTTTCCGCCGTTCCCCTGTAAGGAAAATAAAACCTTTTAACGGGCGCTTTCTCTTGACTGAGGATTTTGTCAATTCTGCGAAGCGGGAGGGCTTGTCATGATAGTTGTCGATGCAAATGTCATAGCATATTATTTCATAAAGAGCGAAAAGACGCAGCTGGCGCAACGTGTCAGGGAGAAAGATCCCGATTGGGTTATTCCAGCCTTTTGGAAATATGAGTTTCTAAATGTCCTGTCAAAATATTCCAGATTCAACGGCATGACTCTTGATGAAAGCAAAACTCTTTTAGCCGAGGCCATGGATATCCTTGCAGAAAAGGAGGCGCCTACTGACCCGGAGAATGTCTTGGAACTCTCCATCAGGAATGGGATAAGTGTATATGATTCTGTATATGTTTCGCTGGCAATTTCCCTTGGCGCCTATCTTGTTACCGCCGACAGGGAAATTCTCAGGAAATTCCCGGAAGTTGCAGTTTCAATGGAAGATTTAACGAACAGCGGCGGTTTTAGATTCTTAAAGGAGAAAGCAGAGACCTGCTGGATCGGGACAAAACGAAAATAATTATTCATGCGGGATTGGCCCGGTTTGTCTCAGATTGTATGATTCCAGCAGCCGTTTATCCAATCCATCTGCGTATATGGCTCGGATTGCCTTCAAGGTCTATTGTTTATTGAAGTAATCAGCCTTGTTCTTCTCAAGGATAAGGCCTACCTGATCATAGTCAATAGGTGTGAAGTCCTGTTTTGAGATTTCATCGCAGAGGTTAAGCCATTTCTCATGATCCCAAAGGCCTTTATTGCTTGTCACGAAATTGTTCAGGAGTCCGGATTTGGCTAATCTTGCGAGATTGGATTCCTTGGTGCTTTCGGTCGAAGGTCTTTTTGAAACCAGGCCTGTGGAAACAAATTCCTTCACTTTCGCAATTTTTGACCCTTTTTTCATGCTTGCCTCCTTTTTGTGTTTTACAGTTGTAACTATCGACATAACTACGCGTAATTTAAACTTGCCGGATAAAATATCAAGAAAGATTCAAAAAAAGGCTCTTCCCCAGTCGCAGCGTATTTGGGACAGTAATGGGCGAATATATTTGTTTTCAACTGGAAAAAATATCTTTTTCGAGTATCTTCCGAATTGCGTTTTTGAATAACAATTAACCCAAAATGACATAAGAACAATGAAAGTTTCACACAACTGGCTTTCCCAATACATTGATATTTCGTTCAGCGACATTGAATTGGTGGAAAAACTCACCATGGCTGGAGTCGAAGTGGAGGATGTCATAAAAACATCTGTCCCTGCCGGGATAATTGTCGCCGAAATCCTAGAGCGCAAGCCTCATCCAAACGCGGACAAGCTTTCCATCTGCCGCGTTTCAACCGGGAAGGAGGAGTTGCAGATTGTCTGTGGCGCTCCGAACTGTGATGCCGGACAGAAAATCCCACTTGCAACCATCGGTACCGTCTTCATCGACAAGGAATCCGGAAAAGATTTCCAGATAAAGAAGGCGAAACTGCGCGGAGTTGAGTCCTCCGGAATGCTCTGCAGTGAAAAGGAACTCGGCCTCAGCGAGCAGGGCGGTGGAATCATGATACTCCCGCTAAGCGCCCCGACAGGAATGGCGTTCTCGGAATATATGAAATGCGACACTGTTTTTGACCTTGAAATAACTCCCAACAGGCCCGATCTACTTTCCCATATCGGAATATCAAGGGAGATTGCCGCACTGGCCGGAACCAATGTGAAATATCCGGTTTCAAAAATCAGTTCAGATAGGAAAATATCAGCTGACACGGTTGAAATAAAGGATGGAGGGCTTTGTCCCAGATATACCGCGCGCATCATCAGGAACGTAAAGGTTGCCGAAAGTCCGGCCTGGCTTCAGGAACGCCTGAAAAGCGTAGGGCTCCGCCCGATAAACAACATTGTCGACATTACTAATTTTGTCCTACTTGAACTCGGGCAGCCCCTTCATGCGTTTGACATGGCCTTTCTTGAAGGCCGGAAAATAATTGTCAGACGCGCAGCTGAGGGAGAGAAAATCATTGCCCTGGACGGCAAGGAATATAAGCTTAAGAATTCACATCTCGTGATCTGCGATGCTTGCAAACCAGTGGCGCTCGCCGGAATAATGGGCGGAGAGCACAGTGGTGTGACCGGAGAAACAACCGACGTGCTTATTGAGAGTGCCTATTTTAATCCGTCAAACATCCGCTCCTCTTCCAGGGAGCTTGGTATTTCGTCCGATTCTTCATACAGATTCGAACGCGGTGTAGATTTTGACATGGTGTTGAAGGCCAGCGACAGGGCGTCCGAACTCATTCTTGAGCTTGCTGGAGGTGAAGCTACGGATATGCTGGATATCTGTGTTTCCCGTCCGGAAGTAAAACCAGTACACTGCAGGTTCGAGAAGATGAGGAAGACGCTTGGGATAGATATTTCAAACGACGAGATCGCCGGCATTTTCAGGCGGCTCGAACTGGGAGTCGCCGATATCACCGCCGAGTCATGCAAGGTTATTCCGACCTCATTCAGGAGCGACCTTAAAGTTGAAGCTGACCTCGCGGAGGAGGTCGGCAGGATTTACGGGATCGGGAGGATTCCGCTTCTCACTGTAACTTCAATACCCGGCGGTTCGTTCAAGCAGGATGAATATTCCCCTATAGAGGAAGCGCGCAACCAGCTCCTTTCGCTTGGCCTTTTCGAGGCTATGAACTACAGCTATGCTGATGAGAAGGCGGCGTGTGCCGATTCCACATATTCCAAAGATTATCTGCTCGCGATGAGCAATCCCATAAGCCATGAGTCCGCCTACATGCGGCCTTCGCTTCTTTCAGGAATGCTACGCACCGTTGAACATAATATTTCAAGGAAAAATACCGACCTTGCGCTTTTCGAGATAGGGAAGGTGTTTTGCGGAAATACGAAACTGGGAACTGAAGAAAGACTTGAATGCTGTATCGCCTTGACCGGCAGGAAGCATCCGGAAAGGTTTTCTTCGGAGAAGAAGGAACTTTATGATTTCTATGATTTGAAGGGCCTGGTTGAAACATGGCTGGAGTACAGGAAGCTCTCAGGTTGCGAATTTCGCAGGTTCAAGGAGAATTCGCCGGGAAACTACACCGAGGGGACATGCACTGAGCTTGTCGCCGGAGGGGAGAGGATTGCCGTGTTCGGTGAAGTTTCTGACCGTCTTACAAAAGGTATGCGCATCCAGTATCCTCTTTACGTCGCAGTTGTGCAGATCGAGAAGCTCATTGCGCTTCCATCCCCTAAAATACAGTATTCCCATATCTCTCAGTTCCCTCCGGTCTCCCGAGATGTTGCGATGGTTGTCCCCGAGGAGCTTGCACATTCCCGGATAACAGAATTCATAGTTGGACTTAAAATCCCGAACCTTGAAAAGGTTGAGATTTTCGATGAGTTCCGCGACGAGCATATGGGGGCGGGAAAGAAAAGCCTGGCTTACTCACTGACATTCAGAAGTCCCGAAAGGACGTTGACTGATTCCGAGGTGAATGCCTCGCACGAAAAAGTACGAGAGAAACTTAAAAACGAACTTCAGGCCGAACTCCGCTGAAGACGATAATTAATCTGTTATATACCATATGAAACCAAAAACCGACATTGAGAAGATAGACGCATTGATCCGCGTGTTGCGTGGCAAGAACGTAATGCTGGATTCCGACTTGGCAAAACTCTACCATGTAGAAACGAAACAGCTCAAGAGGGCAGTCCAGAGAAATTTAAAGAGATTTCCTGACGACTTTATGTTTTGTCTTACACCGGAAGAATATAAGTCTTTAAGGTGCCAATTTGGCACCTTAAAGAGGGGCTCACACTCAAAATATCTGCCATTGGCCTTCACTGAACAGGGCGTTGCCATGCTCTCAACCGTCCTGAATAGCGATCGCGCCATAATGATGAATGTCGCAATCATGCGTGCATTCGTACAGCTCCGGCACTTCGCCATGTCAAACCGCGAACTCGCCCTGGAAATAGATAAGATCAAAACCCGCTTGGATAAGCATGACAAGAACACCGAAATCATTTTCGAATCACTCGACCGCCTCCTCAACTTTCCCGCGCCGCCGGTAAAGAAGATAGGATTCAGCGAAATAACATAAAACAGGATAAACCATTAAGATGTCTGATATTAAGTTAATACGTAATTTTTCCATTATAGCACATATCGATCACGGAAAGTCGACGCTTGCCGACCGGCTTCTCGAGCTTACCGGCACGATTTCAAAACGCGAGCTTCAGGAACAGGTCCTTGACGGGATGGACTTGGAAAGGGAGCGCGGAATCACAATCAAGTCGCACCCTGTCAGGATGGAATACAAGGCCGATGACGGCAAAACCTATGAACTCAACCTGATTGACACCCCCGGACATGTTGATTTCACTTACGAGGTCAGCCGTGCGCTTTCCGCATGCGAAGGAGCGGTGCTGGTCATAGATGCGACCCAAGGTGTGCAGGCGCAGACTGTTGCAAATGTGAACCTGGCGCACAGGCAGAAGCTTGCAATCATTCCCGTTATCAACAAGATAGACCTTCCCGCCTCCGATCCTGAAATGTGCATGGAACAGATGGAGGAGATCCTCGCCATCCCAAGGGATGAAGTAATATTGGTCAGCGCCAAGGAGGGTATTGGCATCAAAGAGCTTCTCGAAGCGGTTGTCAAGGTTGTGCCGCATCCGAAAATGCCGGAAGAGGACAATATAAGGGCCCTTATATTCGATTCGACCTACGACGCCTATCGCGGTGTTGTGAATTATGTGAGGGTTGTGAGCGGTTTTCTCCAGCGCGGACAGAAAATACGTCTATTCAGCACCGGGCTTGAAAGCGAAGTGAAGGAAGTCGGTTTCTTCACTCCGGAAATGAAGCCTTTTGAGAAACTCTGTGCCGGTTCCGTTGGTTATATAATTCCGAATCTGAAAAGTCCCGCCGATACAAAAATAGGCGACACCATAACCGAAGTCAAGAAGCCATGCCTGAAGGCGCTTCCGGGTTTCAAGGAAATCAAGCCCATGGTGTTCAGCGGCATTTATCCGATCGACACGGCTGATTACGAACAGCTCAAAGCGAGCGTCGCAAAACTTCAGCTGAATGATTCCGCATTCACATATCAGGCTGAGACATCGGCCGCACTCGGTTTTGGTTTCAGATGCGGCTTCCTCGGTCTTCTCCACATGGAAATCATCCAGGAGCGCCTACGCAGGGAATATGATATGGACATTATCGCCACATACCCCAGCGTCATCTACCATGTCTACCTGAACAAGGGCGATATGGTTGAGGTCGACAATCCCGTGCATATGCCTGATCCGTCAACCATTGAAAGAATAGAAGAACCTATCATAACAGCGAAGATAATGGCTCCGAACGGATATATCGGGGACATCATGGCGCTCATCATGGGAAAACGCGGACTCTGCACAAGGACTGATTCCGTAGATTCCAAACATGTGATCATTACCGCCGAACTGCCCATGAACGAAATACTTGTCGATTTCCATGACAAACTCAAGTCGATAACCCGCGGTTACGGAAGCATGGATTACGAACCTGCAGGCTATCGCCCTGATAGACTCGTCAAGCTCGACATGCTTGTCAACAGCGATATCGTTGATGCGTTTTCGACAATTGTACATATGGACTTTGCGCACACCCGCGGGAAGCAGCTTGCTGAAAAACTTGGGGAAGTCATTCCGCAGCAGATGTTCCAGATCGCGATCCAGGCGGCTGTCGGCGGCAAGATTGTCGCACGTGAAACTGTCAGGCAGCTACGTAAGAACGTTATTGCCAAATGCTATGGCGGCGACATAACACGTAAGCGCAAGCTCCTTGAAAAACAGAAAGAGGGAAAGAAGCGCATGAAGCAGATAGGCAGAGTCAATATCCCACAGGAGGCTTTTGTCGAAATTCTCAAGGCCGGATCATCATGACATATTTTTTTCAGTCCTGAAAAAAATAAACTAAAACAAGGTCAAAATGTTCAAAGCACTTGTCGAAAAATGGAAACGCAGGAAGCGTGCGGAATCTCTCAAGCAGTTCCGACAGCAGTTGAAACACATTCTGCATCTCAACGACGATATCCTGGTTGCTTCAACAAAGGAGAAAGTCAGGGAGATTATTGCGGAAACCGAGACAGTTAATCCTGGCAATGCAGAGGAAACTGAGAAATTCCTGGACAGGGCGCCGCTGCGGGTAGTGAAGATTCTTCCGCGGAAGACCTTCCCGACGCTCCGGGAATATGCCGACATTCTGGCCGTTGCATTCACTGTGGCATTTGGTGCGCGTGCACTTTATGCCCAGCCGTTCAAGATACCGACCAGCAGCATGCAACCGACCCTTTTCGGTATTCATTATATTGCCGATAAAAATACTCTGCCGCATCTGCCGGGACTCCTGAGCTATGCCTTTTTTTCAGCTGAGAAAGCGGATCTTACTGTGAAGCGCAGCGGCGAACTTGATGAGAGAAGCTATCATACTTACAATAAATATATCCTCTATCCCCAGACGATTTTCAATATCGGGGGAGTTGACTACGAACTTCCCGGCGACTTGGGACATATCCAGAAATACTGCCTCAAGGGAAGAAAGGAGTTCAATAAGGGTGATGTACTGTCCGATGGTTGGCTGTCACTGGGGGATCATCTTTTCGTTGACAGGTACACCTATCATTTCCGTGACCCGGCGAGGGGGGAGATAGTTGTTTTCAACACAGAGGGGTTGCCTTGCAGCGCCAGTGGTTACTTCTACATAAAAAGACTTATTGGAATGCCGGGGGACACACTCAAAATAATAAACGGCATGGTTTATGTGAAGGCGAAGAACAGTGCTAAGTTTGTTCCAATAACCGATTTCAACATCAAGGAGATTGACAGGCTTTATTCATACAAGGGTGGTTACCACGGCCATCTCCCTCTAGGAAGCCTTGCGGCTGGAGAGGAAGTTTATGTGCCTGAAGACTGCTTTTTTATGATGGGTGACAACACTTCAAACAGTTCTGACAGCAGAGTATGGGGATTTGTCCCACGCCAGAACATTGTAGGAAAAGCGCTGTTCGTTTTCTGGCCGTTTTCACGCCGTTGGGGTATTGCCGACCACGAGGAGCCTCTTTCTGTTCCGACAAATCCAATGAACCTCTCGGAATCTATGGAGTTGCAGTAATATTTGCGAAAGTCGCAAATATAAATATTGAATGTAGCGCAGGCATCTTGCCTGTGTCTTCCTGCTCCCGAAGTTTACTAGGGAACACCTCGGTTCTATTCTTTTAAACAGAGTAAAATATCTCAACTTTACATTTTGGCGGTTAAGTAATTTTTCTATATCGCCGGCCTCAAAGAGTTTGCTTTTAATTGAACTTTGAATTCCACAATCGGGAGGACTATGTTATTCCAAAACCATGTCAAGGAATACTTCCCATCCGACACCATACAAAGGGAACCTCTGAAAATTGGCATGTGGTGCGCGACAGGAGATTATGGATAAGCAGCTAGGAGGAAAATTGCGAGCATACCCGAAGCGGTATGTAAGCAGTTTTCCGACAACACTGAAATCCATAGGAATCCGTCGCCCTTCTGGTTGCGGATCTTTTTGGTTCAAGAAAGAATGTTCCTCTCTCGGCGTATCTATTCGATACGCCTTCTTTCAGAAATTCTTTTTGAGCTTTCAAAAATCTTCCGCAACGCGCCATATGCGAATTTTTAGAGGTTCCCTAAATACAATTACGCTTATTGTGGCAATGCTTGTCTCCTGCTGCTTCATCTGTTCCGGGACGGACAATGACAGCAATGCCTGGCCGTTCCGGGACATTCCTGTAACTGGAGTTGCAACTCTTGCCGATGGTTGGCGATTCGCCTGGGACGCAGAAGACAAGGGGATGAATGATGGATGGCATACTGCCGATTTCAACAGGGAAACATGGAAAGATGTCGCCGTGCCCGGAGTCTGGGACATGCCTCCAGGAAAAGTCGCATTGAAGATTCCTTCAGGAGTAGGTTGGTTCGCCTGCAGACTTAGTCTTCCGGAAAAGTGGGACGGTGAGCCGGCATTGGTCTTTCTCGGTGCGATGTTCACTGCGGATGTCTGGCTCGACGGCGAATATCTCGGAAACCATCGCGGAGGTTATACTCCATTCTCCTTCAGTCTCGATGGAAAGATAAAAACAGGCACAGCGAAGGAACTTGTTGTAAGAGGTGACAACCGTCTGAGCGGCAAGACAATCCCATCCGAAAAGCTTGGCTGGAATCCATATGGAGGACTGACGCGCGAAGTTTTCCTGATTTCAAGACCCCGTTTCCGGATTGAGTCCCTGCGCACTGCCACAAAGGTTGACGACAACGGGACAGCACACCTAAGCATTTCAGGAAATATCGCAAACCGTTCAGGGGAAAACCAAGTCCGAGAACTTGCTGTCATGCTTAAGTCTGACGACAAGGTCTGCGCCAAGGCGATACTGAAAACATCTCTGAACCCGGGAACATCGGAACCGTTCAAAGTCGATTTTGAAATTCCAAAGGCGAGGCTTTGGTCTCCCGAGGATCCTTTCCTGCATACGGTTGAAATGACTTGGCGCGGCGAGCCGGCACCGCATTTGCGCCTGCCTCTGGGCCTCCGCGAAATCCGCATCGACGGCCCTGATTTCCTTGTAAACGGAAAACGCCTGTGGCTCCAGGGCTTCGGGCTGCATGAGGATCTGAAGGATTACGGCCCGTGCATCCCGCGTGAATTCAATGAACGCGAATTGCAGAGGATCCGTAATTTCGGAGCCAATCATTTGCGGACAGGCCATTATCCGCAGCACCCTTCCACCTATGCCGCTTGCGACAGGATCGGCATGCTTGTCTTCACCGAAATCCCGGCCTGGCAGATTAACAAGGTTTGGATACAGACCGACCAGGCCTGGAACGACTGGGCTGAACCGCAGATCTCCGAAATGATCCTCTGGTACGGGAATTTCACCTCCATCATCAGCTGGGGCTCCGCCAACGAAATGGGGGAGGCGACCGAATACAATAAGAGATCCATGGCATACATCAGGGAAAAAGATCCAGTCCGCATTCCAATGATTGTCGTCGCTTCCGCAGGCAGTCCCGATTTGTACAAGTTGTTGCCGTTGGCCGGACGGAACCTCCATTACGGCTGGTACCATTCAAAACGCGTATATGACGGACTGCGCAACGGACTTGCAGTTAACTTGAAATTAGCCGAGGAGGTAAACACACCTATCTGGGCTGCGGAACTCGGAGCACAGGGAACTTTAGGCGCATTCACCGGAGGATACAACGATGAGCTGCGCGGCTCGGAAACATATCTTGACAAGGTTGTCCGTTTCGGATTCCAGTACAGTGCCGTCACATCGGAAAGGCTTGCTGGCATAGCAGTCTGGACATGGTCGGATTTTGCCCGGACCGGAGTCCTGATTCCCCACGGGGTTTTCGGTTTTGGCCGCGAAAATAAAATGGTGGCATGCACGGTTCGCAACCTTTTTTCAGGTGATCTCCGCCTGTTTCTATGCGAGGATGACACAAGCTGCAAGCCTGGAGGCGTTTTTCATGCGAAAGCACATGTCTTTAATCCTAAACTTCAGGAGCTGCCGTCCGGTCTTGTTGTCAACTGGAGGATCATGCACGGTTCCGAAACATTGGTTTCCGGGAAATCACGGGTAACGGAAAGCGGGAAGGCGAGGGCTCTTGCAGCCGGAGACATTTCCTGGGATATTCCGCCTGAATCAAAAGGGATGTTTTCGCTCTGGGCCGAACTTGTCGACGCCAAGGGTGTTCGGATTCATACGAACTCGATCCATTTCGGTGTAGGTGAACCGGTGGAGAAGCCGGGTGCACTTCTGCTTTCGGCAACTTCAAACGGTGTGCCTGCCGACGCATCTGCGGAATTCGCAGGAGTGGCAATGCCGGTGTATGCTGATCCGGGGCTGATAATCCCGCTGCCTGAAGGGGAATACGATTTTACCGTCAAGCGCGGAACGGAATCACGGCAGTTGAAAGTCCATATTGTTTCCGGCAAGGCAACCGAAGCAAAGGCGGAATTCTCAAAATGAGACGAAGACATATTTTTATTTTCCTGCTTGCGCTCTGTGCCCTGCTTTCTGTGCTGTGGATTTATTCCTCCATCCGGCACGCTTTTGACGATGATGAATTCCAGCATGCGCACATAGCATGGCTCCTGCACCAGGGCTACACTCCGTACACTGATTTCTTTGAACACCATCTGGTCTTTTACCATCGGCTGATGGCTCCGCTTTTCTCTTTCGGCGAAGGCTTTTGGCAGATCTTCCTGTTCAGGGGAATCAGCCTGCTTTCAGCGGCCGGAGCGCTGTTTCTGCTGTACAGGTGCGGAAGTAGTTTCGGTCTTTCTCCTGCGGCCTGCGGTATAGGCGTATGGCTGCTCGGACTTGTTCCGATGTTCCTTCTGAAAATGACCGAGGCGAGGCCTGAACCTATTGCGATATTCGCATTCGCAGGAGCGTTAAGCCTGACATTTGCGAAATCCGCAGAATCCCCGGAAAACCTTTCAAAGCGGATCCGCTGGAAGTTTATTCTCATAGGCGTTTTTGTTGGTGCAATGAGTCTTCTCAGCCAGAAATACGTGATCTCTGCAGGCGCATTGCTGGCTGCTATCTATTTTCTTCACGGCTGGAAACCGGCGGTTCTCGTCGCCTCCGCTTTCTGCGCCGCCCTGGCGGCGTATTGCTGCTGGATGCTTGCAATTGGAGCCGGGAACGACGCTTTCGAATCGGTGATCCTCATGAACCTGCGCTGGAAATATTCCTTTTCATCATCCGGATATTTTGTGGAACTTTATACGAGTGCGGGGATACTTCTGGTGACTGGCGTATTCGGAATCCTGAGGGCTTTGTTCCAGGGACGTACGCGGAGGCAGGCGTTTGCCCTTGCAACACTTCTTGCGGGCTGCGTCCTGCAGATCCTCCTCGTGCCGGTTCCGTACCGGCAGTCATTCCTCCCGCTGCTTGCGATTCTTTCACTCGGAGCGATGTTTTTCTCATCGTATATTTTTCAATTGGATGCGCTGGCCCGGCGCGGCTGGGCTGTTTTTTCAATTTCCGTCCTTCTCGGGGCCTCGTCGATCGCCGCATTGCCGCAGCACCTTTCCACGGACAACAGTAGTGACATTTCACAGATGAAGGCAATTGTGAAATTCGCACCGTCAGGACCTCTGTTCGATGGGCGCGGACTCATGTTCTACCGCATGCACGTCGGATATTACGCCTGCATGCACCATGAGATACAGATGATGCTTGACGCGGACGAGTATTCGGCCAAGCTCATCCATGATCTGAAAGAGGCCGGCATGCCGCCTGTAATTCGCGACTACCGTGTACATAAAATGCCGGATGGGATTTCATCCTTCATCGCGGAAAATTATCTGGCGTCGGATATTCCCGGACTCTTGGTCGCAGGTATCTTCAAGGAACGTTTAGCTCCGGGAAAAACAGAAGTCGTGAATATCCCGGTATCAGGTGCGTGGAAGGCGTCATGGCTCGGAGGAAGCATCTCGATTGACGGAAAGAGAATAGTAAAAGGGCAGTCGTTCTTAATGGAAAAAGGCGCTCGTAAGTTGGCATCCGAAGGTCTTGTATGGGATTTGCGGATTAACCGGGACTATCGAAGTTCTGAAGGGGTGGAATGACAGTCAGGAAAGAGAACAATCTGAGCCAAAGGATGCCGGAACTTATTTCCGCCGCACTCCTCGTCTATCTGTCTATCTACATGATAAGGCATTTCCTGGTCACCATTCCGTTTCCATATCCAGTGGAATACGGGGAGGGTGTCATTGTCAACTGGATAATCCGCACAAGTCACGGTATGCTGCTGTATCCGCCAGTCGGCCCCGGCGATATCCCATGGTTGCATAATCCGTATGGCCCTCTCTTTTTTCATCTTGCGGCGCCGTTTGCCGTAATTGGAAAGAGTGTGTTCCTGATGCCCAGGATGCTGTCTGTCCTCGGATTCATGATCTGCATCATCCTGTTGTACCGTCTTTCACGACGGGAGCTTTCGCCGGCGGCCGCTCTAGGAGCATGCGCATTATTCGGTGCATCGCCTTTGGTATGGCGCTATACGGCGATGGCGCGTGTTGACATGCTCGCACTGGCAGCATCAATTGCCGCAGTTTTGTTTATGGAGAAGGCAATTCAGAAAGCGGGAACTGCACACAGAAAGGTATTGCCCCGGCATTTATGGTTCTGGTTTTTTGCCGGCCTCTTTGCGGCAATGGCCGTTCTCATCAAACCAATTTTTGCTGCGGCCCTCCTTGCAGGATTGATTCTCTCGTTCCGGAAAGGACGGATGAGTTTTGCGATTTTCGCGGCTGGTTTCCTGATTCCAGCCCTCCTTGCCGGAGCCTGGCTCATCGCATCCGGAAATACAGCCATCATAAATCATTTCGCAGAGATGAACAGCATAGGAGCATCCTTTAAGACGATGGTCCGTCTTGCGTTTACAGCAGCAGGACGGTATCCGTTCGTTTTTGCAATTCTGCTGTTCGGATTATGGACTGGCGACAGGAATTCCCCTCGCTGGTGGTTTGCACTGTTCACTTTGGTATTTCTTGCGACATCCGCAAAAATCGGTGCCGACGTCCATTATTATCTTGCACCAATTGCAGCGGCAGTTCTGCTTGCAGGTCCGCTTTATGTGCGCATTTCGGGAAGCAAGCGCATACAGACAGTCTCGTGGTGCCTTGCCGCACAGCTCTCATTATACATCCCGATTGCACCGCAACCGGTCTTCACGGCTACTTACGGGCAGGAGGTGCCGGCAGGACAGACAGTGCTGACACCAGGGGATGCGGATCTGGAGATAGGACGTCTCCTTGTCGAGGAGATCGGCGGTGCGCCTGGGCCGGTTCTTGCCGATGACATAGGATATGTCCTTTCTGCGAAGCGGCAAATCCAGCTCCAGCCGTTCCAGTATGGATGGCTTGTAAGGAGTGGAAAACTTGATCCGGCATCACTGCTCCAGAAAATACGTGAAGGTTATTTTTCAATTATCATCATCAGGATGCCGCGTGTGGACGGCACCGGGGGCAGTGATTTTCCGGAACCGGTAATCAGGACGGTTGAAGAAAACTGCATATTGACCCGTGAAATCGGCCCATACAGGATATACGGGAACCCCTGAAAATCCGCAAACTTTGTGTCTTCCCCTTGGGCCTCCGTGTTGTCCGTAGCGGACAAGAGGAATTTGGATCTTCGCCGACACGGCGAACGCTACACATGGAAAAGATGGGAAAAAGAAAGCACACAGGCAAGATGCCTGTGCTACATTAAAATAAAAACCCCCGCATTTTTGTACGGGGGTTTTGTTTTAAAATTCAGTTTCTGAATTTTTATTTGTCAAATGCTGCGTCGAACTGGACATTTGAAGGAGTGAAATCGTTGTTCCTTACAAATTCACAGGCTTCCTTTGCGCCGTATTCGCGCTCCATTCCGCAATCTTCCCATTCTACAGAGAGCGGGCCTTTGTAACCGATGCGGTTGAGTTCGCGGATTATTTCCTCGAAGTTTACGTCTCCGTGTCCGAGGCTTCTGAAATCCCAGCCTCTGCCAGGCTGTCCGAAGTTGAGATATGATGAAAGAATTCCTGATCTGCCGTCAAGCGTTACAGAAGCATCCTTCATGTGGACGTGATAGATCCTGTCAGGGAATTCCTGGATGAACTTTGCCGGATTGATCATCTGCCACTCCAGATGGCTGGGGTCGAAGTTGAACCCGAATTCAGGCCTGTTGCCGATCGCGTCAAGGGCGCGTTTCGCGGTGACAATGTCGAACGCGATTTCGGTGGGATGTACCTCAAGTGCGAACTTCACGCCGCATTTGCCGAATACATCGAGAATCGGATTCCAGTTCTTTGCGAAGTTCGCAAATCCGTCGTTGACCATCTTCTCAGTCACAGGCGGGAAACTGTAGATCATGTGCCATATCGATGAACCGGTGAAGCCGTTGACGACTTTTACACCCAGGTTTTTTGCGGCCTGAGCCGTAAGTTTCATCTGTTCAATCGCCCATTTGCGCTGACCTTCAGCGTTACCGGCAAGCTCCTTGGGAGCGAAAACATCCGAACGCCCGTCGTTGTTCAGATCGCATACGAGCTGCCCGGCAAGGTGATTGCTTATCGCCCAGACTCCGATGCCTTCCTTCTTGAGCATTGCGAGATGGTCTTTGCAGTATTTGAGGTCCTTTGCCGCCTTGTTGACGTCAAGATGGTCGCCCCAGCATGCAAGCTCGAGTCCGTCGTATCCCCATGATTTCGCCTTTTTGGCAAGGGTCTTGATAGGAAGATCCGCCCACTGTCCGGTGAATAACGTTACAGGTCTCATCACACTTCTCCTCGTTTTTGTTTTATTGTTTGAAAGGATTTATTATTTTTATCTCTTTAACCTTCTTGAAGTCATCTTCATTCCTTGTCAGACGATTCGCTTTGAAAATAATACAACTCGCAGCTATTATTGCATCAGGTACGTCTATATTGGTTTTCTTCCTGATATCAATTGCTTTTTCAATTACATCAGAATATACGGCTGTTCCAGGTTTTACGTGTTTCCTTTTGCCATTTTGAAGGGTCTATTGAAGGGGTGAAATCACCTAGGCAAGCAGAAATCTTTTTCCAATCAGGTTTTTTTCGTTTGCTGGAAGTTATAGTAAGAAGAGCCTTTCCAGAATTTGGAATAAGCTCAGGATTGAGCGGTATTATATTTCCTTTGACTATTCTAGTCTCAATTGTGGCATACATAAATTCACCTCTTTTAATACTATATCTTCAGATAGCATTATTTCAAAACCTGTAAATAAGTTGCTTGATTTGATGACTGGTTTCGCGAATTTAAGTGACAGTAGGTACAGCCCTTCGTACTTCAACTACAAAATTAAAGATGGGATGGTAGTTTATCCGCATGAAAATATCCTTGATTTATCCTTACATTTCTGTTGCCGAAAGATATGGGGCGGATATTGGAGACATTGGCGGGCGGCAGGCGCCGCTTGGAATCCTCTATCTTTCCTCATTCCTGAAGAAACTCGGGCATGAGGTCCAGCTGATTGACGCCGAAGCCGAGCATCTCCCGGATGAGACGGTGATTGAACGGTTGAAGAATTTCCTTCCTGAATGCGTTGGGATTTCGATAACTACGGTCGCATACCGGAATTCCTTGCGCCTTGCGGCTTCGGTGCGGAAAAATTTTGCAGTGGTCAGGCTTGTTGCAGGCGGTCCGCATGTTACCGCCAATCCGGCTGAATCCATTGCGGATTCCGCATTTGATTTCGGAGTTTGCGGCGAGGGGGAACATACGTTTGCCGAACTTCTTGAAAACATGGACGAGCCTGCGAAATTCGCAGGAATAAAAGGTTTGGTTTTTAAAAATTCCGAAGGCGGAATTTCTGTAAATGAACGACGCGATCAAATACAGGATCTTAATGAACTCCAATATCCCGACCGAGATGCGTTGTCCGATATAAAGCTTTACCGCCCGCCGATCGGATGCTACCGGGAGGATTTTGTGGTTTCACTGATAACTTCAAGAGGTTGCCCCTATAACTGCATTTTTTGTGACAATAACACATTCGGCAGGAAAATCCGATATTTCACGCCAGAATATGTGGTGGGTGAAATAGAATCAGTCTTGAATAAATTCAATGCAAAGGAACTGACCTTTGTTGATGACACTTTCCCTTCAAACCGGAAGAGGTTCAGAAGGATACTCGAATTGATAAAGGAGAAAACCCTGCATTTCTCATGGACCTGTATGGCGAACGCAAATGATCTCGACGAGGAGATTCTTAAACTCATGAGCGAAGCAGGCTGCTGGCAGATTGCAATCGGGATTGAAAGCGGAGACGATGAGATTCTCAAATTCATAAAAAAAGGGATTACTGCCGATAAAGTTAGGCAAACTGTGAATTTAGCAGACAAGGCAGGTATAATGGTTAAAGGTTTTTTCATGCTTGGCCATCCCACTGAAACCCATGCCAGCCTCAGGAAGACAAGGGATTTCGCGTTGTCTCTGCAGTTGACCGATGTTGTCTGCACTATTGCGACGCCTGTCAGGGGAACTGAACTTTATGACCTTGCATCATCCGGGAAATATGGGAGATTCAACGCTTCCGCTGATTCATCGAAGTTCAACTACTGGGAGCCGGTGTTTGTGCCGGACGGACTCAGCGAGGACGATTTATACGGCGCGCAGCGCGATTTTTACAAGTCATTTTATCTGAGGCCTTCAGTTCTCTTCAGACAGCTTAGGAAAATAAGAAGCGTTAAAATACTTGGAAGGACATTGAGAGTGCTTTTTAAGATATTGAAGATGAAATCTAAGGGGAATCATAGTTTTCCTGAAAAATAAATTCACTCTTTTTCATGAAAACTATGAGGGCGATTTGGAGCTGTTTTTTTTGCGTGTTTTCTTGTATTTAGGTTTGGTTTCGTATAGTTTAAGAGATAAATGGAAATTAGAAAAAGCAACATTGCTCAATTTGGGATAATAGAAGTATATGGGCGGTAAACTTACACAGACCATGACCAAAATGGATATGTCGGAAATTAAATCTCCGAAGGGGCGTCCATGCCTGACAGTTTCCGTAGGAAAAGATATGGGGATGATGGTTTTGCTGCAGGGACTGGTCTCAATTGGCCGCTCGCCGGAATCATCGATTATCATAGATGACGAGCTGGTCAGCTGGGATCATTGCTGTGTCATCAATTTGAATGGACGCATATCATTGAAGGACAATAATTCCCGTAACGGCGTTTTTGTTGACGGGGAGAAAGTTGAACATTGCGAACTGAGTATCGGTTCCAATATTCAAATTGGTGACACCGTCATGAAGCTTGAACTATTGAGTGAAACAGAGGTCGAGTTCCGTCAGAGCCTTTATACCCGTGCAAACATGGATCTTTTAACTGGTGCGTATAACCGTCATTATTTCCAGGAAAATGCAAGGCAGGAGCTTTTGCTTTCCAAACGTGAAAATTTCGCCTTGAAGATTGTCATGATGGATCTTGACCATTTCAAAGATGTAAACGATAAATACGGACACTTGGCCGGGGATTATGTTTTAAGCGAAGCGGCGGCCATAATCCGGAATTCTATCAGGGACTATGACTTGTTCTGCCGGTACGGTGGGGAGGAGTTCATACTGATGCTGAAGGGGACAATATCTTTTGATGACACTGAAAAGCTTTGTGAACGGATCCGCAGGCAGATAGAAGACAGGCATTTTGAATACGGTGGAAGCTCCATCAAGCTTACAATCTCAATAGGGGCCTGCTTTCAGGAAGATACCCAGGCGCTGACAATTGAGGATATCATCTTTAAAGCCGACAAGGCGTTATATGAATCGAAGCGGCGTGGACGAAACAGAATCACCATGTGCAAATATACTTCAATCCATACTTCTACTACGAAAATACCCCGACCGTGAACATTCGAGAAAAGTCGACAATTCTGCTGAAGAAATTCAAAGATGACAACTATGTCTTCGGTACTGACTGCATGTGCCGGCTCGGAGAACTTTCATCAGGTTTAGGGAAACGTGCGTCATTGGTTGCAGGCGGAACCGGCAAGAGCTGGGGAGAAGAAATCCGCGGAACTGTCAGAATGATACTTCATAAATCCGGAATAACGCTCGCCGGTGATATTATTGACGGTGCAAAACCCAATTCCCCGTTTGAAGATGTCTTCAGGATTTCCGATGAAATTTCAAGGCAGACCCCGGATTTTGTAATATCTGTCGGCGGTGGAAGCCTGATCGATGCCGTTAAAGCTGCGATCGCCTATTCAATACTCAAGGACAAATATCCGGACATCAATGATTATTTCGGCGAAGGCAGAGTGTCTGAAATGCTCGTTAGGACTGGAAGGAAAATGCTTCCGTCGCTGGCTGTGCAGCTTGCCTCCGGTTCTGCGGCACATCTTACGAAGTATTCGAATATAACCGACATTAAAAAGAATCAGAAATTCCTGATGATCGACAATGCAGTTATTCCTGACAGGGCTCTTTTCGATTACAGTTACACTAGGTCAATGTCCAAAGATTTTACTATGGATGGGGCGTTCGACGGTATATCGCACTGCCTGGAAGTTTACATGGGGAGTCGTGAAGAAAAGCTGAAGGAAGTTGAAGATGTCGCCTTGGCTGGAATCGAGCTCATAACGGCGAACATGGAAACTGCGGTGAAATGTCCGGAAAATATTGAAGCGCGTGAGGCTTTGGGGCTCGGTACCGATCTAGGCGGATATTCGATTATGATCGGAGCTACGAACGGTGCTCATCTGAACAGTTTTTCCCTTGTAGACTTGCTTCCGCACGGTAGGGCATGCGCCCTGATGAACCCTTATTACGTTGTTTTCTTTTCCCCGGCAATTGAAGGCAAGCTTCGCAAAGTCGGAGCAATCTATAAAAAGGCCGGATACATCAAAGCGGATATCGATAAACTTTCCGGAAGAGAGCTCGGCATGGCCGTAGCTGAAGGGATGATCGCATTGTCTAAAGATGTAGGATTCCCGACAACATTGAAGGATGTCCCGGGGTTTTCCGATGATCACGTGCGGCGTTGCCTTACTGCCGCTAAAAACCCGAAATTCGAATCCAAGCTCAGAAACATGCCTGTCCCAATGTCCGCCGACAAAGTGGATGAATACATGGGCTCAGTCCTCGCTGCCGCAAAAACCGGAGATTTTTCCCTAATCCGGAACCTTTGACAGGATAACAGGATAAAACAGGATTTAAATATCC